>NZ_CP022188.1:1221733-1527166 GCF_003111665.1 Parazoarcus communis | reverse complement strand
TCACGAATCGCAGGATGCGCCCCGGCGTCCTCGCGCAACCGCTGCCGCCTGCGCCAACACACCCAAACGGCCGTCGTTCCGGCAGGCGCAGAAGGCCCCTGACCAAGGATTGTGTCACCCAGAAGCCACCTCTAGCAGCCCCTCTGCATGCAGGTCGAACACCAAGAGAATGGCCTTAGCCGACGCAAGGCTCTTGCAGTGATCATCGGACGGGTAGGGGCCAGCGTCGATCATGGGGCTACCTGCTGCCGGCAATCGCCAAGCGCAGCCGTTGCCTCGCACTGAATGCCGTCCCCAAAAATCTGGCCGGTAGCGGGCTCGAAACGCGGCCGGCGCACTCACACCAGAAAGCGATCAAACTAACCCATAAAACGATATTGTTTGCCAGTAGGGCGAACGATAGAGTGGTATTCCAGCAGGCTCAGTCAAAAACGTTGCCTGCCATCCGGGACCTTCCGCCGCGGGATCCGCAGCTAACGGGAAACGTGGCATCCAAACCGCGCCACGCAGTCCCTGTCCCGCCAAACACCCTCAGGTGTTTTCGAATACAAAAAGAACCATGTCCGGCCGGCCGGGCTGCGACCGTCTGCTGGCCGCGGCTTGTGCCACCCCTGAACCGAGGAGAAAACCTTGACGATTTTCAACCCCACCACTGCGCTGCGCGCGGCCTCTACAGCCATGTTGCTGACGCTCGGCCTCAGCGCATCCGTGTACGCAGCCGGATCCCCCGCACCTGACGACAAGGGTCGTCACTTCTACGAGAAGGTCTGTTCGCGCTGCCATGAAACCGACATCGGCCCCGTGCTACTCGGCCGTGACCTGCCGCCCGCGTTCTTCACCACCATGGCCCGCTCAGGCCGGAACGCCATGCCGGCCTTCCGGATATCTGACGTCGATGACGAGACCCTGCAGGCTGTCGCGGAGTATCTGTCGAAGAGCAAAGCCAAGCCTTGATGGAGATCAAAGCCATGAACAGTATGCGACGCGAAGTACTGAAATCCATCGCCGCGGCTAGCGTTGCGATCCCTGCAGCAGCAAGCGTCCCCGCTTCTGCGGCCGGGCTGCACCGCACCGGCGCCGGCGCCTCAAGAATGACACGGGTGCTACCCGTCATCGCTGGCCTGCCACTCGATGCCGCCTTCGTGCGCGGCGTCATCACGGCAAGTGAGCGTTCGGCGGCGACGGTGGCGCCAACACAAAGCATCGGCAAGCTGGATTCTGCGGCGATCGCCGCGCTGACAGTCGCCAGTGACGGCAGGCCCACCACCATTGTCGGCCTCACCGATTCGGCCACGGCCATGCTGGTGCTCGGCCACATGCGCAGCAAGAACGCCACCGTAGTGGCCATGACCCACCACCGCCTCGCGCACGAAGCCAACGCCGCAGCCTGGGCCGCACACATCGGCGAGCTGGCCGTGGCCCAGGCATTGAGCCCTGCAGCCCTGCTCGCCGGTGCCGCCGACGACGGCGCGGCCGGTGCGGCCTACGTGCCGGACGGGATCTCCTACATGTCCTTCACCTGCGTCATCTGAACGGAGCCACCATGACCAAGTACACCATCCTGCCGAAGGACGTTTCCGAGAGCGACTTCGATGCCGCCGTCAAGGAATTCACCGCCATTCTGGGTGCCGACAAGGTGCTGACCGCCGGCGACAAGCTCCAGCCCTACAGCAAGATCATGCTGGCGGTCGAAACCGACAAGCACGCCGCCTCTGCCGTACTGCTGGCAACCACCGTCGAACAGATTCAGGCCATCGTCAAGGTCTGCAACACCTACAAGATCCCCATCTGGACGATCTCGACCGGGCGCAATTTCGGCTACGGCTCGGCCGCCCCGGTGGCGCGCGGCCAGGTCATTCTCGACCTGCGCCTGATGAACAAGATCATCCACGTCGACCCCGAGCTGTGCACCGCGCTCGTGGAACCGGGCGTGACCTATCAGCAGCTGTATGACTACATCGAAGAGAACAAGCTGCCACTGATGCTGTCCTTCTCGGCACCGTCGGCCATCGCCGGCCCGCTGGGCAACACCATGGACCGCGGCGTTGGCTACACGCCTTACGGCGAGCACTTCCTGATGCAGTGCGGCATGGAGATCGTGCTCGCCAACGGCGAAGTGCTGCGCACCGGCATGGGCGGCGTCAAGGGCGACAAGGCCTGGCAGGTCTTCAAATGGGGCTACGGACCGACCCTGGACGGCATGTTCACCCAGTCCAACTACGGCATCTGCACCAAGATGGGCTTCTGGCTGATGCCCAAGCCGCCGGTGTTCAAGCCGTTCGAGATCCAGTTCGACGAAGAATCGGACATCTCCGAGATCGTCGAGATGCTGCGCCCGCTGCGCATCGCCCAGATCATCCCGAACTCGGTCGTGATTGCAGGCACCCTGTGGGAAGCCGCCACCTGCAACACCCGCCGTTCCGACTACATCACCACCCCCGGCGCCACCCCCGACTCGGTGCTCAAGCAGATCCAGAAGGACAAGCACCTCGGGGCCTGGAACGTCTATGCCGCGCTGTACGGCACCCCGGAACAGGTCGAGGTCAACTGGAAGATCGTCACCGACGTGGTGGCAAAGTCCGGCAAGGGCCGCGTGATCACCAAGGAAGAAGCGGGCGACACCCAACCCTTCAAATATCGCTCTGAACTGATGTCGGGCGTGCCGAACCTGCAGGAGTTCGGGCTCTACAACTGGCGCGGCGGCGGCGGCTCGATGTGGTTCGCCCCCGTCAGCCAGGCCCGCGGCAGCGAGTGCGAAAAGCAGATGGCGATGGCGAAAACCATTCTCAACAAGCATGGTCTGGACTATGTCGGCGAGTTCATCGTCGGCTGGCGCGACATGCACCACGTCATCGACGTACTGTTCGACCGCAGCAGCGAAGAGGAAACCGCACGCGCCAATGCCTGCTTCAGCGAACTGCTCGATGAGTTCGAAAAGCACGGCTACGCGGTATATCGCGTCAATACCGCCTTCCAGGAGCGCGTGGCGCAGTCCTACGGCACCGTCAAGCGCGATGTGGAACGCGCCATCAAGCGCGCCCTCGACCCGAACGGCATCCTTGCCCCGGGCAAGTGCGGCATCAACATCTGAGCACGGAGAACCATCTCATGACACACACCAGCCCGCCGGTTGCCTACACCGGCTTCGACCAGCAGCCCATCGCCGGTCAGTGGCGCGCCGGTCGCTCCGAGCGCCGCCTCGCCGACACTAACCCCTTCAACGGCGAGCAGCTGACCGAAATCCAGCTCGCCAACATCGCCGACGTGGACGACGCCTATGCCGCCGCAGCCCGTGCCCAGCGTGAATGGGCTGCACGTCTGCCCGACGAACGCGCCGACGTGATCCGCCGCGCGGCCGACATTCTTCTGGCCCGCGGCGCGGAAGTGCAGGAATGGATCGTGCGCGAATCCGGCAGCACGCGCTTGAAGGCCCTGATCGAGTGGGACAGCGCACGCCGCATCATGGTGGAGTCCGCCACTTTCCCGAGCCGCGTCGAGGGCCGCATCCTCGCCGCCGGCGTTCCGAACCAGGAGAGCCGCGTCTATCGCTCGCCTCTGGGCGTGGTGGGCGTGATCAGCCCGTGGAATTTCCCCTTCCACCTCTCTGCACGCTCGATCGCCCCGGCGCTAGCGCTGGGTAACGCCGTGGTCGTCAAGCCGGCCAGTGATACGCCGATCACCGGCGGCCTGTTGCTGGCCAAGATCTACGAAGAGGCCGGCCTGCCCAGCGGCCTGCTCAGCGTCGTCATCGGTGCCGGCAGCGAGATCGGCGACCACTTCGTCGATCATCCGGTACCCAGCCTGATCTCCTTCACCGGGTCGACCGAAGTCGGCCGCGGCGTCGGCCGCCTGGCTGCCGGGGGGCGTCATATCAAGCGCGTCGCCCTCGAGCTCGGTGGCAACGCACCGATCGTCGTGCTGGACGACGCCGATGTTGCCGTGGCCGCCAACGCCGCCGTGGTTGGACGCTTCCTGCATCAAGGTCAGATCTGCATGAGCACCAACCGCGCCATTGTCGACGCCAAGGTGTACGACGCCTTCGTGGCCGAAGTCCAGCAACGCGTCGAAGGCCTGAGTTTCGGTGACCCTGCCGATCCCGCCACCGTCGTCGGTCCGCTGATCAATACCAAGCAGTGCGAGGACGTCGTCGCACGCATCGAGCGTGCGAAGCGCGATGGCGCCCGCCTGGTCGTGGGCGGCGAGGTCAAGGGAAACGTGGTGCCGCCGCACGTGTTCGCCGATGTCGACCCGACCTGCTCGATCGCCATCGACGAGACCTTCGGCCCGGTGCTGCCCATCATCAAGGCACGTGACGAAGCACACGCGCTGGAGCTCGCCAACCAGTCCGAGTACGGCCTGTCGAGCGCGGTGTTCACCGCCAATCTCGAACGTGGTGTGCGCTTTGCACGCGGCATCACGGCGGGCATGACGCACATCAACGACATGACCGTCGACGACCAGCCGAACGCCCCCTTCGGCGGCGAGAAGAACTCCGGCCTCGGCCGCTTCAATGGCGAATGGGCCATCGAGGAGTTCACCCGCGCACAGTGGATCACGCTGCAGCACAAGCCGCGCCCCTACCCCTTCTGACCGTCCGGCGGCCGTCGGCCGCCTCCCGATAGCAGCAGACCGCACTGCCTGCCGTGCCCCCACGGCAGGCAGGCGCACGCCTGTGCCTGCCGCAACCGGAAGCACCACACCCATGGAGACAGAAAATGAGAAAACTCAGCCACAGCCTCGCCGTCTGCGCCCTCGCCTGCCTGGCCACCACCGCCACCGCCAAGGAAGGCGCCGATCAGTATCCCAACGGTGCCGAAAACTGGCTCGCCGGCGCACTGCCCCCACCCGGAACCTACTACCTCAACTACTTCGGCTATTACAGCGGAGATCTGCGCAATGGCGACGGCAAGCGGGTGTCCGGCGCAAGCGCAGAGGCCTGGTTCAATGCCTTCCGCGTGGTGCACGTATCCGGGCACAGGATTCTTGGCGGCAACTGGGGCTGGTACGCCATCCTCCCGGTGGTGTCACAGAAGGTCTCGCTGGGCAGCACGAACACCGTTGCCGGCCTCGGCGACGCCACCTTCGATCCTTTCGTGATCTCGTGGCACACGGACAACTGGCACTGGGCCACGGGCATGAGCATCAACCTGCCCACCGGCCGCTACAAGGAAGGCGACCCGACGCAGAGCATCGGCGCCAACTACTGGAGCATCGAACCGCTGTTCGCGGTGAGCTACCTCAACAAGGACGGCTGGGAGCTGTCCGCCAAGTTCATGTACAACATCAAGTCGAGCAACAAGGACTTTCGCCTTGCGCCCGGCGCAGAAAAAATGGAATACGCCTCGGGCGACGAGTTCCACGTCGACTACCTCGTGGGCAAGCGCTTCGGCGCGTGGGGGGTCGGGCTTTCGGGGTATTATCTGACGCAGATCAATAAAGACAAGCTCGAAGGCCACACCTTGGCCGCCAACCCCGGTGTCTGGTCCGAGGGTCGGCGCGGGCAGGTGTTCGCGATCGGCCCGAGCGTGACCTATACCAATGCATCAGGCGTGCATTTCATCGGTCAGTGGCAGCGTGAAACCGGGGTTGAAAACCGCTTCGGCGGTGACAAGCTCTGGTTCAAGGCGATCATGCCGCTGTAGGCGACGATCCAATCCGTCGCCGGGTGCAGCATCAGGTCCTGCGCTGCACCGCACCGAACGGGGTGTGCTGCCTGTATCGCGACCATAACGGGAGACAGATGCAGCACGCCCCACTGCTCATCAACAACTGCGACGTCGCCGCCAGCGGCAATGCCACCTTCGACTGCTGCAACCCGGTGAGCGGAGAAGTAGTCACTCGCGCGGCCGCCGCCACAGTGGCCGACGCCACCAGCGCAGTCGATGCCGCTGCCGCCGCATTCACCCCGTGGGGCGAAATGCTGCCCGCGCAGCGCCAAACCCTGCTCCACACCGCCGCCGATCTGCTGATCGAACGGGCTGATCGTTTTGAACAAGCGATCACCGCCGAAACCGGCACCACGACTTCATGGGCGCGCTTCAACTGTCAGCTCGCGGCCGATATCCTGCGCGAGGCCGCGGCCATGGTCACCCACGTTCAGGGCGAGATCATTCCCTCCAACCGCGCCGGTTCGATCGCCATGATCGTGCGCCAGCCCGCGGGCGTAGTCCTCGCCTTTGCACCGTGGAATGCGCCCGTGCTGCTCGGCATTCGCGCAATCGCAATGCCGCTTGCGTGCGGCAACACCGTCGTCCTCAAAGGCTCGGAACTTTCCCCCCTGACCCACCGCCTGATCGGCGAGGTGCTGCGCGACGCCGGCTTTCCGCCAGGAGTGTGCAACATCGTGCTCAACGCACCGGCGGATTCCGGCGCCGTCGTCGAAGCGCTGATCGCCCACCCCGCCGTGCGGCGGGTGAGTTTCACCGGTTCGACCCGCGTCGGGCGCATGGTGGCGGAGCTCTGCGCCCGCCATCTCAAGCCCTGCCTGCTCGGTCTGGGCGGCAAGGCTCCGCTGCTGGTGCTTGATGACGCGGACATCGACGAGGCCGTCAAGGCAGCCGCTTTCGGCGTGTTTTTCAACCAGGGACAGATCTGCATGTCGACCGAGCGCATCCTGGTCGACCACCGCGTCGCCGACGACTTCACCGCACGCCTGGCGGAACGTGCCCGCAGCCTGACTGCCGGCGCCTCCGGTTGCCCGCTCGGCTCAATGATCAGCGTCGAGGCGGCCGAGCGCATCCGCCAACTGGTGGTCGATGCCGTGAACAAGGGCGCAGAGCTGATCGTCGGCGGCGATATTGCCGGCAGTATTGTGCAGCCGACCCTGGTCGACCACGTCACCCCCACGATGCGCCTCTACCACGAGGAAACCTTCGGCCCCATCGCCGCGGTCATGCGTTTCGACGATATCGAAGAGGCCATCTCGATCGCAAACGACAGTGACTACGGGCTGTCCGCGGCCGTGTTCGGACGTGACACCCTGCGGGCCTTCCAGATCGCCAAGCGCATTGAGTCGGCGATCTGCCATATCAACGGGCCCACCGTACAGGACGAAGCGCAGATCCCGTTCGGCGGCATCAAGGCCAGTGGCTGGGGACGTTTCGGGGGCAAGCCAGCCATCGACGAATTTACCGAACTGCGCTGGATCAGCATCCAGACCCAGCCGCAGGATTACCCTTTGTGACCGCCTGACGTGTTACCCGCCGCCGCAATCGACACCGCCCATTACCGCCGCTACATCGAGGCCAACGTGTCACTGCGCCGCTTCCCGAGCGGGCTCGGCACCCGTCGCCACGCCTTGTGGAGCGAACGCGGCGGGCTGCCGCGCGCGTTGATCCTGTTGAGTACCGGCCGCGCCGTCCTCTCCGACAGTCAGGACGAACTCGAGCTCAACGGCCCTGCGCTTGTCCTCCTCTCCGTCCGGCCCCAGCACTTCATCCGTCTCGCGGCCGGCACACCGGCGCTGGTGATGTCGTTCTCCGATGTGTTTGTGGTGGATGCCATCGGCAAGGGCGCGGAATCAGTGCCGCTGCGCTATATGGCCGAACGCCCCGTGGTATCGAGCACGGTGCAGGACGCCGACCTGTTCGAGGATGTCACGCACGCTTTTCGCGCCATCGAACGCGAGCTGGCGCGCAGCGAGGACGCCTCGTGGCGCTTTCTTACGGCACAGCTGGCCGTGATCATGATCCAGTGCTGGCGGCTCTCCGGCCTCGAAGCCGCCGGCAGGCAATCCACCAGCACCCAGGGCGCCATCCTGATGCGCTTCCGTCACATGGTCGAGCTTCACTTCCGCGAACACTGGCGCATCGCCCAATACGCCGAAGCGCTGGATATCTCACCCGACCGCCTCCACGACATCTGCGTGCGCACGCTGAAGCGCACGCCGCTCGACCTCGTTCACGACCGTCTCGCTCATGAAGCCTGTCAGCAACTCGTGCGCTCCGGCCTGAGCATCGAACAGGTCGCCGAAGATCTCGGCTTTCGCAACGCCACGCACTTCAGCCGCTTCTTCCGTATCCGCACCAACAGCACACCGGCCCGTTACCGCAACAGCGTCGTACGCAATCGCAGCGACAAAAGTGCCACGATCGAACGCAGCTTTGCCGACTGGCCCTGATCAGAGCGTCACTGCACCATGCCGCACACCCACCCGATTGAAGCGTAAGCTAGCAGGAACGTTGAGCCTGATGCCCACCAGCTGCGCACGACGGGCAAGGTCGAATCAAACATCCGCCAAGAGGTCTTTCAGGTCTGCCTTCATCACTGTGGAGATTTTCCATGGCCCATCCCCGCCGTCCCCTTCTGTGCGCAAACCTTGACGACGATCGACCTCTCCACAGCATGTTCGAGAGCCCCGGCGCGTTGGTTGCAATGCGTTTCCACGCGTCCCGCCACCCTGAGCGCTGACGCCGCAACTCACCCGACTTTGCCGCCCGTCCCATTGCCGCCAGCAGCGGCGTCATGACAACCGAGGAGTTGAACCCATGAATCAGGAAAGCATCTGGAGCGCCCGTTACCGTGACGCAGGCGACGACTACCTGTTCGGCACCGAGCCCAACCGCTTCCTCGCCCACCGGCTCGACCTGCTGCAAAGCGGGCGCACTGCGCTATCGGTGGCCGACGGCGAAGGCCGCAACTCGGTCTGGCTCGCCGAACAGGGACTTGAAGTCACCGCCATCGAAATCTCCGCCGTTGCCGTGGAAAAAGCCCGCCACCTTGCCGCTGGCCGCAAGCTCGACGTCAATTTCATTCAGGCCGACATGCTCGCCCCCGGCTGGCCGCCGGAAGACATGCACAACGCCTTTGACTGGGTCGTCGGCATCTTCATCCAGTTCGTCGGCCCCGCATGGCGCGACAAACAGTTCGAAGTCATGAAGCGCCTCACCCGCCCCGGCGGCCGCATCCTGCTGCAGGGCTACACCCCCAAACAGCTCGAATACAAAACCGGCGGACCCTCCGCGGTGGAAAACCTCTACACCAAAGACGTCCTGCGCGAAGCATTTGCAGACTGGGAGATCGAGGAACTGGTCGAATACGAAGACGATGTCCAAGAAGGAAAAGGCCACAAAGGCCGCTCTGCACTGATCGGCATGGTCGCGCGCAAGCCCGAGTAAGCCAGCCGCGCGGGGGCGGCGGCCACCCCGGTCACCGCCCTGCGCCCATCCGCAGACTCGCCTGCCCCCTACTTGCGCCCCTTGCCTTTGCGCTCAAGCTTTCGCCAGTACTGAA
This sequence comes from Parazoarcus communis, assembly GCF_003111665.1. NCBI lineage: Bacteria > Pseudomonadati > Pseudomonadota > Betaproteobacteria > Rhodocyclales > Zoogloeaceae > Parazoarcus > Parazoarcus communis. The sequence goes on along the minus strand of NZ_CP022188.1, from coordinate 1,517,935 downwards.
ACTCCTCTTCATGGACCTCGATATCGAGCTCCATCACCCGCATCTGCAAGCGCTCCTGCGCGTCCGCCACGCCCTTGTTGTAGATCGCCGGACCGATCTCTTCGATAAAGAAACCCAGCAACGCCCCCGCTGCGATGTTGCCAATCGGCTCGTCCATGTTTTCGCTGAAATAGCGCTCGATTGAAGCAATCGCTTCGGCGCGGATGTCCTTGTTCAGCTCGATCGCCATATGGCCTCCCATTCGAACGCCGCCGCACGGACACCCCGGCAGCATGCGTTCACTTTACGAGTGTTGCGACAGAGCATCGTGATCCTGCGGGGAAAAGACTCATTGTGCGGACGACGCACATCCATCATGGCCGACTATTGAAGGAGGACTTGTCGGCCAGTCCGGTCGTTGTGGCATCCTTCCACTTCGGTCAGTAATGCATCGCTTACCCGCCAGTCGTCCATGAGTCGCAGTGAATTGCGGCTTCCCGATCTAATGAACCCACACTTCTAACCCATAGTGGCTATACGGATGTCAAAAGTGCCGCGCCTGGAGGAGACATTTAACCCAATTCAGGCTATTAACAGGGTGATGCAAAAGTCAGTGAACGATCCATCAAGCTGCTTGTCATAGAACCATCTCCAAACTCCTTGTACTGCAACGATGCGCGGCCAACTCGACCCCCAGTCCTCGATGTTCCATTATTTCTCGCCGGAATCGCGTGTGCCTGCCGATCATCCGCTGCGACGGGTGAAGCGTTTGGCGGATCGAGCCCTTGGTTTGATTTGCGCGGAATTGGATGCGCTTTACTCGTCGGTCGGCCGTCCGTCGATTCCGCCAGAGCGTCTGCTCAAGGCGCAATTGCTGATCGCGCTGTATTCGGTTCGCTCCGACCGGCAGTTCTGCGAACAACTCGACTACAACATCCTGTTCCGCTGGTTCCTCGACATGGATCTCGAGAGTCCGACGCTGGACCAATCGAATTTCAGCCGTCTGCGTGAGCGCCTGGTCGCCACTGACGTAGCCCGACGCTTCTTCGACGAGGTCGTCAATCTGGCCCGGAAGCAGAATCTGCTGTCCTCGGACCATTTCACGGTAGACGGCACGCTGATCGACGCCTGGGCCTCGTTCAAGAGCTTCAAACGCAAGGACGGGACCCCGCCCAATGACGGTGATGATGGCACGGGGATGGTCGACTTCAAGGGCGAGAAGCGCTCGAACGCCACGCATCAAAGCACAACGGACCCCGAGTCCCGCCTCATGAGAAAGGGCAACGGCCAGCCGGCCAAACTCAGCTACGGCGGACATGTGCTCATGGAAAATCGCAACGGGTTGTGCGTCGATATCCTCATCACCGAATCGATTCAGGCCGAGCACCGTGCGGCCCGGCAGTTGCTCACGCGAGCGCGACGCAGGCACATTCACCCCGAGACACTGGGTGCGGACAAGGGCTATCACGTGAAGGCGTTCGTCGAGCATCTGCGCGAGCATCAGATCCGTCCGCACATTGCACGCATCAAGGGTCGGAAGACACCTGGACTGGATGGGCGAACCACCCGGACCGAGGGCTACCGGGTCAGCCAGCGAAAGCGAAAGCGCGTTGAGGAAATATTCGGCTGGTTGAAAACGGTCGGCGGGTTGAGAAAAACCCGCTTCATCGGCCAGGCGAAGACCCAGATGGCGGCCTTTATTTCCGGCGCTGCATACAACCTGCTCCGAATCGCGAAATTGAGCGTTACGGAGGTAAAGGCATGAGTGCAGGCGCACAAAATAGCCTTCGCGGCCGCCGTTGCGGCCACGAAGGCTATTCGAAAGTGGCGAGAAAGCTATTTCGGAAAACGATGTCACGATGAAATTCGACCTGAACCTCAATGCTGACGCGGAATCGCCGGTTTTTGCATCATCCTGTTAAAACTGGCAGGCGGAATCGGCCTGAGTCGGTGTAATGAAAAGCATAGGTACCTCTACGAGGACCGACTGTATGCACTTGGGAAAAACCTTACACTACGCATATATAATAACTGATAACTCCTGTATGAATAATTCATATCTATGGATAATCTAAATGGCTGAAGTAAGCAAACCCTTCAGGGTGTTGTGCTTGGACGGCGGCGGAATGCGCGGGGTCTACCAGGCTGCATATCTAGCGACCTATGCCGCCCGCGTGGCCAAGGCTGATCACCCGGGGGAAAGTACGCTCGATATCGGCAGTGCTTTCGATTTGATCGTTGGCACCAGTACGGGCGGCATCGTGGCTTGCGCGCTCGCCAAGGGTATTTCCCTTCAAGACGTGCAAGATCTGTACTTGGAGTACGGTGGCAAAATCTTCCCGCACCAGTGGGCGCGAGCTCTGCCGATCATTGGTAACTACGTAGTCCGGAATCTCGGTATTGGCCTGCGATGCGGTGAAATCGCGTTACGGGAAGCGCTAGAAGCTAAGTTAGGGAAAAGCACCATCGCCGAGGTCTACGAAAAGCGTGGCATCGCGCTGGCAATCCCGACGATCGACATCAACCGGCACTCCGCTGTCGTCTTCAAGACCAGGCATCTCAGCAGGCTTAATGGCCGCGACGACCTGCGCACGCTGGTGGATGTGTGTATGGCTACTACCGCAGCGCCTATCCTGCGTTCGATGGCGAAGCTGGCTGAGCCTGGCGGAGACGGTGCGACTACTGCAACCTACGTCGACGGCGGTTTGTGGGCCAACAACCCAGGTCTAATCGGGATGATGGAGGCGGTCGAAATTCTTCATGATCTGAAAGAGCAGCGCCCTATCCAGCTATTCATGCTGGGCACGCTGCCCGCGCAGGGGGGAGAAGAAGTCTCCGATCGAGCTCGTTATCGAGCAGCCCCTGGCTGGAAGTTTGGTTTGAAGGCCATTGAGGCCGGAATGAACGCTCAGGCCGTCGGGTACAGTTACCTAACCAATAAGGTTGCTGAATTGCGCCACGACGGAAGTTTTGCTTACCGTCTGCCTGCTCAGTGTCCATCAAAGGCGCTGCAGGAGTATCTGTCTAACATGGACGACGCTCGGCCCAAATTGCTGAATGCGCTCGCACGACAAGCAATCTCTGACGTTGACTATGCATGGGCAAGCCAAGCGCAAAACCCTCACATGAAGGCCTTCCGGGCCGCGCTGTCTGAATCCCAGCCTCACGCACCTACAAATATGGAAGAGAAGCATGACTGACATCAACTGTGACGGCGACATGACTGGCTACCATCGAGACGAGGTCACCCTAGCGCTTAGCCAGCAGAAGGACATGCGCGGTCGAAGGGACAATGGCCGGGACCGTCTGCGCAAAGGCCTCGACACCGCAGGCAAGCCGCAGCCACGCGAGGTGCACTCTCAGGGCTCGTATCAGATGCGCACCATGGTGCAGGACCCTGGCAACGACTACGACATCGATGACGGCGCCTATTTCTGGTCCGAGGACCTGAAGGATGACGACGGTGTGGAGTTGACCCCGCTGGAGGCTCGGCAGCGTGTGTGCGACGCCTTGAAGTGGGACGGCCGCTTCAAACAGGAAGCTGAGGTCAAGAACAACTGCGTTCGCCAAGCTTATGCTGCGGGTTATCACATCGATGTGCCGGTCTACCGCATCGTGACGGAGAAGGACTGGGCTGGAAACGATGTCGAGAAGTACGAGTTGGCCAGCGGTAACTCGTGGCTCATTTCAGATGCACGTGCCGTCACGAAGTGGTTCAACGACCAAGTAGGCGAGCTCAACTCAGGTCAGGCCGACGGCAGCCAGATGCGGCGCATCACCAAACTGACAAAGAAATTTGCCCGGCGCGTGGATTGGAAGGCGAGCACGACCAGTGGGATCACTATCTCGAAACTCGTCGTCGACCATTTCGTGGCCAACGCGGGCCGCGACGACAAGGCGTTGCGTCAGACCTGGCAGATGATCCACTCGGCCCTGACCTTGTCAACCCAGGTTGCTCATCCTCATCCGATTGTGACGAAGAACCTGGCGGAGCAAGGCGATGACCAAGTCACGTACTTCCGGGACTGCTTAAAGGCGGCGCTGGACACCCTCAAGGTGCTCGACCGCGACGACTGCACGCGCGCGATGGCCCGTGAAGCCTGGGATAGTGTGTTCGACACGAAATTTTTCTCCAACCGGCCTGATCCCGATGCCGCCAACAAGGGGTCCAGTCTAGGTTCTATCATGACTGTCACATCGGTAGAGACCGCCCGTCGCGAGGACGGCGGCGGGCGTTTCGGCTGAATGGCGTCTGCAGAAGCTATCGCCACCATCGAAGTCGAGCTGGACCAGTGGTGTCCAGGTCACTGGCGGCGGCTCACCTTCGAGGAGATGCAACCTCACCCTCTGTCGCTGTTCTGCATAGGTTGGCGCATCGAGCTCACAGAGGGAATTGTCCGTCCACCGGCGGTGAGCCACTTCCTGCTTGTCGTCGATGGGGCGTTTCCGAATTCCCAGCCCAAGGTGCTGGCGCCCGACATGGGCAGCGACTATCGTTGGCCCCACGTCGAGCCCAAGGGACTCTTGTGTCTGCGGCCTACGTCCATCGTCGCGCCCGTTGGTGAACGTGTCCGCGCTAACCTCGACGATGCGTTGGAGCTACTCAACTGGCCAGACGACAAGTGCGTGGCCGAGTTCGAGCGCGAGTTTGGCTCGTATTGGGCTCAACAAGCCATTGCGCCGGATGGGAACCTACGACTGCTGAGCCTTGTGAAGCCGGGTGGTAAGCCGCGTCAGCTGGCCTTCCATCTAGACACGAAGCTGGGTCGAATCTTGGTAGCCGACACTAAGGTGGAGGTCAAGGACTGGCTGAGGAATATCGGTGCCCAGGCCAGTGACCAGAATATTCTGCCCGCACTTCTTCTGAAACTGCCTCGTCCATGGCAGCCCAGCGGTTTCCCACAGACCGTCGGGGATGCCATCCGCGGCATCCCCGAGGAAGCGTTGCGCACGACCTTGCTGCCCGATCGCAAGTCCCTGTTCCTTTTCGAGGCCGAAACACCTACCGGCCCAGTCTTCGCGGCGGCTCTCGCCAGCGGCGCCAAGAGCTCCAAGATCAAGAACGGGTTTCGCAGTTGGGCGCAGGTGCCCTTGGACCACATCAAGCGAGCCATGGCACAACAGCGCGTCGAGCGAGTCGTGGTTAGTCGTGTCGATGCACCATGGATTCACGGCCGTGGTCATTCGCCTGAACAAGCCGATCTGCGAGCCCGCAGAGTTGCGATTGTGGGATGCGGCGCCGTGGGTTGCGAAATCGCTGAGTTGCTGGCCAAGGCGGGCGTTGGTGAACTAACGCTGATCGATAGCGACAACTTTCTCTCCGCCAACGCTGGTCGTCACCTGCTGGGTCTCAGCTACCTGGGTTGGAACAAAGCCAAGGGTGTGGCCACCGAGTTGCAGCGCCGATTACCTCACCTGAAGATCGGCGCGATCCACCGCAACAAGTTTGAGCGTCTTACAGCGTCGGAACTCGAGAAGCTCGCCGGCGCCGACATGATCGTGACCGCAGGCCTCGACATCGAAGGCGAAGCGGCGGTAAATGCGTGGCGTCACACTCTGGACCGTCCTCCGGCTTACCTGAGTACTTGGGTTGAGGCGTACGCCATCGTCGGGCACGCCGTGCTGCTGTACGGCAAGGATGATCTCATGTCGGCCTTTGAAGCCGAACGCCCAGGTTTTCGGTTGACCGATTGGCCGTCCGGCGCAGGCGAGGTAATCGTGGAGGCTGGTTGCGGCAACGTATTCCAGCCTCATGGCGCGGTAGATCTCCAACCAACCATCGCCGTGGCGACTAAGCTTGCTCTGGATGCGCTGCTCGGGCGTATTCCAGAGTCCTGCAGGCGTGTATGGTTTGGAGACCGAGATGCCGTGGAGGCAAATGGTGGCATCGCCCGAGAAGGCTTCACCGAAGTGAACACAATGCGGCAGATTCCATGGTGACCTTGCGTCGTCCAAATGGCGGTGGTGCACATTACCTAGTCGGCCGGCTTGAATCAGTTGTCCAGCAGGTGCGGATAAGCGCTGACGCCCTGATGCATATGTATCGCTACCGGCAGTGCTCACCTTGGGCAAAGGAGGCCGGCGGCCAACTGTTCGGAACCATCAGCGCTGAACAGATTCTAGTTACTACCGCGACTGGCCCGTATGCCCGTGACGAACGGTCGCGCTACCGCTATCGATCCGACCCCGCCGCCGCCCAGCACGCCATTCTTGCTCAGGCTGAGGCTGGTCTGCTCTACCTCGGAGAATGGCACACACATGCCGAAGATAACCCCGATGCCTCGGGCTTAGACGGTGAAGCCATGCACCTGCTCCTCGCCAAGTCCCAATTGAACAGCAACGCGCTCCTAATGCTGATTGTCGGACGGAATCTCACGGTCGATAGCCTTGGACTGTGGAGCGTGACGGCAGAGCGCGTAGATCAATGGCATCTGGAATACATCATCACTTAACCCCAGAGGCCGCCTGTTCGGAACGACTTCGATAGCAGCAGGTGATTAGATCCCACACCGCCTCCTTGTCATTTAGCGGTGAGACCTTCCTGTAGAGTTTGCGAAACTTGAATTACCGGAGTGACATTGTAGTCATTGAGCAATCCGGCCTGCGACACGGAACAACTAGAGCCTATTTGCCTTGCCGTAGTTGTGAGAACGGCGACAAACTCACATAAAGCCGCCCGAGCGTTCCCACATGCCCAAGGTCGGCTTTGGCCGAGTAGCGGTCACTGCAAAGGCAGCCGATTGCGAACCGCCTTGAACCCCTACTCAATCTGAACGCTGTAAACGGCAATCCACCTCGCGAACAAGCGCTTCCGCTAATTCAATTAGCCGGGACGCCTTTCTGGCATTCCATGCAATACACACTCCCCTGAAATCGCCCCTTGTTCACCCAGCAGAACTTCGCAACCGCGTAACTCACTGCTGCAGAACACTTTACGCATTTCAGCTTCGACTCTCGACGCTCCTGGGCCTTAGGTGGCTGTTCGGCTGTCTGCACAGACTCCGCTACCGGTTGCAGTTCGGCTGCGCTAACCGGTTGCTGAGCAGGTAGGGAAACAGTTGCGGGAGGTCGTACCTCACGCGAAACTCCGAACCGCGCATGCCAATCAAACACAACAGGCTTGTGGATCGCTGCTAAACGCCGCGCGAATTCTTCGACCGTCTCACTGCCAACCACTTTGGCCAGGGTCAGCGGGTTGTTGTCCGCATCAATCGACTTGTCGATACGTGACTTGATCTGATCGTTCTTGATGATCGCATCAAGGCCGTCCAGCTTTGCCGAAGGGCGGCTGATCCGAGCGCGTTTGGAGACCAGGATCAAACTGACGAAGGTCGGCTTGATCGTAAATCCGAGTCGAGTAGGCGGCTTCACCAGCCCGGTTTTGAAAACCGACTCCAGCACGGTGATGTGTTTGCGGTTCTGCTCAATCGGGGAAGGGACGCCGTAGGCTTTACCACCATAGAACGCCGAGCACTCGCCATGCTCGTTGATTGCGATGCCCTCGGCGAAATGCTTGCTCTCGCACACCCAGAGCTCCAGAAACCGATTGACGAGCAGGTGATCGATCTGGGCAACCCGTCCTTCGCACTCGATACGCAAATCATGGATGATCATCCAGTTCTTCGAGTTGCCGTAGTGGAAGTTCAGTTCGTAAGCTGCTTCCTCTTCGCCCTTGAGACCCGCCTGAATATTGCGAATCTCCTGCTGTATGCGTTTGCGCTGATCGTCTGTGACATCAGGTCGCCCCGCGAGTGACCTGAGAACTTCGAGATCGGCATTCCTACCTTCTGCTTCCTTGATGATCATTACTTACCGATAAATGCGATATGGAAACCCAATGAGCGTATCACGGAGCATTGGGCAAGTGACTTATCTCGACTCGGACGCCCCTTCGTAAGCCAATAGGCTGTGACAGACATCACGCCTGCGCATGAGTTGGAGAGGCACTTCACCGCGCAACCGCGCGCAGATACGCCCTTGCTGCGCCCCGGACCTGCTACCGCTTCGCAACCGTCCGTCACAACACAGTAGGCATGTCGCCGACGCTGCGCATCTGCAATCAAACGACTCTGACCCCTTTGAAATTACAGCACGGCACACTTCGGAGTGTATCCATGCTGTGCGGGTGTTTTACGTCATGCACGATACATATCCCAGCCGGAACCCGCTGTTCGTACGAGGCCGATCGAGACCATGACGCGCACCCTCCTCTTCGTCGATGCCGACAACCAGTCTCCCGCGCTCGTGGCACCGCTGGCGCGCGTCTTCAAGTCTTTTGGGCGCAGCTGCACACAGGCGATCGTGGCGGGCAACGGAAAGGGTGACCGTGTGCGCGGCTGGGAGCAGGCTTTGCAGAGCGAAATACCCGGCATCGAGGTCCGTTGCCATGTGGCACCGGTGCGCAAACAATCGGCAGATGTGCGATTGATGTTCGAGCTCGCGGCCGTGCATTACGGCGAGGCAGATCCCGCGACGCTGATCGTGGTGGTGTCGCGCGACGACCTGCTGGTTGCCGCCACCGAGTACCTCGCATCGCAAGGTCACAATGTGCTGATTGCGCTCGGCGCAGCGCCAAACGCCGTTGCGCCGGTGACCGACCTGCCCCTTGTTTCTCTGCCTCTGCCCAATACCCCGGCTCCGGCTCCTGTTCCAGCGCCTGACGTACCAATCGCCCAGAACGCCAGTGCGACAAACGGTTTGGACAGGAATATCGTTGCCGCAGCTGTTGCCAGGATTCGGCAAGCGCTTGCTCCTAACAAGCAGGGGGGCTATGCCGCGTCTGCCGTAGGGCAGGTACTCTCGAAAATGGGGCACGACAAGGCGACCCGCGACAAGATCGTGCGCGCAATCCCGAACCTGAAGGAAACCGGCGTTGGCGGTGACAAGCGTCTGATCTTCTGAAACCTCAGGCTCGTACCCAGCACCGCAGCCCGGACACGAATGACGGGCAGCGACTCTCATCCCTTCTGGTACAGCGGCTCCAGCGAATCAAACGACTCTGACCCCTTTGAAACTGTTCGTTTAAGTCGTTTTTGGTAATTCGTGATGAATTTACCGGGTTTACTGAGCGCAAATCGCTACACTTTCGCCATACCTTGTCATAGCCGGCAGCGAAGTGTCGGGGGTCGTGATTGAAGATGCTTCACGCTCACGATCGAGCCCGCGCTGCCATCCAATCCGCCCTTATTGCTGTCATCGACTCCATGGGAGTACTCATGCTCAAGAAAATCAAGATTGCCGCCGCCGCCCTGCTGATTGCCGCCTCTGCATCCGCCAATGCGACCGTCGTGTCGTTCTCCGTAGACAATTACGGCCCCAGCTATGGCAGTTTTGCCGGGGCAGACACGAACGCGAACGGCATCCTTGCCCAAGACGAACTCACCTCGTTCGTGTTCGACCATCTGGTATATGGCCACCACGTAACCCTGTCGACGCTGTTTGGCTTTGGCGACTTCGATCTGGTCTCGAACACCTGGCTGGCAAATGGCTCCGGCTGGGGCACTAACGGTTCGTTCTTCAGCTGGAACGGTGGCTCCAACTCGGTTGACGGAACATGGGCGAACGTCAGCACGTCTATCATGCAACTCGATGCACGGAACAACGTGCCGGAACCGGCTACGCTGGCATTGCTGGGCATCGGTCTCGCAGGGATTGTTGCGGCCCGTCGCAAGAAATTCGCCTGACTTTTACGCGGCAGGCTTGAGAGGAGAGCGAGTAGCCCGACAAACACTTCAGCCTTGTCGATAAAGCCTCTCGAGCACCGCCCGCATATCCTCTGGCAAATACCCCCAGCCACGCTCGGCAATCCGGTCCGGAATGCCGAACAGCGCTTCTGCCACGCCGCCCGCGATGGCGGCCACGGTGTCGCTGTCGCCGCCGATCGAGATTGCGTTGCGGATGGCGTCCTCGAAGTCGGTTGCGGTGAGGGCGCACACCAGCGCCTGGGGGACGGTTTGCTGGCAGGTTTCGTTGAAGCGGTAGGTGGGGCGGATGTCGTCGACGGTGCGATCGAGGTCGTAGCCGAAGCGCTCGGTGATGGTGCTGCGGATCTCGGCGGGTGCAAGCCGCTGGCGCGCCAGGAAGATGGCCAGCGCGGTGGCTTCTGCGCCCTTGAGGCCTTCCGGGTGGTTGTGCGTGACTTCGGTGGCCGCCTGCGACAGTGCGGTGACTTGCTCGACAGTTTCTGCAAGCAGGCCGGCGGGCGAGATGCGCATTGCGGCGCCGTTGCCGAAACTGCCGTAGGGTGAGGCGTCGTCCGACTGCAGCCACTCGCCGAACATGCCGCCCCAGCCGCCGTTATGCCAGTAGCGCCGCCCCCAGTCCTTGAGCGCTTCGGCCGGCGGACGCTTGTTGATGAGCGCGTCGGCCACGGCGATGGTGCATACGGTGTCGTCCGTATAGAAGGCGCGGGCGTGAAAGAAGGGGTCGAAGGTTTTGGCGCGATGATTGTTGAACTCGTATACCGAGCCGACGATATCGCCAATGATGGCTCCCAGCATGATGTGATGTCCTTCGGTTGGGTGGAGAGGCTGTCGCATGAGCCGACGGCATGTTTAGCGCCATTATCTGCCCCCCGCAGGCTCGCCGAATGAGCCTGTATCCGGACACGAAGCAGCAGGAATCGGTCAGGCCTGCAAAGGCCGCCACCTGTCGACCGCACGATTGCACCCCGCACAGCGATAAATATTGCTTATCAGTCGATAGAAACGTTTACGCGGCTGATTGTTGCGCCGCACAACACTCTCCACTAGTATTTGAACCGTCTCCTCCACCCTCCTCCTTTGGTGTGGATTTAGCCCGAGCCCGAAAGCGCTCGGGCTTTTTTCTTTTGCGCTTCCGATCTGCGGTGTGTGGCCGCCCTGGCGCCGAGCCGGACATCGCCGCAACGCATCACTGGCGGTCACGAAAGCTGGCCTAGAATGTACCGGCACCTCCTTCCTGACCCGGATTCGCACATGCGGGCAAGGGCAAACCGATCACTGCAGGAGCATTCACATGGGCTTCATCACGACCATTTTCATCGGCCTGATCATCGGTCTCATCGCGCGCGTGCTCAAACCGGGCAACGATCAGATGGGCTGGATCATGACCATTCTGCTGGGCATCGGTGGCTCGATGGTGGCGACTTACGGCGGGCAGGTGCTCGGCCTGTATCGCGCGGGCCAGGGGGCGGGCTTCATCGGCTCGGTGATCGGGGCGGTGGTCCTGCTCGCGGTTGTGGGTGCGCTGCGCAAACGATGAGAACCCGGTGCGGCAGCCTGCTGGACTGCTGCACCGTTTCAAGCGGCTCGCGCCCGGATCAGCCGTCCGAGGGCGGGATCAGGACGAAGTTGCCGACGTGCTTTTTCTCGAGAAACTCGCGCTGTGCGTCGGCAATGCCTTCGAGCGGGAAGGTCTTGGCCACGATGGGCCGCAGTTCGTTGCGCTCGATGTAGCCGATCAGGTTGGGAAAGACCGGCTCGTCCCAGGCCGTGCACCCGATCAGCCTGAGGTCCTTGAGGTAGAAGTCGCGCATGTCGAGCGTGACCAGCGGGCCACCGATGGCGCCTGAAGACACATAACGCCCGGCGCGCTTCATGACCTTGAGCATGCTGCCGAATGTCCCCCCCGCCACGTTGTCGACGACCACATCGACTGCGTTCTCGCCGAGGCTGGCAACGATGTCGTCACCGCGCGCGATCACATGATCGGCACCGATCGCACGCACCTGGTCCATTTTTGATGCGCCCACGATGGCGGTCACCGTGGCCCCGCGCCGCTTGGCCAGCTGCACGACCGCCGAGCCCACGCCCCCCGATGCACCGGTCACCAGCACATGGTCTGCACTGCTTACCTGCGCGCGATGCACCATGTTCTCGGCCGTCCCGTAGGCGCAGGGAATCGTTGCAAGCTCGGCATCGCTCCAGCCGCTCTCCACCACAAACACTTCCGTTGCAGGCACTTTGACCCACTGGGCGAAGGCGCCGTCGAAATCGGAGCCCATCCACACGGTGTCCATCGACCCGAAGCCGTCCTTGCGCATGCACGCGCGGACGAGCACCCGCTTGCCGATGAGCGCTGCATCCACGCCTGGCGCAACCGAAGCGACACGGCCGCAGCAGTCCGTACCCTGGATGAACGGAAACGGCGTGCCCTCGTTCCAGCCACCATCGGCCCGCTCGGTGGTCTCCGCACTGGCGGTTTCCTCGGTCCTGCCGGTCACGCTGGATGAATACCAGCCCAGACGGGTGTTGATTTCCGTGTTGTTGACGCCTGCCGCCAGCACCTGCAGCAGCACCTCACCCGCGCCCAGGGCGGGAACCGGCACGTCGCAATACACCAGCTTGTCGTAACCGCCATTTCCGACGGTCACGACGGCCTTCATCGTGCGGCTCACACCCGTCGTATCAAACCGGTTCTCGCCTTCCTTTCCACTCAATTCCTTCGTCATTTGCACCACTCCATTCCAGCAACCCTCGCCTTCAGGCGCCCGGGTTCATTAGCCGTAACAGTGTCCCAGCAAAAGCGCTGCACCGCAAAAACGTAATTGCAAATGCGACCTCTTCTCATTACTATTCGATCCACTCATGCGCCGTGGCGTTGCACCTTCGGTGCCGAACACGTCCGCCATGCGACGGAAAACAACTTCAAGAGGTTAAAGATGCAAGTGCTTCGCCCCCGTGCCCTTCCCCTGTTCGCCGTTGCCCTGCTCGGCACTGCCAGCCTGGCGCATGCCGAGCGCCCCCTGAGCGTCGATGACGCGGGCACGCTCGACAAGGGTGGCGCCAAGCTGGAGGCTGGCTGGTCGAAGGACGACGAAGCCAAGGGCTACGACGCCGCCGCCGGCTTCAGCCCGATCGAGAACCTCGAGCTCGAGATCGGCTTCGGGCGTTCGCGCGATTTCGCCACCGCCGGAAACGAAGCCACCAACGGCCACGGCCTCGCACTGAAGTGGGTGCCGCTGCAATCCGAAACCGGACTGTCCGCGGGTCTCAAGTACGAGTACGGACGCGACCGTACCGAAGGCGAGTCGGCCTACGTGAATTCGCTGACCGGCCTGCTGACCTGGACCTTCGAAGGCGGCCAGAGGGTGCACACCAACCTTGGCCGTGAAGTAACCCGTGAGGATGGCGACACCGACGCCGTGAACACCTGGGGCGTGGCGGTCGATCTTCCGCTCACCGAAAGGCTGAGCTTTGTGGCGGAGACCTTTGGCAACGAGGACAGCCGTCCGGACCGCGCCGTCGGCCTGCGCTACGAGATCGTCGAAGGCGTGAAGATCTCCGCCGCAGTCGGCCACGGCAACGATCGCAGCTTCGCCAACGCCGGAATCGGCTGGGAGTTCTGATCCACCAGCGCATGCCCGACCCGGCGTCGGGCGTGCGCCCCTGTTCACGCCCCCCGACAACGCACAACGGAGCGAACCCAATGCGCCTGATCACCCTCGTTTCCGCGCTCGCCGCACTGCATTTCTCCACCGCCACGCTGGCCGCCGAGACAGTGACCGCGCCGCGCGTCCTCGCTCACTACGGCGAGCTCGTCCACGCCACCTACGCCGATGCCCATGCCGGCGCACTGGCGTTGCAGAAGGCGGTCGACGCCTTTGTCGCCGCACCGTCCGAAGCCGGACAGCTGGCAGCCCGCAAGGCCTGGCTCGCTGCACGCGAGACCTACGGTCAGACCGAAGCCTTCCGCTTTTACGGCGGCCCGATCGATGGCGAGGACGGCCCCGAGGGCAGGATCAACGCCTGGCCGATGGACGAGGCCTATGTGGACTTCGTCGAGGGTGCAAAGGACGCCGGCATCATTGCCAACCGCACGATCCCCATCGACATGGACACCCTCTCCGGCCTGAATGAGAAGGACGGCGAAGAGAACATCTCCACCGGCTGGCACGCCATCGAGTTCATGCTGTGGGGCCAGGACCTCGACGACAACGGCCCCGGCCGCCGTGCCTACACCGACTTCGTCGACGGCAAGGCGCCCAACGCCGACCGCCGCCGTGCCTACCTGAAAGTCACCACCGACCTGCTGGTGAAGGATCTCGGCGACCTGGCAGCAGCCTGGGCACCCGGCGCCGACAACTACCGCAAGGGCTTCGTCGCCGACGCGGGCAACGTCGCCAAGGTGATCTCTGCCCTCGGCATCCTGTCGCGCGGCGAGCTGGCCGGCGAACGCATCGAAGTGGCGCTCGACTCGCAGAACCAAGAAGACGAGCACTCGTGCTTCTCCGACAACACTCACCGCGACGTCGTGGCCAACGCCACCGGCATTCGCAACGTATGGCGCGGCCAGTACGTCCGCGCCGACGGCAGTGTGCTCAAGGGGCCGGGCGTGCGCGACCTGGTATCGGCGAAGAACAAGGCCGTCGCGAGCCGCGTGGATGCCCAGATCGACACGTCGGTGAAGGCCGCGGAAGCGATTCCCGCACCCTTCGACCGCGCCATCCTGGTCGGCACGCCGGGGCGCAGCAAGGTCGAGGCCACCGTCGTCGCGCTGAAGAAGCAGACCGAAGGCCTGGTCGAAGCAGCTGCCGTGCTCGGCATCAAGCGTCTGAACACCGTCGCGCCCAACTGAACGCCCAGTGACCGAGGGTGCTGACGCGGCCACGGGCTGCGGTCTGCACCCTCTCATCCGGCGCCCGCCTCCTTCCCCCTCGCTTTCTGCTTCCGCGCCCATGAAATCCAGACGCCTGCTCCTTGGTCTCGGCGTACTCGCCGCCACCGGCATTGCCTTCGCCGCCGTGCAGTCGGCTCGCCCGACGATTGGCTACGAACCGGGCGAAGAACGCCCCGGCGGCGCCACCACCACGCCCGACCACGGACGCAACGCTTTTTCATATCCGGCGGCAAACCTGTCGATGGACCGGCAGACTGCGTTCTTCATCGGCAACTCGTTCTTCAAGAAGAGCTGGGTCGGCGCACCGGCCTCGACCTCGGGTCGGGACGGGCTCGGCCCGCATTTCATTTCCCGCGCCTGTGCCGGCTGTCACGTGCTCGACGGCCGCAGCGCCCCGCCGGCGGTGGACGCCAACGGCGTCAGCACCGAGCAAGCGGTGGGCCTGCTGCTGCGCCTGTCGATCCCCGGTGACGGTGGCAAGGACGGTGTGGTGCCCGAGCCCACTTACGGCTCGCAACTGAACAATCAGGCCCTGCCCGGCATCCGCCCGGAGGCCCTGATCACCGTGAGCTACACCGAGGTACCCGGCCGCTTCGCCGACGGCACGCCCTACAGCCTGCGCCAGCCCACGTACACGCTGAGCGAACCCGGCTACGGTCCGCTGCACCCGCAGACGCTGATCTCACCGCGCATTGCCCCCCAGGTCATCGGCCTCGGCCTGCTTGAGGCCATCCCCGAAGCCCGACTGCTCGAGATCGCAGCGCGCCAGGCCGCAGACCAGGCCGGCATCTCGGGCCGCCCGAACCGGGTGTGGGACGCGGTGCGGCAGGACTGGGTCGTGGGGCGTTTCGGCTGGAAAGCCAACGTGGGCAGCGTCGCACACCAGACCGCCGCCGCCTTCAACGGCGACATCGGCATCACCTCCAGCCTGTTCCCGCACGAAGAGTGCACCACGGCACAGCAGGACTGCCGCGTGCGACTGCAGCAGGAAGCCGCCTGGCGCAGCGAGCGTGGAGAGCACCGCACCGACATCGACGACCGCTCGCTCGATCGCAGCATCTACTACACCACCACGCTCGCGGTACCCGCCCGGCGCACACCGGCCGACCCGCAAGTCCTCGACGGCAAGCGCATCTTTCATCAGGCACAGTGCGCGAGCTGCCATGTACCGAACCACGTCACTGGCGACTCGGACGCCTTCCCGGAACTGGCAGGGCAATCCATCTGGCCATACACCGATCTGCTGCTGCATGACATGGGTGAGGCACTCGCCGACAACCGCCCCGACTTTGCCGCCGACGGGCGCGAATGGCGCACCCCGCCGCTGTGGGGCGTCGGCCTGATCCAGACCGTGAATGGTCACCAGACCCTGATGCACGACGGCCGCGCGCGCGGCGTGCTGGAGGCAATTCTGTGGCACGGCGGCGAGGCGGAAGCGGCCAGGCAGCACGTGCTGGGCCTGAATGCTGCCGAGCGCGATGCGCTGGTCCGCTTTGTGGAGTCACTATGATGTTTACCCGGTTTCGTACCAGCCGTTTCGGCCTGCCCTTCGCCGGCCTGCTGTTTTCGCTTGCCCTGCCTGCCCACGCCGCCGCGCCGGCGCCCATCGTGATGCCATCGCAGTGGATGAGTGCCCTGGCCAGCCAGCGCCTTGCGCCAGGCTATCGTCACTTCGGTGACAAGGTGGATGCGCTGGCGAGCGCGCTCGCCGCAAGCTGTGAGGGTCAGCCCGCCGCAGCCGCGGCTGCCCGCCAGCGCTGGCTGGAGGCTGCGCACGACCTGCGCGAACTGAGCCCGCTGCCCATCGGGCCGGTGCTCGAGTCGCGCCTGCTGCGCCGCATCGACTTCTGGCCCACGCGTCCGGCGCAGATCGAAAGCTCGATCGCGCAGTATGCAAGGACGCCCGCCAACACCGCGCGCATCGGCCTGCCAGCGCGCGGCCTGCCTGCGCTTGAGTACCTTCTGTTCGACGCCGAACGGCCGGCGCTCGCCGACGACGGCCCCGCCTGCCGCTATGCCGTGTGGTTGGCCCGCGACACGGCTGCGGGCATCTCCGCGACCGTATCGGCCTGGCCGGACTGGATTGCCGGCCTCGCCGAGGCCGAACCCGAGCGCGAGGCACGCCTGCTCGCCGACGGCATCAACATCCTGATCGGCAGCACCGAAACCCTGCGCCTCAAGTATCTCGAAAAGCCCCTGCGCCCGCACACCGGCCCGGCGGAAACCGACGCCTGGCGCAGCGGGTCCGCACGTGCCGGCCTGATGGCGTACTTCTCCGGCCTGCGCGCCGGCCTGCAGGGTGACGAGGGCATGCCCGGGCTCACCGCAATGCTGCGCGGACGCGGACTGCTGACCCTGGCGGAGCGCCTCGACCAGCGCATCGACGCGGTGCACACGGCGCTGGCAGCGCTGCCCCCGGACTTCGCTGCCGACGCTGCACGCCCGCAGACTGACGCCCTGGTCAGCGAACTCAGCCGCCTGCAACGCCTGCTGGCCGAGGAGCTTGCCGACGCGATGAAGGTCAGCGTCGGCTTCGGAGAGAACGATGGCGACTGATCTGCAGCGCCGCCGCCTGCTGGCCGCCCTTCCCGCCGGCTTCATCCTTGCGCATCTGCCCGCGCCTGCACGTGCCGCGTTTGCCGACGAACCTGCGCTGCTCACCTGCTGGGCCGACTCGCCCTCCCGCCCGCGCCACTTCTTTGCCGGGCGCAGCACCGACATCTCCCACGCATTCGAGCTGCCCGCACGCGGTCACGAACTGGCCTGGCATCCGTCGGGCGACGGCTCCGCGGTGGTCGCCGCGCGCCGACCGGGCCGCTTTCTGCTGCGCTGGGACGTGGCCAGTGGCCGGCAGCTGGCCGCGTTCGACGTCTATGACGCCGACGAGGACATCCGCCTCGAGGGCCATCTGAGCTTCAGCCGCGACGGACGCCTGCTGTTCGCCACCGAGAGCGAACTCATCAATGGTCACGGCCGCGTGGGCGTGTACGACGCACTCACGCTGCAGCGCCTCGCCGCCTGGCCCACCGGAGGCATTGGCCCGCATGCGCTGATGCAGCTCGCCGACGGTCGCATTGCAGTCGCCAACGGCGGCATCCTGACCCTGCCCGAGACCGGACGCCTCAAGCGCAACCTGGACAGCATGGACCCGACCCTTGCGCTGCTCGACCCCGAAGACGGCCGCGTGCTCGCGCAATACCGCGTGCCGGACCCGTGGATGAGCGTGCGCCACATCGCACAGGCGGCCGATGGCCGCATCGCAGTCTCGCTGCAGAACGAAGCAGGGGATGCGGCAGACACGACCAGGGCGCGGCCACTGTTCGCCCGGCTCACGGACGAGGGCTTGCGCTACGGCACGGCAACGCCCGAGGTGCTCGCAGCCTGCGGCGGCTACGCCGGCGACATTGTCGCGATCGACGGGCCGACAGGCCCCGTATTCGCGGTGAGTTGCAGCGTTGCCGGCACGCTTGCGCTATGGGAGGCGGACGGCAGCTTCATCGGCCATCTGCCCACACCCGGCGTCTGTGCGCTGACCACCACGCGCGGGGGGCTGCTTGCCACCGGTGACGGCGGCGACCTGTGGGCAGTCGCACCCGGCGAAGCCCGCGCCCAGGCGCACTGGCCACACGCATTCGCCTTCGACAATCACGCGCGTCCGGGCTGATCGTCCACGCCTGCAGCAGGCACTCAGAACACCGACAGGCCGGTGCGCGCGACGAACATTTCAAGCGCCTTCATGCCCAGCAGCGAGTTGCCGGTCTCGTCCAGTCCCGGCGACCACACGCACAGGCTGAGCGTATCGGGCAGCACGGCCACGATGCCGCCGCCCACCCCGCTCTTGCACGGCAGGCCGATGCGGAAGGCAAACTCGCCGGCCGCGTCGTACGTGCCGCAGGTGAGCATCAGCGAGTTGATGCGTCGTGCCTGGCGATCGGAAACCAGCGCCGAGCCATCGAGCGGATGCGCGCCGTCATTGCACAGGTAGCCGATGGCCCGGGCAAGCTGCACGCAGTTCATTGCCACCGAGCACTGGTGAAAATAGAGATCGAGCACCGGCGCAACATCGTTGTCGATATTGCCGAAGCCTTTCATGAAGTTGGCCAGCGCGATGTTGCGAAAACCCGTCGCTGCCTCCGACGCGGCCACCTCCTCGTCAAACGCCACGGCTTCGCCGGACAGGCTGGAGAGCAGCGCGAGAACTTCGGCCCGCCCATCGCCGCAAGTGCTCACCAGGCGGTCGGCCACTGCAATCGCCCCTGCGTTGATGAAGGGGTTGCGTGGCACGCCGTGTTCGGCTTCGAGCTGCACCAGGGAGTTGAACGGGTTGCCCGAAGGCTCGCGCCCGATGCGCTGCCACAGGACCTCGCCCAGGTTGCGCATGGCGAGAGTGAGCGAGAACACCTTGGAGACACTCTGGATGGAGAACAGCGTCGTCGCATCGCCCGCACAGTACTCCGCGCCCTCCCGGGTGCGCAGTGCAATGCCCAGCTGATGGGGCGAGACCCGCGCCAGGGCGGGGATGTAGCTCGCCACCTTGCCGGCGCCGAGTTCGGGTTTGAGCGTGCTGACGATGTCGTCGAGTACGGGCTGGAAGTCCATCGTCCTGTCCTTGCGAGTGAGGTGCGGCAGAATGGTGCGGACGCTCAGTGCCTGGGGATACCGCTGCGCACCGTATAGACATACAGCGCCTCGACCTGTTCGCGTGCCCACGGCGTGCGCCGCAGAAACTTGAGACTGGAGGCAATGCTGGGCTCGTGATTAAAGCAGCGGATGTCGATCTGCTGCCCGAGTTCCGCCCACGTGTAGTAGGTCAGCAGTTCGTTGAGGATCTTCTCCAGGGTGAGGCCGTGGAGGGGATTATTGGGCTGCGCGTCTGCCATGGGCTTGTCTCGGATCGGGGCAGGCGAACGATAGCAGCCCCCGGGCTGCGCCCCAAGTTTTCAGCGGGCGCGCCGGAACTGACTATGCCCAGGTATCGATCACGCCACCCGCGGTTCCGGCGGGCGCCGCGGGCACGGGCGGCAAGGCCTCGAGCAGCTGCATTGCGCTCTGCTCCTGGATGTCCATGGCTTTCTTGAGCACCGACATCGACACTTCCTGCTGCAGCTGGGCCGCGGAGTTGGCACTCGCGGCGGCGGCGATGGATGAGACATCCATGTCGCACCTCCTTGTCTGATTCTGGCGAACACGCCGATACCGGGCTTAACGGCAGTGCGCAGAAGAACTTGAATCGCCCGTCACCGTGACCTTGCGCACCAAATTGGTGTTTATCCGAGTACCTTAGTCGGGATAGCACGGGTAACATGACGGAATCGTTCGCGGGCACCCTCGCCCCGCCCGCCGCCAATCGAGTCAGCCCCCGCACAATGATTCTGATCCTCAAGTCCTTCCGTTCGCTTTACTTTGCCACCCTGCTGATGCTGCTGGGCTCGGGCCTGCTCAGCACTTACCTGGCCTTGCGGGTCGCGGCAACGGCAGACGGCCTGTGGGTGGGCGCCTTGATGACGGCGAACTACGTCGGTCTGGTGCTGGGCGGCAAGGTGGGACACCGGCTGATTGGACGCGTCGGTCACATCCGCGCCTATGTGGCGTGCGCCGGCGTGGTGACGGCGGCCGTGCTCGGTCACGGCCTGACCGACTGGCTGCCGGCGTGGCTGACGCTGCGCATGGTGATCGGCCTGTGCATGATGTGCCAGTACATGGTGATCGAGAGCTGGCTCAACGAACAGTCCCATGCCGAGCAGCGCGGCCAGGTGTTTTCCGGATATATGGGCGCCTCCTATCTCGGCCTGATTCTGGGCCAGCTGGTACTGGTGGCGCACCCCGAGCTCGGCCTGGAGTTGCTGATGCTGGTCGGGCTGTGTTTTGCCTTGTGCCTGGTGCCGGTTGCCCTCACCCACAAGCTGCACCCGGCCAAGCTGCACCCGGCGCCGCTCGAGCTGCGCTTCTTCTTCAAACGCGTTCCGCTGTCGCTGATCACCATTCTGGTCGCCGGCTTGCTGATCGGCTCCTTCTACGGCCTCGCACCGCTCTACGGCACGCGCATGGGCCTGACGACCGAGCAGGTCGGTCTGTTCATGGGTAGCTGCATTTTTGCCGGCCTGCTCGTGCAATGGCCGCTGGGCTGGCTGTCGGACCGGCGTGATCGCGTATGGCTGATCAGCCGCTGTGGCGCGGTGCTGGCGGTGTTCGCCCTGCCGCTCGCAGTCTTGCCCGAGGCGCCGATATGGCTGCTGTTCGCGGCGGGCTTTGCCGTGTGCATGCTGCAGTTCTGCCTCTACCCGCTTGCGGTTGCGCTCGCCAACGACCACGTGACCGCAGACCTGCGGGTATCGCTCACCGCCATGCTGCTGCTGACTTTCGGTGTCGGCGCCAGTATCGGCCCACTCCTCGCCGGCGTGCTCATGCGCTTTCTGGGCGCCAACATGCTGTATGTCTTTGTGGCCGTCTGCGCGGCCGTGGTGGCATGGCGGGTGCAGCCCAAGCGTGCGACCCACCTGCATCAGGTCGACGACGCGCCGCTGCATCACATCCCGATGCCCGACAGCACCAGCAGCTCGCCGCTGGCCGCAGCCCTCGACCCGCGGGTCGACGAGCAGATTGCGCAAGAGCAGATGCAGCATGCCGGGCCGGAACAGCAGACGTCCCCCCCGACCGACGAACCCGTCGAGCGGCCTTCAGGCAACTGACGCCGGGCGGGTGCCCTCAGCCTACACCGCGAGACCGACTCAGAGCTGGTTTGGGGGCACGATGCCGTGGCGCTTCATGCGGCGATAAACCGTTGCACGGCACAGCCCGAGCTCAGCCGCTGCCGCAGTCACGCACCACTTGTGGCGCTGCAACGCTTCGAGCAACCATTCCCCCTCACGCTCGCTCCAGCGCGGCCCCGAGCCGGCCATGGACGACATCGCAGTCGGCGCTGGCGCCTGGGGCGCAGGCCTGTGAGCAAGTGACGGCTCCATCAACTCATCGGGCAGATCACACACCCGAATCCGTCCGCTATCGCTGACCGCCAGCGCAAAGCGCAGCACGTTGCGCAACTGGCGCACGTTGCCCGGCCAGGCATGACCGCACAGCAGGGCCATGGCCGCCGGATCGATGTCGGCTTCGCATCCCATCTCGGCCGCTTCCTCGGCCACGAGCAGGTTGATCAGGTAGGTCTTGTCCTCACGCATCCTGAGTGCGGGCAAATAGAGCGTCGCGCCACACAATCTGTAGTAGAGATCCTCGCGGAACAGACCATCGGCAATCAGCTTGCGCAGGTCACGGTGCGATGCAGCCACCACCGTCAGTCGGATCGGCTGCGCCTTGTCGCTGCCGAGCGGGGTCACCTCCTTCTCCGCCAGCACACGCAGCAGTCGCGTCTGCAGGTGAATGGGCATGTCACCGATTTCGTCGAGGAACAGGGTGCCGCCGTCAGCCTGGGCAATCAGCCCCTTCATGCCCTTGCTGCGCCCGCCGGTAAAGGCGCCGGCGGTGTAGCCGAACAGTTCGCTCTCGATCAGCGACTCGGGGATTGCGGCGCAATTGATGGCCACGAACGGTTTGTCGCAGCGATCGCTCGATTCGTGCAGGGCCTTGGCCACGACCTCCTTGCCGGTCCCGGTTTCGCCGTGCAACAGAATGCAGACCGACTTGTTGACCAGGCGCTTTGCCTGCCTGATCAGGCGCTGCATCTGCGGATCATCCCCCGCCAGGCGGTCGAGCGCGGGCGCGCTCACGTCCGGCTCGGCCATCTGCGCCAGCTCCGTCCTGCGACCGGGCGCGACGCTGGGCGAAATCACATGGGCGTAAAACACGTCGTGATCGAAGGTGGTCAGGGCCGTGCGCTCGTTCAGTAAGGCATTGCGCCCGATGCGCCATACCTCGGCACTGCCTTCGCGGAAGATCGAATCGAGCGAACTGCCCACGAGCGCGCAGGACACGCCGCGGTCACTCCCGGCCCTGAGCACGCGGCGCGCACCATTGTTGGCGCCGACAACGACGCCGTCGGCATCGAAAGCCAGCAGCATTTCACCGCTGGCATCGACCATCGGCCACGCCGCACCCAGCCGCAACACGTAGGCTTCGTGGAAGAAACGCATGAAGTTGGCGTCTTCGACCATCTTGGCGTACATCACCGTCAGCTGCAGCGCGAGGTGCTGGCTCTCGCGCGGTGAGGGTGAAGTCAGCGCGGAGATGTCGAGCACCCCGAGCAGCGCCCCGGTCGGATCGAACAGCGGTGCACTGTTGCAGGTCAGCGCGATGTGCGACGAGTCGAAGTGGTCGATCTGATGGCAGGTAATCGGGCTGAGATCGGCGATGCAGGTGCCCACCGCGCAGGTGCCTGCCCGCGCTTCGCTCCAGTCGGCACCGAGGTAGAGACCCGAGCGTCGGAGCTCTCCCTCCCAGCGGTCATTGCCGATGAAGTCCACCGTCACGCCGCTTGCATCGGTCAACAGCAACACGTAGCCGAGATCGCATACCCGCTTGTAGAGTTGCTCCATGCCCGTACGCGCCACCAGCAGAAACTCCTCGATCTGCTCCCGGTGTTCGCGCAGCTGGCTGCCTTCGATGATGTGTGCGGGCGTCGGCCGGGTGGGGTCGAGGTCGTAATCTTCGATGCAGCGCCGCCAGGAACGCTGGATCCGGTCTGCGGGTACGTCATTGTCCCGGGTCACGGACAGCACCCGCGAAATGTGATCGCGTTGAGCAAGTTGCATTGCCAATGTCTCCTCCATGCGCGCCTTTGCGGGAGAGTCCCCCAGGCGTCGGTCGTACGTCAGGCCGGTCGAACAGCCTGCGTCGTCATCTCTTCATCTTATAACATTCGTAACATTCCGCCGGCGCGCCGACGCCAGTGAGCAAAGCTGCGCAGCACGGGCAATCATGGCAGGACCTGCATCAGCGCGACGCCGCGTTCGATCACCCAGAACGAAGCGATCGCCGTACACGGCAGGGCCAGCACCCGGCCATTGGCAAAGTGTGGGCTTCGCCAGTAGCGGCGCAGCAGATAGAGCACGGGTGCCGCAACGAGCGACAGGGCGATCTGGCCCAACTCAATGCCAAGATTGAAGCCGACGATCAGCCCCGCAAGATTGCCGGCCAGACTCGCAGCGGCGTCGGTCAGCGCGAACGAGAAGCCGAAACCGTGGACCAGCCCGACGCAGAAAACCGCAGGCGCGAGCAAGGGTTTCTCGCGCCCGCTCATCACGCGCCAGCCTGCATACACGATGGACGCCGCGATCGCCACCTCCACCCCGGGCGCAAACCACGCAAGCGCATTCAGCCCGCCCAATGCGCCAGCGCACAGGGTGATCGAGTGCCCCAGCGTGAAGGCGAGCGAGGTGCGTGCAAACTGCGCAACGCTCGATGCACCGAGCACCAGCAAGAGGATGAGGAGCACATGATCCAGCCCGCCGAGCACGTGATGAACACCCCCTTCGATGAAGTTGAGGAAGCCTGGCTGCGGTTCTGCCGCCTGCGCGCCGCCACCACCTGCAGTCGCCGCCCGCGCCGCCTCGATATCGAATGTGGAGGACAGACTGCCCACGCTCTGATGACTGCCGACACTGCTGTCCTCGCGATGGATGCGCACGATGTTGACAGCACGCTCAGCCAGCTCAGGCCACTCGAGGGGACTGCCGGACAAGACCGACTGCACCCCGGGCAGCGGGCGCGGAAAGCGCAGGCGCATGCTGACGACCGCGTCAGCCAGGTCGACCGAGACATCGTCGTACACGGTCACACCATCGCCCACGTTGCGCTCGATCGCTGGCAGAAAGGTGAAGGGGTCGCGCGCAGTGAGGGTGTCTATGCGCGCCCCTTCCAGGCTGCCATACGCACCATCGATCTGCAGCGCGCGACCGAGACGCGCCTGCAGCAAGCTGGTGTCGCGACGCAGGGCGGCGCCATCCACCACAAGTTGCCCGCGCTCATCGGTGTCGAGGAAATGCGGTGGCGGCTGGCCACCACCCACCGACCAGTCGTGCGGCAGCAGCACCATGGCCAGCGGCATCTGCACATACACCCGCAGCGCGCCATCGTGCGGCACGACGTGGACGATGCGGGCCATGAAGTCCTGGAAGTGAGCCCTTGCCATGGAGCTGCAGGACAGCACCATGGCAAGGAGCAGCCAGACCAGCGTACGGCCCGCGCCGCACGCCGGCCGCGCCCTTACTTGCGCGGGTCCCACAGCCGCTCACTCGTGGTGAGTTCGTAGGCGCGCCCGTCCGGCGCACTCACGAGTTCCAGCTGCATGCCCCAGGGTGACATGAAGTAGATCCAGGTCAGCCCCTTGAGCGGCCCGTCGGCAAACAGATGGGGTTCGCCGAGGAACTTCACTCCCTGTGCCTTCATGTCTGCCATCGCCGCCTTGATATCGTCGACATAGAAGGCGATGTGATGCCCGCCGATGTCACTGTTCTTCGGCCCTTGCTTGCGCTGATCTGGCGAGGTGTATTCGAAAATCTCGAAGTTGGTACCGTTATTGCATCGCACGAGGTGGGCCACCGGAATCTCGGCCCGCGGATTGACGTTGAGGTTCTCCTTCATCCAGTCGTCCTTGAAGGGGCCAAACGGACCGATGGTGAAGAAGGCCTTGCAGCCCATCACGCCCACGAAGAAATCCACTGCCTGCTGTGCATTGGGCACGGTGAAGCCGAAGTGCTCCACGCCGCGCATGCCGGGGACGGCTGCGTGCGCGGCCGGCAAGGTAGCGGCCAGGGCAAGGGCGGCCACGCAACGACGGAACAGGCGACCACTTCTGGAGCTGTTTTCGAGAGTCATTTGAGAGATTCCTTTTCTGAATTGCATTTGTCATCACTTCCACGCGAGCGGGCTTGCCGCTGAAAAAACGGGGGCTCCTCAAGCAGGCCCCCCAAGCTCACGCGAGGAGGAAAGCGTTCATCGATTTCGTGATCCGGCGTGCGGGCAGCACCCGCCCGCCTTCTTTCTGCAGGTGCTCAGAGTTCGCGACGCTTCATCGCCCCGGCGATGTATTCCGCCTGCCGGACTGCAAGGGCGACGATGGTGAGCGTAGGGTTGGCCGCGCCACTGGAGGTGAACTGGCTGCCGTCGGACACGAACAGGTTCTTGATGTCGTGCGTCTGCCCCCATTTGTTCACCACACCATCACGCGCCTCGGCGCTCATCCGGTTGGTGCCCATGTTGTGGCTGGCCGGATAGGGCGGCATGTCGATCACGCGAGTGGCGCCGATGGCTTCGGACAGCTTGCGCCACTGGCCGAGGCCGTGGCGGCGCATGGCGGCGTCGTTGGTGTGGTCGGTCTTGGTGACGATGGGAACCGGCAGCCCGTACTGATCCTTCTCGGTCGGGTGCAGGGTGATGCTGTTTTCCTCCTGCGCGAGGTCCTCGCCGCACACCCACACGCAACTCATGTGGTCGTACTTCTCCAGTGCGGAGCTGACCTCGCGGCCCCAGCCGCCGGGTTTCATGAAGGCGGCGGCGAAGGGCAGATGCAGGGCCAGGCCTTCAAGGTGGTAGCCACCGACGAAGCCACGGTCGGGTTTGTTGGCAACCTCGTCTGCCACCACCGCACCGATATCGAAGCCGCGGTACATGTACACCGGCCCGGGATTGATGGTGAGCGCCGCCGCCGTGGTGTGGTTCATGTAGTTGCGGCCGACCTGACCCGAGGAGTTGGCGAGGCCGTCGGGGAACATCGAGGATGCCGAGTTGAGCAGCAGGCGTGGCGACTCGATGGAGTTGCCGGCAACGCACACCACACGCGCCTTCTGAAGATGCTGGCGTCCGTCCTTGTCGGCATAGAGCACGCCGGTGGCCTTGCCGCTGCTGTCATGTTCGATGCGCAGCACCATGCTCTGCGGCCGCAGTTCGGCGTGACCGGTCTCCATCGCACGCGGGATCTCCGAGTACAGCGTCGACCACTTGGCGCCGATCTTGCAGCCCTGCATGCAGTAACCGATCTGCTGACAGGCCGGACGGCCGTCGTAGGGGCGGGAGTTCGACGCGACCGGGCGCACGATCTCCTTGTAGCCGATCTTGCGCGCACCGGCCTCGATCACCTTGTAGTGGTTGTTGGGCGGCATCGGCGGCAGGCCGCTGGCCTTGGTGCCCGCCACCCCCATCTTGCGTTCGGCGATGTCGTAGTACGGCGCCAGTTCTTCGTAGCTGATCGGCCAGTCGAGCACATTGGCACCCGGCACGTGGCCGTAGGTGCTGCGGGTCTTGAATTCGTGCTCCATGAAGCGCAGCGCCAGGCCGGACCAGTGCATGGTCGAGCCACCCACGCCCTTCACGATCCACGCCGGCAGGTTGGGATAGGTTTCGGTATGGTGCCAGCCGCCGGCCGAGATGCGCTTGTCGAGCCACGAGATCTTGGCAAACATGGCCCACTCGTCGTTCTCGAAATCCTCCTGGGTGTGGTGCTTGCCCGCCTCGAGGATCACCACGTCGATACCCTGCCGGGTCAGTTCGTCCGCAAGCGTGCCACCGCCCGCGCCGGAGCCGACGATGACGACGACGCTGTTGTCGTCCTTGGAAAAGGTCTTGCTCATGTCTCTTGTCTCCGTCTGTTCTTATGGATGTGCGGGATCAGGCCTGGGGCAGCCAGTCGATATCGTCGAAACCGCGATCGACGTAGCCGCCCTTCTCCCACGACGAGCCCTCCTCGCCGAACAGCGGCCATACCGCCTTGTTGTTGTAGAAGCCGGTCACCATGTCGCCCTTGATCTTCTGGAAGAAGGCGCCGCGCTCGATCGCATACAGCAGACCCAGACGTTCGGTTTCGGTGGGAACGTCGGCATAGGGCTTGCTGAAGCTCGCCATGGCGAGGCGGTCGAGCTGGGCGACGCCGTCGAGAATCAGCTTCTTGAGCGCGGGGTCCTTGGCCGCCATCGCGTCGTAGGGCTCGATCGCGAGCATGTAGTAGCGATCCGAGATCCTGTCGTGGGGGAAGATGTCGCGCGCCATGACCAGCAGGGTCTTGCCCGGACCCGCGCCAAGCTGGGTGAAGCCCGCGGCGAGGGCATCACGCGCAGGCATCATCAGGCTGCCTGCGGACAGCGCGGTCACGCTCGCCGCCGCCACGCCAGAACCTTTGAGAAATCCGCGCCGGCTGACGGTGATCCGTTTTTCAACGACGCGCATGCCCTGCGCTGCAGGGGTGTTGCGGTGTTCGTCCTTCATGATGTCTCCTCTTGTTTTGTACTGCCTGGTCGTAACTTGGGTTTCGCGGGGTTCAGGCCGCCACGGAATGGGTTGGGAGCGGGTTGGAAAGCGGGACCGGGTGCACACCGAGCACATCGGTCAGCATCTGGTGCAGGGCCGAGGCGAAGCCCTCGACCAGCGGCGCTGACCCGAGCGCTTCCTCGCACGACGTCGTCCGACGTTCCAGCGCTGCCCTGTCTCCGGCGGGGCGGTCGAGGGTGTCGCACAGCAGCGTCCAGTCCGGGCGCGCAAGCAGGGTGCCCGAGGTGAGCAGCACCCCGTGGCGGCGGCGCAGCTGCGCGAGGCCGACGATCTTGCGACCGTCGACCACGACCTCCCACGGCGACAGGCCGCCGAAGCAGGCCCAGCCCAGGGCGGGATCTGCGGTGCTGCCACGCACGTCGGCAGGCGACAGGGCGTGTGCGGCAACACCCATGTCGCGCAGCAGGCCCGCGATCAGCACCCCCAGCCAGCGGTAGCTTGTGACCGTGCCCCCCGCCAGCAGCCGGTGGTCGGGCGGCAGCAGGATGGAAGTGCTGAGCATCCACGGCCCGGTGAGCACCGCGCCGCCACCCGAACTGCGCTGGACGAGCTCGCAACCGGAGGGACGCGAACGTGCCTGATTCAGCAGTGCCGCCTGTGAGCAGCCGAACACCACGCCCGGCGCGCGATAGGTCCACAAGCGCAGCTGCGGTTCGCGCACGGGTGCCTGGAGCAGTGCCTCATGCCAGCGCTGCTCGTCGGTACTGCTCACCATGGCAAGACGGGGCTCGGCGTCGTACATCACAGATCCGCCGACTCGATGCGGCGCGCGAGGTCGCCGAGGAAAAGCGCCGCCGGGTAACCATCCACCGCACGGTGGTCGAACACCAGGTGCAAGCCCATCATCGGTGCGATGACGACTTCGCCATTGCGCACCACAGGCTTGTCGAGCACCCGTGTCACCCCGAGGATCGCGACCTGCGGCGGATTGATGATCGGCGAGAAGCTGTCGATCGCGGTCGTGCCGAGGTTGGTCACGGTGAAGGTGCCGCGCTGGTAGTAGCCGGCACCGAGCGCCCCTGCCCGTGCACCGGAGGCGACCTGCCTGAGCGCGTCCGAAAGTGCCGGCAGGGCAAGCCCATCGGTATTGCGGATAACCGGCACCATCAGGCCGTCGTCGAGACTGACGGCGACCCCGATGTTGATCTCGGGCATGAGCTCGACCGCCTTGTCGCGCATCAGCGCGTTGAGTCGCGGATGTTCGCGCAGGGTGAGGGCAAGCGCACGCAGCACCAGTACGGTGAGCGACACCTTGTCGCCGGCTGCGGCGAGGTCGCGGCGCAGCGCCTCGCAACGGCTCACATCCACCTCGACCGAGTGCAGAACGCGCGGAATCTGCCAGCCCTGCCCCATGTTGCGGGCAATGGCGCCGCGCAACCCGGTGAGCGGAATCATCTGCGCAGCCGGCACGTCGGCTGCTTGCACAGTGCTTGCGGGGGCATTCATGATCAGCCCTCGATCACCGCAAGCACCGCGCCGCGACCGAAGGTGTCGTCGACTGCGACCTTCAGTGCGGCCACCTTGCCGCCGCAGGGGGCAAGGATCTCGTGCGTGGTCTTCACCAGCTCGGCCACGGCCAGGATCTGCCCGGCCTCGACACTGTCGCCCTCGGCCACCTGCCACTCCTCCAGCAAGGCCTCGGTTCCCTCTTCCACATCCGCCCACACGGCGTCGTCCATCACGATATCGGTCATGTGTGTTCTCGCTTTCAGTTCAGGTTGAGTTGCATCAGGTCGCGCACCGCGGCGGCAATGCCATCCACCTGCGGAATGGCAAAGTCTTCGAGCGGGCGGCTGAAGGGAATGGGCACATCGGGCACGGCCAGGCGGCGGATCGGCGCCTTGAGCTTCACGCGGTCGAGATGCTCGGCGACGATCGCCGCGATCTCGCCGGAGAGCCCGAAGGACAGGTAGTCCTCGTCGGCCACCAGCAGGCGGCCGGTCTTGGCCACCGAGCGCAGCACGGCCTCCCTGTCGAGCGGCACCAGGGTGCGCAGGTCGATGATCTCGACATCGATGCCTTCGGCGGCGAGCTTGTCCGCTGCCAGCACGGC
Organism: Parazoarcus communis; assembly: GCF_003111665.1. NCBI lineage: Bacteria > Pseudomonadati > Pseudomonadota > Betaproteobacteria > Rhodocyclales > Zoogloeaceae > Parazoarcus > Parazoarcus communis. The sequence goes on along the minus strand of NZ_CP022188.1, from coordinate 1,488,093 downwards.
CTTCTGCACCATCTGCGACAGGGTGACGATGGTCAGGTCGCGGCCCTCGCGCACCACCTTGGCCTCGCCGAAGGGGATGGTGTAGGGCTCGAGCGGAACGGCGTTAGTGCTGCCCTCGTAATAGGACATCCACGACAGCCCCATGATGCCCTTGTGATACATGAACACCACCGGGTTGTCGTCGCGGATCGCCGACGTCATCAGGCCCTTGGCGTCATACGCGTTGGACGGCACGACGACCTTGAGGCCGGGCACATGGGCGAAGATGCCGTAAAGACATTGCGAGTGCTGGGCGGCGTCGTTGTAGCCACCGCCGATGCCGGTGGTGATCACCACCGGGTACTTGGTGTTGCCACCCGACATGTAGGTGTTCTTGGCGAGGTGGTTGTAGATCTGGTCGAAACACACGCCGAAGAAATCCACGAACATGAGTTCGGAGATCGGCCGCAGGCCTTCGGCAGCGGCGCCGATGGCCGCGCCCATGAAGCCGGTTTCGGAAATCGGCGTATCCATGATGCGGTCGGGGCCGAACTTGTCGAGCAGGCCGGTGGTGGCGCTGAAAATGCCACCGTACTTGCCCACATCTTCACCCATCACGAACACGCGCTGGTCGCGCTCCATCTCCTGGGCCACCGCCTCCGAGATGGCCTGCGCCATGGTCAGGGTGCGGACTTTGGTTTCTGTTGTCATCGCTGTTTCCTCTCGTCGCGGGTCCGGTTCAGTCGGCAAACACGTGAAGCAGGGCTTCGGACGGTTCGGGATAGGGGCTGTTGCGGCCAAACGCATAGGCCGCCTCGATGCGCTCGCTCACGGCCTTGCGCAGACTGGCATCGCTGGCGTCGTCGAGCAGGTCGCGTGAGCGCAACAACGCGCCAAGCGCCGGGATGGGGTCGTGGGTGCGCAGCTCCTGCGCTTCGCCCTTGGGGCGGTAGGTTTCGGGGTCACCCTGGAAGTGGCCGAGGTAACGGTCGGTCTTGACCTCGATCAGCGTCGGGCCTTCGCCACGACGCGCCCGTGCAACGGCCTCACCGGCCGCACGGAACACCGCGACGGCGTCGTTGGTCTCCACCAGCACGCCGGGCATGCCATAGCCGGCCGCGCGCACGGCGTTGGATTCGACCGAGGTGGAGTCGTGCTTCTCCACCGAGATGCCGTACTTGTTGTCTTCGCACACGAAGATCACCGGCAGCTTCCACAGCGAGGCCAGGTTGAGCGCTTCATGAAAAGCGCCCTGGTTGGCAGCGCCTTCACCGAAGAAGCCGATCGCGACCCAGTCCTTGCCCAGCTTCTTCGCCGCCAGCGCCGCGCCGCAGGCCTGCGGTGCCGAAGCACCGACGATGCCGCTGCAGGAGAACTTCACCGCCGGGTCGAACAGGTGCATGTGCCCGCCCTTGCCGCGCCCCAGCCCGGTGGCCTTGCCGAACATCTCGGCGGTCATCGCGTTCAGGTCGACGTTCTTGGCAATCGCGAAGTGATGCGGCCGGTGCGCGCCAACCACGGAGTCTTCCGTCTTCAGGTGGGCACACACGCCCACTGCAACCGGCTCCTGTCCGGCGGCGAGGTGCATCTCGCCCGGCACCGGGCCTCCACCGATATCGAAGGCGAGGCCTTTCTGAATCTTGGGGGGGAGCTTGCCCTCGAGATAGACCTTGGCCATGGTCTCCTCGTACTCGCGAATCTCCACCATCTTTTCGTACATCCACAGCAACTGTTCGGATGTCGGGTCCATAGCAGGTGTCTCCTCTAAACGTCTTGTTGGCCGGCGAATCGCCGTGTTTCGCATCCGGCCCCGTCAGCGGCCGGCTTGCCCTTCGTCATCGCAAGAGCAATGCCAGGCGCCGACCGACAGCCAAAGAAACGCCTCAACACCTTGTTTTAAAAGACTTCAAGATAATTTTTTCGGCACACGTCGAAGCGCGACGGAGTCCGATGTGTCGCAGCGACAGCGACAGGTGTCGCAGCGCATTAAACGGATGTCCGCCTGGCGCTACGTGTCCTCGGCAGGGACGAGGACGGGAGATCGAACAGACTTGCCCGGTCCTCCCGAGGGTCCGCCAGCAGCCCCATGGCAACGCCAGAACGCACGCCTGTGGACGTAACGGCTGTAACGGATGTCGCACACAAACAGCGACAGCTGTCTCTGTGCGGAGACAGGAAAGAATAAATTAAGCCATTGTTTTTATTGATTAAGTTTTGTGGCAGGAAAGTTGCGTAGTGCTCGCCGTGCCTGGCTTCAACGCCTGGCACGACCGCGATGACAGTCGCAGGCCTTCGTGGCGACCGTTGCCGGAAAAATCAAAAAATCAGGAGACAAAGGATGTTCGGACTGAGCTCTTCCCCACCAGCCCCGAAACGCATGGCAGCCGCACTGGCCATGGCAGTCGGGCTGGGCTGCGGCGCACCGGCCCGGGCCCAGGTCACGTTCGACGTGATCGGCCCTCATGAATACGAACTACCGGTCGGCTTCAAACCCTTCAACGTATTCGTCCAGTACGCGACCTTCCAGGACAGCACCAGACGGTGGGACTCGCGCAGCAAACGCAAGAACACACCTGATACGGACGTCATCGTAGGTCTGTCCAAGTACGTCCATTTCTGGTCACCGGAATCGCATCCGGATATCGGCATTGCTTACGAGATCATCGTCCCGGAAGTGAGCATCCGCAGCAGCTCCAACCACACCTCATCCAGTGGTATCGGCGATCCGCTCACTGGTCCGGCGATCTGGTACAAGCCCTCCGCCAATGCCACCCTCGGCTTCCAGACCTTCATGCAGTTGCCGGTCGGTGACTCGGACGTCGGTGGCGGCGATGTGTGGAAGAACTACTCGAGCCTGTTCTGGGACCTGCAGCTCGGCAAGGTGAGCTACACCGCCGATGCCGGCTTCGTGTTCTTCGGCAAATCCACCGACGCTGACGCCACGCCCGGCACCATCTTCCATACCAACCATCGCCTGGGCTATGCCATGGGTGATGTGGTGGAACCCTTCGTCGCCCTCGACTACGAGTCGCAGGCGGCATGGACGAACAAGGCCACTGGCGCGCGCAACCCACGCAATCACGAACTCACAGCCGGTCTGGGCGTGATGTTCAAGTACTACGGCAACCAGTCGCTGACGCTGCGCTACTCCGGCGGCATCGAGGGCAAGAACCGCGCTGCGACCGACAGCCTGAATCTCAAGTACGCCTACGCCTGGTAAGCGGCCTGCGCTGCACCTGACACCGGCCCGGCTCGACCCGCGCCGGGCGCAGCCGACCACACCGGAAAATATACGGAGACATCATGAAGCCAAGCACCCGCCTCGCCCCCCTCGCTCTGTCCCTGGCCTGCGCCAGTGTCATCGCCGCAACCAGCGCCGACCCCGGCTCGGTCGACCCCGACAACTGGCCGCAGTATCACCGCACTTCCAATGCCTGGCGCTACAGCCCGCTGACCGAGATCAACAAGGACACCGTCAAGAACCTGAAGGTGGCGTGGATTCACCAGCCAGGGAATATCACCCACGGCTTGCAGGCCACGCCGATCGTGATCGACGGCGTGCTGTACTACATCTCGGCCAACAACAACGTGTGGGCGGTCGACGCTGCCAGTGGCAAGACCCTGTGGCACTTCGAGCCCAAGCTCGACCCGCTGTCAAAGCAGGTGTTCTATGCAGCGGCCAGTCGCGGTGTGACCGTAGGCCGTGGCAAGGTCTTCCTCGGCACACTTGATGGGCGCTTCGTCGCCCTCGATCAGAAAACCGGCAAACAGCTTTGGTCCACCCAGCTCACCGACCTCAAGACCCAGTACGGCGCGCTGTTCTCGGCGCCGCCGCAACTGGCGGGAGACGTCCTGTTCGGCGGTACCACCGGCGGCGATCAGCCGATCGCGGGCAAGATCTACGCGGTGAATGCGGATACCGGCAAACCGGTATGGAATTTCGAGATCATCAAGGACGACCCCAAGAGCTGGCCCGGCGACAGCGGCAAGGTCGGCGGCGGGTCGGCCTGGATGCCGGGCACCTACGACGCCGAATCGGACACGATCTACATCGGCACCTCGAACGCGGCGCCCGACTACTACACGCCGGGACGCGAGGGCGACAACAAGTACACCGCCACCCTGCTCGCTCTCGACCCCAAGACCGGCAAGCTGAAATGGCATCGCCAGGAGATTCCGCACGACACCTGGGACTTCGACTCCGCCTACGAGGCGCTGGTGGTGCAGAAGGATGGCAAGGATGTGATCGTCCATCTGAACAAGAGCGGCTTCGTGTTCGTGATGGACAAGGCTGACGGCAAGCTTGAGAACGTGTGGCAGTTCGCCGAGAACATGAACTGGGCCAAGGGCATCGACCCGAAGACCGGTGAGCTCATCGAGCCGCGGCGGCCGCAACCGGGCAAGCGCGAACTGTTGTGCCCCAACCTGCTTGGCGCACGCAGCTGGAACCACGGCGCCTACAACCCCGGCACCGGCCTGTGGTACTCGCACGGCATGGAAGTGTGCAACGAAGTGGTATCGGGCAAGGACGATCCGGCAAGCCTGCGGGCGATTTCGGCGCTCTCGCTCGGCATCGACGAGATCAAGCTGGTTGCGCCGCCGGGCGGAAAGAAGCCTGACGGCCGCCTCGATGCGCGCGACCCGCTCACCGGCAAGCTGAAGTGGAGCGTGCGCTATGAACTGCCACCACTGAGCAGCGTGCTCACCACCGCTGGCGGGCTGGTGTTTACAGGTGACATGGAAGGCCATCTGTATGCCTACGATGCCGACAACGGCAAAGCCTTGTGGCAGTTCAGTGCCGGGTCGGGGGTACGCGGTGGACCGGTGAGCTACGCGGTCAATGGAAAGCAGTACATCGTGATTCCGACCGGGCTCGGCTCCCACGCCCCCGGCTTTCTCGCCGGCGCCTTCCCCCAGATCAAGGATCTGCCGGGCGGCGCAGCCCTGATCGGCTTCACGCTCGATTAAGGCACCCGCCCATCTGCAGGGGCCGGCGATGTCGCTCGCGCCCCTGCGCAGACCATTACACCCGAACGAATGGAGTTGCACATGAACCGGAATGACCGCTCATTTGCCCTGACCGCCATGGCCCAACGCAATTCACTGGGCCTCTTCGCAGCCACCCTGCTTTCACTGTGGGCTGTCACCCCCGCCTTCGCCGTCGCTCCGCCTGCCGACAGCTCGCGCACACAGCAGGCAGCGCCCGCTCCCAGGGGCGGCGCAGTATTGCCATTCGACCTCAAGGACCCGGCCCGCATCGAGACCGGGCGCAAGCGCTTCGCAAAAACCTGCGCGGGCTACTGCCACGGCCACGAAGGAATCGGCGGGCGGGCCCCCGACTTCAAGGGCCGCACCGACCTGAGTGCCGAAGAAGCGTTCAAGACCATCTCGGAAGGACGCCAGACAGCCGACGTCATGCCGCCCTGGGGCGAGGCGTTCTCGGAAGAGCAGATCTGGGAGCTCGTGGCCTACCTGAAACACCTCGGTCGCCAGTCCGTCGATTGAGCGGCGCTCCCGGCGGACTGCGTCGCCCGGAACCCGTGGCGCTCAGCGCTTCTCACCCACGGTCACAGCGATGCTGCCCACACCGGCGACACCGCCCTCGAGGCGGTCGCCGACCTTCACCGCTCCCACCCCGGCAGGCGTGCCGGTAAAGATCAGGTCGCCGGCTTCGAGGGCGAAATAGCGCGACAGGTGGGCGATCACTTCGGGCACGCTCCAGATCTGCGAGGAAAGATCACCCTGCTGGCGGCGCTCACCGTTGACGTCGAGCCAGATCTCGCCGGCGGCCGGATGGCCGCTGCCGCTTGCCGGCACGATCTCGGAGCACGGCGCCGCGGCGTCGAAGGCCTTGCCGATCTCCCACGGACGGCCCGCTTTCTTTGCCGCGCCCTGCAGGTCGCGCCGCGTCATGTCGAGACCGACGCCGTAGCCGAACACATGCTCAAGCGCGTCTTCGGCTGCGATGTTGCGCCCACCGCGACCAATCGCGACGACGAGTTCGATCTCGTGATGAACATCGTTCGATTCGCTCGGATACGGAAACACGCTGCCCGATGCGATCAGGCTGTCCGGATGCTTGGTGAAGAAGAACGGCGGCTCGCGGTCGGGATCGTGGCCCATTTCGCGCGCGTGGTCGGCGTAGTTTCGGCCCACGCAATACACACGGCGCACCGGAAATCGCTGCGCGCTACCGCTCACCGCAACACTGGGCACGGCCGGGGCGAAGACATACTGCTCATTGTGATCGGATGACACTTCGGGAATCTCCTCGTTTCAGTTGGTACGGACGCGCTCACAGCCGGACAGGTTGCGGCCCTGTTCGCGCGTGAATGTTTTGCGGGAAGCGTTCGTGCCTCGAACCGGGTCCTCGAGCACGAACCGGATGCGACTCACGGTGCGGACCGGGGCGGATTGCGCCCCGGACTCGCCACTGCACAAGTCTATCCGCGTATGGATTCGTTTCGCACCATTTGGCGGGAACATCAGCGCGACTCTCCACTGCAAGTGGAGCACCTGGCGGCGACAAAAATGCCGCCGGACCAAACCGGACGCGAAAAACGCTGTCAGACTTTGAACCTTACGGATTCAAGACTGACACCATGCCCATCTCCCCTTTCATTGCCGCCCACGCCAGCAACCCCGACTGGCGTACCGCACTGCATCGCTGCCTGGAACAGCTGACCCGCGCTGCGAAAGCGGACGCGGGTGCTGCGCCGGTGGCCGAGTACACGCTGGGCTGGTGCTATCTGACCGACCCCTTTGCCGATGCGGCAGAAGCGATTCTCGCCGAACTCAGGCAACACCTGCCCGGAGTGAGCTGGGTCGGCACGGTCGGGATCGGCATCGCCGCCAGTGGCGTTGAGTACATCGACGAGCCCGCCATTGCCCTGATGCTCGCCCCCATGCCGCGCGCCTCCTTCAGGCTGTTCTCCGGTCGCCAGCCCTTGCCGATGACGCCGGAAGCCGGCGCGTTCAACGCCCACACCGCGCTCGTACATGCCGATGGCACCACGCCCGACCTGCAGGAGTTGCTGCCCGAGCTGGCCGAGAGGACCGCGACCGGATACCTGTTCGGCGGGCTGTCTTCGGCGCGCACCCATACCTTGCAGATTGCCGACGCGGTGCTCACCGGCGGTCTGTCGGGTGTCGCCTTTGCCGAGGACGTCGGCCTGCTGTCGCGGGTGACGCAGGGCTGCCAGCCCATGGGGCCGGCACGGCAGGTGACACGGGCCGAGGACAATAACGTGCTCACCCTCGACGGCCAGCCGGCGCTTGCCTGCGCCCTGCAGGATCTGGGGCTGGCGAACGACCTCGCTGTCGAGGAGATGGCCGAAGCCTTGTCCTCGACCCTGGTCGGACTGTGCCGCAGCAACGACGACCAAGCCTCCACGCCGGCCCGCTTCGGCCCGGACACCCTGGTGCGCCACATCATCGGTCTCGATCCCCGCGCCCGGGTGCTGGCCATCGGCGACGAGGTTGAGACCGGCGCGCAGCTCACCTTCTGCCGCCGCAACCCCGAAGCCGCACTGGAGGATGTTCGCCGCATCGCGACCGAGATCAGGGATGAGCTCGAAACGAGCAAGCAGCGCGCCGCCGGTGCCATCTACGTCAGCTGTGTCGGCCGCGGCGGCCCACACTTCGGTACGCCGGATGCAGAGCTGTCCGCCATCCGCGACGTGCTCGGCGAGCTGCCGCTGGTCGGCTTCTTTGCCAACGGCGAGATCGCGCGCGACCGGCTCTACGGCTACACCGGGGTACTGAGCGTCTTCACCATGCCGGCGTGATCTAGCGCCGGCGCGCGTACAGCCAGCCAAGGCTACCTGCAAGCAGAATCACCAGGGCGATCGTGCCCTCGTGCTGCCGGGCTTCGTCGAGCAGGTTCAACAGCGCCAGGCCAAAGGCGTAGCCCAGGCCGGTAAACAGCGATGCCCACACCAGCGCAGCCAGCAGGTTGAGTGCGACAAACTCGGCCAGCGGCACGCGTGCGATACCAAGCGCCACCGGCCCCGCGACCCGCAGGCCATAGGAGAAGCGCAGCGCGAAGATGAGCCATCGACGGTGACCGAGCAGGCGCGGACGCAGCTTCTCGACCTTGTTCGCGACCGCAGGAAAGCGGGCCAGCACGCGCTCACCGCGCCAGCGCCCAAGCAGATACCAGCCCTGATCCACGAGTGCATTCACTGCCGCAGCGAAGAGCGTGATCCCCCACCATGAAGCGTGCCCCTGGTGCGCTGCGTAGCCTGCGAGGACGACGACCGTCTCACCCTCGAACAGCCCCCCGAGCAGGACAGCCAGATAGATATGGGTTTGCAGCAGCAGGGCGAGATCAGGCATTCACACTCGACTCTGAAAGTTCAGTGCCACACCGGGGTGGATTGCCGGACCGGCATGGTGGCACAGGATCGACTGCGATAAGCTCGGACACATTCAGCCCGCCCCATCCGCAATCGCCGCAACACCGCTTATCCTGACATTCTGCCCCCAATGTGCAGTCGCGGGTGAGCCCCCCTGAAGGAAGATCCATGGAGTTCGACCCACGCCAGTTTGCCCCCGCTACCGAGCGCAATCGCCACCTAATCCTGCCCGTCCTGCAGCGCGTGCTGCCCGCCGCGGGGACGGTGCTGGAGATCGGCAGCGGTACCGGCGAACATGCGGTGTACTTTGCCCAGGCACTGTCCCACCTGAACTGGCAGCCGAGCGACACGAATCCTGCGGCGCTGGCATCGATCAGGGCCTGGACCGAGCACGCAGGCGCAGGAAGCGTCGCCGCACCGCTCGCGCTCGACGTGCGCGCGCCGACGTGGCCGCTCACCCGGGCCGACGCGCTGGTGTGCATCAATGTGATCCATTACTCGCCATGGGAAAGCACACCCGCCCTGCTCGCGGGGGCAGCACGGGTGCTGCCAGAAGGTGGCATCGTGTATCTGTACGGCCCTTATCGGCGCGAAGGTCGGCACACCGCGCCGAGCAACGAAGAGTTCGATGCCTGGCTCAAGAGTCGCGATCCGGAATTCGGTGTGCGGGATATCGAAGCGGTAGAGGCTGAAGCAGCCGCGTGCGGGCTGTGCCTCGACGAAGTCATCGCCATGCCGGCGAATAATTTCAGTCTGATCCTGAAACGTAGCTGAGCACTTCATCCGGGGGCGCAGAGCCAAGCCTGCCACCCCGGATGAAGCTTCAAGACCTGAGGGCTCAGGCCTTGGGCATGCGGCCCATCAGGTAGAACTGCTCGTTGGGCGGCGTACCGGTGAGGTGCACCAGACGGTTGCTCATGCTGAAGAACGCGGTAATCGCGCCGATGTCCCAGATGGCCTCGTCGTCAAAGCCGTGTTCGCGCAGCGCGTCCATATCGGCAGCTTCGATTTCTCCGCCACGGGTCGACAGCTTGACCGCGAAATCGAGCATCGCGCGCTGGCGCGGCGTGATCTCGGCCTTGCGGTAGTTGGTCGCCAACTGGTCGGCAACGCGCGGGTTCTTGGCGCGAATACGCAACACCGCGCCATGCGCGACGACGCAGTACAGACACTCGCTCACGCCCGAGGTGGCGACCACGATCATCTCGCGCTCGGCTTTGGACAGGCCGACATCCTTTTCCATCAGTGCGTCGTGATAGTCGAAAAAGGCGCGGAACTCGGCCGGACGATGCGCAAGCATCAGAAACACATTGGGAATGAAGCCAGCCTTTTCCTGCACCGCCAGAATCTTGTTGCGGATGTCCTCGGGCAGCTCGGTGAGCTCGGGAACGGGGAAGCGGCTGATGGAACGATCGGTCATGCGGTTCTCCTCACAAAAAACGTGCCTGTAATTGTTATAGGCGACAGAAAAATCAGGTCACTGACGCTACGGCGGCCGCGCACACTGACGCGGCCACCGCCTCCGTCACTACGGCTTGATCAGCGATTTACATCGACGACGACGCGACCGCGGATCTTGCCTTCGAGCAGCTCGGAAGCCGCCGGGATGGCATCCGACAAGGCGATCTCGTGGGTAATGAGATCGAGCTTGCTGACATCGAGGTCACGCGCCAGGCGGGCCCAGGCTTCGAGGCGGTCGGCGCGCGGGCACATCACGCTGTCGACACCGGCAAGGGTGACGCCGCGCAGGATGAAGGGCGCCACGGTGGAGGGGAAGTCCATGCCCTGGGCGAGACCGCAGGCCGTGACCACGCCGCGATAGCGGGTGCTGGCGCAGACGTTGGCCAGAGTGTGGCTGCCGACGGTATCCACCGCACCGGCCCAGCGCTCTTTGGCCAGCGGGCGGCCTGCCGCGGAGAACTGCGCGCGGTCGATGATCTCTGCCGCACCGAGCGACTTCAGGTAGTCCGCTTCCTGCGGACGCCCGGTGGAGGCCACCACGGTGTAGCCGAGCTTGGCCAGCAGGGCCACGGCCACGCTGCCCACGCCGCCATTGGCCCCGGTCACCAGGATTTCGCCCTTGTCCGGGGTCACGCCGTGGCGCTCGAGCGCCAGCACGCACAGCATCGCGGTGTAGCCGGCGGTGCCGATGGCCATCGCCTGCTTCGGCGTAAACGCTGCGGGCAGCGGCACCAGCCACTCGCCCTTGAGCTTTGCCTTTTGCGCCAGCCCGCCCCAATGCCCTTCGCCCACGCCCCAGCCATTGAGCACGACTGCGTCGCCCACGGCGATGCCGTCATGGCTGCTCGACTCGACGGTGCCGACCAGGTCGATACCCGGTACCAGCGGAAACTTGCGCACGACCGGGCCCTTGCCGGTAATCGCGAGACCGTCCTTGTAGTTCAGCGTGCTGAACTGGACGTTGACGGTCACGTCGCCCTCGGGCAGCTGTGCCTCGTCGATGTCGCTCAGCGTGGCGCGATAACCGGCGTCGTCCTTCTCGATCAGAATGCCCTTGAACATGTATTTCTCCTCCTGTGGGTGTGCTTATGCGCCGCGCGGCAAAGCCGCGAGGAAACCTTGGTAAAAACGATCCAGCGGATCGGCGTTGCGCACGAGCTTGGCTCTGAGCACCGCGCCTTCCCAGCCGATCCAGAAAAACTCGGCAAGTGCCGACGGATCGGCATCCGGCGCGAGCTGTCCGCATTTTTTCGCCGCCTCGAAGCAGGTCGCAAGACGTTGCTGCCAGTCGCAGAACACCGCTTCAAGCTGAACCCGGTAGCTCTCATTGAGCGCACCCAGCTCCTGCCCCAGGTTGCCGATCAGACAGCCGCGACGAAACTCGAAGCGCGACATGCCCGCTTTGGCGTCCGCCACGAAGGCCGAAAGACGTTCAAGCGGCGGCGTGTCTTCGTCCAGCAGCCAGCGATCCAGCTTGCGCGCAAAGTAGTTCGCGTATTGCGCAATGACGGCCGCACCGAACTCTTCCTTGCTGCTGAAGTAGTAATAGAACGACCCCTTCGGTACCCCGGCACGCTTCAGCACCAGATCGATACCGGTGCTGGCAAAGCCATGCTCGGTCAGGATCTCGGTGCCGGCGCGCATCAGTACCTCGCGGGTATGGTCGCGCGCGCCCTCCTGGCGTGGGGGGCGACCGCGTCGGCGAGCAACAGTGGCTTCAGTCATGTTTTTTATAATAGACCGGTCATTTATAAAATCAAGAATAATTTTCAAATCGCTTGAAAAAACGCATGCGCATACCCCATCGATGCTGCTACGCTCGCCGCCGCTCAATGCAAAACAACTAACCAGCGCAAAGGAAACATCCATGACCCGACTCTTCAAATACGCCCTGCTGACCGTGCTGATCGGCCTGCTCACCGGGTGTGCATCGCTGCAGTCCACCCGGGCGCCTGACGCAGATCTGTCCCGGATCAAGACCATTCATGTGCAAAAGCTGGAAGGGGAGGATGCGGACATCGACCTGCTCATCGCCAAGCGCCTGACCGCGCTGGGCTATCAGGTCACCACCAGCGCCGCCGCGCGGCCAGATCACGAAGTGGATGCTACGCTGACGTATGTGGATCGCTGGATGTGGGATATCACCATGTATCTGTTGCGGCTCACGATTACGCTGCGTGACGGTCGCGAGGACACAATCCTTGCCGTCGGCGAATCCTACCGGCCTTCGCTGCAGCGACGCTCACCCGAGGTCATGGTGGAAGAAGTGCTCGACGACATTTTCCAGCGCAAGGCGGAAGCAAAATGAAAAAGCAGCTGATAGTCGCCATCATGGCTGCCGCGGTCGCGGCAGGCTGTGCCACACCATCCACGATCGAAGGCATGGTGGTTCAACAGGCACCCACCACCAGCGCACGCAGCACCGAGGCGGTAAACGTCACGGTGATCGGTGGCAAGGACACCAGCACACTCGGTGCGTCGCAGATCTCCAGCGCCGACTTTGCCGCGGCCCTGAGTCAGTCCGTGATCGCCGCAGGCCTGTTTCCGCGTGCCGGCGACGCTGGCGCCACCGGCTACTCGCTCGAGGCCTTCATCGCCACCCTTTCTCAGCCCATGTTCGGGATGTCCTTCACCGTGGAGATGGAAGTCAGCTACAAGCTGATCGATCGCAGCACCCGCAGCACCGTGTGGGCGCAGTCGATCAAGAGCGCCCACACCGCCACTTCCGGCGACTCCCTGGTTGGCGTCACCCGGCTGAGACTGGCAAACGAAGGCGCGGCGCGCAAGAACATCGAAGCCGCCATCGCCGCCATGGGCAAGCTTCCGCTGCGCTGACAATCACCCGGCCATCAGGCGGCCCGCTGCCGCGGGTCGCTAGCGCTTGCCCCAGATGTTCTCCAGCTGGGCATCGCGGCCGCAGCCGCGACGGTAGTAGTTGTAGCGCAGCGGGTTCTTCCTGTAGTAATCCTGATGGTATTCCTCGGCCGGATAGAAGGCGGAGGCTGCGAGGATTTCGGTATGGATGCGCGACACCTTGCCGCTCTTGAGCAAGGCCTCCCGGCTGGCTTCGGCCACCGTACGCTCGGCTTCGTTCTGCCAGTAAATGCCGGAGCGGTATTGCGAGCCGACATCGCAGAACTGGCGGTTTCTTGCGGTCGGGTCGATGGTGCGCCAGAAATACTCCACCAGCTGCGGATAGCTGACGCGGGCGGGGTCGTAGACCACACGAACCGCCTCGGTGTGACCGGTATTGCCCGCACTGACCTGCTCGTAAGTCGGGTTGACCTCCTTGCCGGCGGTGTAGCCCGACTCCGCCGAGATTACCCCGGGGAGCTTCTCGAAATCGGCCTCGGTGCACCAGAAACACCCACCGGCGAAGATCGCCGTCGCGGTCGCTGCCGGGCTCGTCACCGCGCTGCCGTCGGCGGCAAACGTCATCGTCGCAGCACCACTGCCGATCAATGCAGCCGTCAGCGCAAGGGCTGCTGTGTTCCGCTTCATCGATGTCACTCCTTGAATTGATCCATGGGTTCGCTTGAGGCGGCTACTTCGCGGACGAAGGCGCTGTGCCCTGGCCCTCGCCGGTTTCGGAAGGCCTTTCGTCCGGGCCCACAGCAGGCGTATGCATGAGCGCATCGAACTCGGCCTGACCGAGATAATCGAGATCCCAGTGCGAGGTATGCGCAAGCTTCACCTCGTCCTGAATGATGCTGAACCTGCGCAGCTTTCCCGGCATGACCATGGTGACGCTCTCTGGTGAAGTTACCGGAGTGCGACCGCCGGAACAGGGCCTTCGTTCCTTTCGCCCTGACGCTGCCACCATTGTTGCCGCGACCGGCGCATCAATCTGTGCTGATTGGTGTCAGCGTTCACAGCCCTCTGCGGACGCCCGCGCTAGAGTGGGATCATTGATCACCCGCCCACGATTGCGCCACGATGCGTACTGCCACCCAACTTCTGACTGCGAGCGTGCTGCTGTTGTGCACCGTGCCCGGCTTTGCCGGCACCAGCGGAGCGGGCGGCGATGCGCCTGCGTGGACGGACGAACCCCCGGTGCTCGCACGCATGCTTGAAGACGGCTACCGCGCAGAGCGCAACCGACTGCCTCAACTGGCGGCCGACCGCTATTGCGCCGCCGCGCGCTACGGCAGCACCGAAGCACAGTTCCAGTTGGGCCGCCTGCTGCTGAAGCACCGCAGAATGGCCGACCAGCCGGACAATGCGATGAACCTGCTGGCGCTGGCCGCCCGCCAGGGCCATGAGGCCGCGCAGACCTTGCTTGCGAGTGGCAGGAATGCAGTGGCTGACATCGGCAACGACCTGCCGGACTGCCTGTACTCGGGCGAGACCGGTTCGCTCGCCGACACCGGGGCAGCAGTGCCGCATGAAGTGGTGGAACGCTTCGTCGCCTCCCTGTCGATCGAACGCCGCCGTCATGCGCGCCTGGTCCAGCGCCTGGCGCCGGGCTACGACGTCGATCCGCGGCTGGCTCTGGCCATCGTGCGCACCGAATCCAACTTCAATGCCAACGCCCGCTCGCCCAGGAACGCGCAAGGCCTGATGCAGCTGATTCCCGATACGGCCGAGCGCTTCGGCGTGCGCAATATCATGGACCCGGAGCAGAACGTGCGCGGCGGCCTGGCCTACCTGCGCTGGCTGCTGCGGCGTTTCGAGGGCGACGTGCTGATGACAGCGGCCGCATACAACGCCGGCGAAGGGGCTGTCGAGCGCTATGGCGGCGTGCCGCCCTATGACGAAACCCAGGAATATGTGCGCCGCATCATGGCGTTCTATCGCGCATCGCAGCACGAACAGCCAGCCCTCCGCGCGCTTGCTTCCGCGCCGCCTCAGGAAAGCTGAGCGCCGGCACCCTAAGCGCATGATGCTGCCCGCGTGCGCGGGCGGATCTCGTCTCCGACTTGCATTCCGCAGTTATGCGAGGGATATTTGCGTCCTCTCCAGTCAGATCGACCACCATGCGCATGGATCCACCGCTGGACAAAGCAGGAGAGGACTTGTCGGCTCAGCATGCAGCAGCCTGCTGGGAGCCGGCTTCGAACTTCATGCTGGCAGAAGGCATCGACAGTTGCCCGATTCCGATCTTCGTCCTTGATCGCAACCATGTCATTGCGCACTGGAACCGTGCTCTGGCGGCCCTGTCAGGCCTTCCTCCGGAGCGCCAGATCGGCACCCGCCACCAGTGGGAAGCCTTCTACCCCAGCGCACGTCCGACCCTTGCCGACCTTGTACTGGACGGCGCACTCGAGGACAAGGTCGGCCAGTTCTATCACGAGAAGTCCCGCCGCTCGCCACTGACGCCGGGCGCCTTCGAGGCGGAGGATTTCTTCCCGTCCATCGGCGACGGAGGACGCTGGCTGTTCTTCACCGCGGCACCGCTGCGCGACGAGTCGGGCGAAGTCGTCGGCGCGATCGAGACCCTTCAGGACGTCACCGAACAGAAGCGCGCCGAGCAGGCCTTGCGCGAAAGTGAGGCGCGTTACCGCCTGCTGAGCATCACCGACGGACTCACCGGCCTGTACAACGCCCGCCACTTTTTCGCCCGCCTCGAGTCCGAGTGCGAACGTGCAAGCCGCTACCGTCAGCCGTTGTCGATGCTGCTGCTCGACGCCGACAACTTCAAGCAACTGAACGACACCTACGGCCACCTGGAAGGCGACTGCGTGCTGCAGGCGCTGGCAAAAGTCATCTCGGACAGCACCCGCAGCGCCGACACCAACTTTCGCTACGGCGGTGAAGAGTTCGCTCTGCTGCTGCCGGGCACCGGACTGGACGAGGCGGAAAGACTGGCCCACCGCCTGTGCTCCTCATTTGCCAGCACGGCCGTGGTGCTGTCTTCAGGTATCGTGATCCGCTGCACCATCAGCATTGGCGTGTCGCAGTTTCGGCCGGGCGAGAAGCCCGCCGCTTTCATGCACCGTGCGGACCAGGGCATCTATGAAGCCAAGGACCGGGGGCGCAACTGCGTTGTTGCCATCAATGCAGATCCGCCGGGCTGAGACAGGGCACGCAAAAGGCTGCGCACATCTTGCATGGCCGGTGCTATGGCCTCACTGAGGCATGGGTGATAAAATGCGGCCTGTTTTTAGGGTTTTTGCCCTGATGCCTGTCAAGGTGCGGCTTTTCGTGCAATGTTTTTTGGCAGGCAGGCGGTCTGAAATGCTGCCTGGGGCCCAAACACGCTTTCAGCGGAACCGCTTCTGAGGCGGTTTTTTTGTGAGCGGAAAACCGTTTCCAACTTTTTGCTTTGCCTCGCGCCAGTCAAAGGATCCAGCATGTCGGTACATCGCGCCCAGAACGCCGCCCAGCGGCCCTCCCGCCTCGCCCTGCCGGTTATCGCCGTCGCTGCAGCCGTGCTGCTCGCAGGCTGTGGCCAGCAGAACAAGGTTGATCCGGAACTCACCGCGACGCTTATCCAGCCTGTCGCCAAACTCGAGGTCAAGGTCTCCAAGGTTGCCCCGGGCAGCCGCACCGGCGAGCAGATCTACAAGGCCGTCTGCGCCAGCTGCCACGACTCCGGCGCACTGAACTCCCCCAAGACCGGTGATGCCGGCGCCTGGGCGCCCCGCATCGCGCTGGGCTTTGACGGCCTGACCAGCTCGGCCATCGCCGGCAAGAACAGCATGCCCGCACGCGGCGGCGCAAGCGACCTGACCGACACCGAAGTGAAGCGCGCAGTGGCCTTCCTGGTGAACCAGGCAGGCGCAAACTTCACCGAGCCGCCGGTCGAGCAATAATCGGGGCCTGGTCCCGGAACGCAGAAGGGCAGCCGCTGGCTGCCCTTTTTTGCGCCCGCCTGCCGCCCCGACCGGCACGGCACAGCGTCAGGCGCCGGGCTTGCTGCGCGCTTCGAGCATGGCCATCAGGTTGGCCGCACGGGCGCGCCCTTCCTCGTTCGACACCGGGCCGCTCTTCTTGCGGTCGTTGATCCGGATGTCGCCCCCCATCTCGGCAATGAATCTCGAGGGCTCGCATACGCGCACCTCCTTGCCCGCCTTGCGCCGTTCGCACCAGGTGATGTTGAGGCTGCGCTGCGCACGGGTGATGCCGACATACATCAGGCGCCGCTCTTCCTCGACCTTGTCCTCGTCGATGCTGCTCTGGTGCGGCAGGAAACCTTCTTCGACGCCGATCAGGAAGACATGCGGGAACTCCAGCCCCTTGGACGCGTGCAGGGTGGCGAGCTGCACGCCGTCAAAGTCGGGATCTTCCTTGTCCAGCATCGAGATCAGCGCGATGGTCTGGGTCAGCTCGATCAGGTTCTTGCCGTCTTCCGCGCCCTTGCGTCCGAGCCAGTCGACGAAATCGCGCACATTGCTCCATTTGGTCTCGGCCTCGCGCGTCGTGCAGTGCTCGAACAGCCAGGCCTCGTAGCGGATCGCGGTCAGCAGGTCCTCCAGCAGTTGCGCCGCCGGCTCACGCGTGGCGCGGTACTGCATGCGATTGATGAAGCCGGCGAACTGCTGCACGCCTTCGAGCTGCTTCGGATTCAGGTGCTGCGCCGCTCCCTCCTCGAACACCGCGGCGAACAGGCTGATGTGACGGTGACCGGCATAGTTGCCCAACGCTTCGATCGTTGCCGCCCCGACGCCGCGCCTGGGCACGGTGATGGCGCGGATGAAGGCAAGATCGTCGTCCTCGTTCATCAGCAGACGCAGGTAGGAGATCAGGTCGCGGATCTCGGGCTTGTCGAAAAAGCTCTGTCCGCCTGAAATCACGTAGGGGATGTGCTGGTTGCGCAACTGCTGCTCGATGATCCGCGCCTGATGATTGCCGCGGTACAGGATCGCGTAGTCCTTGAAGCGGGTGCGGTTCTCGAACTTGTGCGCGGTGATCTTCATCGCCACGGTTTCGGCTTCACGATCGGGGTCGGGGCAGTTGGTGACCACGATCTGGTCGCCAATGCCGTGCTCGGACCACAGCCGCTTCTCGAACAGCTTTTCGTTGTTGGCGATCACCGTGTTGGCCGCTTCGAGGATGCGGCGTGACGAGCGGTAGTTCTGCTCGAGCTTGATCACCTTCAGCTTCGGGTAATCAACCTGCAGCAAGCGCAGGTTCTCGACGTCGGCGCCGCGCCAGGCATAAATGGCCTGATCGTCGTCGCCCACCGCGGTGAATGCGCCACGCACGCCCGAGAGCAGGCGCAACAGGCGGTACTGCGCACGGTTGGTGTCCTGGTACTCGTCCACCAGCAGGTAGCGCAGCCGGTTCTGCCAGCGTTCGCGCACCTCGGGGTTTTCGTCGAACAGCCTCACCGGCAGCGAAATCAGGTCGTCGAAATCGACCGCCTGGTAGGCACGCAGCGTGCGCTCGTACTCCTTGTACAGCAGCGCCGCGGTGGAGGCGATCTCGTTGTCGGCCAGTTGCGCGGCCTCCTCCGGCGTGATCATCGCGTTCTTCCACGACGAGATCTGCCACTGCATCTGCTTGGCGATGCCCTTGTCGTTGTCGCCGGACACGTCGGAGACGATCTGTACCGTGTCCGAAGAATCGAGAATGGAAAACTGCGGCTTGAGCCCGCAATGCACCGCTTCCTGGCGGATGATCCGCACGCCGAGCGCATGAAAGGTACACACCGTGAGACCGCCCGGCACGCGACCGCCCATCAGGTGGGCGACACGCTCCTGCATCTCCCTGGCCGCCTTGTTGGTGAAGGTGATCGCAGCGATGTTCTTTGCGCTGATCCCGCACTCGTTGATCAGGTGCGCGATCTTCTGCGTGATGACCCGCGTCTTGCCACTGCCCGCACCGGCGAGCACGAGACAGGGACCGTCCAGATAGTGGATGGCTTCACGTTGGGGGGCGTTGAGGAGGGCTGACATCTGAAGGGGACCGGAAAAGCAATGCCGCCCGGACAGGCGGCATTGCGGAAGTGTACCCCAAGCCTTGCTCGCGCGCTGCCGGCGCGATCAGGCAGGCGGCTCAGAGTGCGCCGAAGATCTTCTTCGCCAGACCGCCAACCGCACCGACCGGGTCCTTGCGGATCGCACGCTCTTCCTCGGCGATCATCAGGTACAGGCCGTCGAGCGCCTTGCGCGTCACATAGTTCTCGATCTGCGCATCCTCACCCTTCACCAGACCGATACCGGCCGCCTGACCCGCCAGCTTGTTGTACTGCCCGGACAGCTCGAGCTTGTCGGTGCTCTTCTTGACCGCCGGCAGGAACAGCTTGGTGAGCTGGTCCTGGGTCTTTTCGCGGAAGTAGTTGGTCACCGAATCGTCGCCACCGGTCAGGATGTTCTTGGCGTCAGTGACGCTCATCTGCTTCACCGCGTTGGCCAGCAGCGTCTTCGCCTCGGGTACGGCGGCTTCGGCTGCACGGTTCATCGTGGTCACGAGTTCGTCGAGGTCCTTGCCGCGCCCGGTCATGCGGATCAGCGGCTCGGCCTGGGCCAGCCCGTCGGGCAAGG
This sequence comes from Parazoarcus communis, assembly GCF_003111665.1. NCBI lineage: Bacteria > Pseudomonadati > Pseudomonadota > Betaproteobacteria > Rhodocyclales > Zoogloeaceae > Parazoarcus > Parazoarcus communis. The sequence goes on along the minus strand of NZ_CP022188.1, from coordinate 1,468,868 downwards.
GAATCTTCACCTTGTCGTTATTGAGAAAGCCGCCGTTACGGCCAAGCAGTTCGACTGCGCGGCTGGCGCCCTGGCTCAGGGCCTCCTTGAGGCCGCCCGATGCTTCACTGTCAGTGAAACCGGCGAGTCCACCTGCGGCCCATACCGGCGCGCTGATCACCAGAAACGCGAGCGTTCTAAAAAAGGTACGCATGCCATCCCCCTCCAGCCATCGTTATCAAGCGTATCAGTATGCCGCACCCGGCTTTCACTGCAAGTACGGTATTTCCCGCCCACATGAAGCAAGAGCCTTTAACTCACTCCGATCTGGGGGCGGAGGCCACCGGCACCGCTATTTCATGTATTTTCGCAACAGAGGCAAACCAATCCGCGTGATTGCCCTCCAACATAACAAGAATTTACGGGACTCTCGACAAGACCGCAGAACATGCTGAAAACGACTCTATCACTGGTGATCGTACTACTCGCAAGCTCGGCTTCCCATGCGCAGGAGCGTCTCAGCGTTGGCGGATGTGACATCCGTCGTGGCACGCTGTGTCCTAACCTGAACCTGAACGGTGCCGAACTTGCTGGCGTCAATCTGATGAACTCGCAGTTCACCCGCAGCAGTCTGGCAGGCGCGAATCTGCATGGCGCAAACCTGAGCGAGGCGAACTTCTCCAGCACCGACCTGCAAGGCGCGGATCTCGGCGAGGCGGTGATGGTGCGCATCAACCTCCGGGGTGCGCGCCTCAACGAAGCAAACCTGGCACGTGCAGACCTGCGCAATTCGATCCTGCAGAACGCCGACCTGAGGGGCGCTGACCTGACGGATACAGTGCTGGCAGGCGCCTACCTCACCAATGCGCGCCTTCAAGGCGCGAAGCTGCTGAATGCGGACATGCAGCGCGCCAACCTGAGCGCAGCTCATCTCGACGGCGCCACCCTTGTCGGCGCCGATCTGCAGGGCGCCAACTTTACCCGCGCGTCACTGATCGATGTCGACCTCACCGGCGCAAAGCTCAACGGCGCAATCTTCCGGGGCGCACGGACTACAGGCTGCATCGGCTGCCCGGACCGAGCCACCAACTGACGTAAATAAGCCCCGGACTCCGCGCAGGAAGTCCGGGGCTTTAGCAGACAATTCTGGCGACAGGCCGGAAAGCTCAGGCGACGCCGGCGCCGTGTGCCTGCTGATCGGCCCAGTAGCTCGAACGCACCATCGGTCCGCAGGCTGCGTTGCGGAAACCCATCTTCAGCGCTTCGGTTTCGAACATCTTGAACGTGTCAGGATGGACGTAGCGCAGCACCGGCAGGTGACCGCCCGAAGGCTGCAGGTACTGACCGATGGTCAGCATGTCGACGTTGTGCGCACGCAGGTCGCGCAGCACTTCGAGGATTTCGTCGTCGGTTTCACCCAGGCCGACCATCAGGCCGGACTTGGTCAGCACGTCGGGATGACGTGCCTTGAACTGCTTGAGCAGCTCGAGCGAGTAGGCATAGTCGGAGCCGGGACGGGCCTGCTTGTACAGACGCGGCACGGTCTCGAGGTTGTGGTTCATGACGTCGGGCGGCGCCTGGTCGAAGATGTCGAGCGCGATGTCCATGCGCCCGCGGAAGTCGGGCACCAGCACCTCAATGGTGGTCTTGGGCGACGCCTTGCGGGTCTCGCTGATGCACTCGACGAAGTGCTGTGCACCGCCATCACGCAGATCGTCGCGGTCGACCGAGGTGATCACTACATAGTTGAGGCGCATCGCGGCAATCGTCTTGGCCAGATCGACCGGCTCGTTGACGTTGAGCGGGTCCGGACGACCATGACCGACGTCGCAGAACGGGCAGCGCCGGGTGCAGATGTCGCCCATGATCATGAAGGTCGCCGTGCCCTTGCCGAAACACTCATGAATGTTGGGGCAGGAGGCTTCCTCGCACACTGTGTGCAGCTTGTGCTCGCGCAGCGTGTCCTTGATTTCGTTGAAGCGCTCGGCCTCGACGCCGGCACCGAGCTTGATGCGGATCCACTCGGGCTTCTTCAGGCGCTCGGCGGGCACGATCTTGATCGGGATACGGGCCGTCTTGTCGGCACCACGCTGCTTGCGAACGGGGGTTTCCATGGTCTCTGTCTCTATTGTTGGGAATTCATCAAGCGCATTGTGCCCTTCAGGGCGCCGCACTCATAGCGGGAGCATCCGCAGCCGGACTCACGGGCGGCGGCAGCAGGCGGTCGAGGTGACCGAGCAGGCGCTCACCCGCACCCGCGACGGTTTCGATCACGCCGAAATCCCGCAGCTGCACGGTCTTGAGCCCCTCGTAACCACAGGGATTGATCCAGCTGAAGGGCGTGAGATCCATGTCGACGTTGAGGCTCAGGCCATGATAACTGCAGCCATTGCGCACCCGCAGGCCAAGCGCAGCCACCTTGGCACCGTCGATATACACACCCGGCGCGCCATCCTTGCGCACGGCATTCAGCCCGTATTCGGCCAGGGTATCGATGATCGCCTGCTCCATCAGTGACACCAGCTCGCGCACCTTGAGCCGGCGCCGGTGCAGGTCGAGCAGCAGATAGACCACCAGCTGGCCGGGCCCGTGATATGTAATCTGACCGCCACGGTCGATCTTCACCAGCGGAATGCCGGCGTCGTTGCGCAGCAGATGCTCGGGAAGCCCGGCCTGCCCCAGGGTGTAGACCGGTGGGTGTTCGAGCAGCCAGATTTCATCCGGGGTGTCATCACCGCGTCCGGCAGTGAACACCCGCATCGCCTCGAGTGCCGGTTCGTACTCGACAAGACCGAGGCGCTTGATGATCACAGCACCACCTTGACCATCGGGTGCGCCGTGAGCTCGCGATACATCGAATCGACCTGCAACTGCGATACCGCACGGAAGGTGCAGGTGATCGCAAGGTAGTTGCCCTTGCTCGAGGGCCGCATCTCCACGGTCGCCACATCGAAATCCGGCGCATGGGTCAGCACGACCGCGGTCACCGCCTGGGCGAAACCATCCACCCGCGCGCCCATGATCTTGATGGGAAAGTCACAGGGAAACTCGAGCAGCGTCTGTCGGGTTTCTTGCTTGTTCTGATCATCCACTACGCATCACCGTATTCTTGAAGTCCTGATACCACGCATACATCTGCTTCCCCAGCGGGCCCGGACGGCCATTGCCGACCGCTTTGTCATCGAGCCGGGTAATCGGCAGCACTTCCTTGGTCGACGAGGTCATCCACAGCTCATCGGCATGACGCACCTCGTCTTCGAGAATTTCACGCACCTCATGCTGCAGGCCGTGGCTGACGGCGAGCTCGAGCACCACATCGTAGGTGATGCCGGGCAGCATCAGGTGGCTCTTGGGCGGCGTCAGCACCACGCCGTCCTTGACCATGAAAATGTTCGACGACGACCCTTCGGTCAGGAAACCGTCCCGAAACAGGACGGTTTCGACGCACCCCTGATCGATCGCATGCTGACGAAGCAAGCAGTTTGCGAGCAGGGCCACGGTCTTGAGGTCACAGCGCAGCCAGCGAAAATCCGCTGCGCTGACGCAGGCCACGCCTTCTTCGCGCTGATAGTCCGGCGGCGTGATCAGCTGTTCGCTCATCAGGAACACCGTCGGCCGCATCACCTTGGGAAAGGCATGATTGCGCCTGTCGTCCGCGCCGCGGGAGACCTGCAGATAGACCGACTGGTCCTCCCACACGTTGCGGTCGATCACCTCGCGAATGATTGCGGCCCACTCGTCAGGGCGATGCGGATTTGGCAGGCGGATGGAAGCCAGCGTGTTCTCGAGACGGGCGACATGCTCCTCCAGACGGAAGGGATGCCGCGAATACACCGGGATGACCTCGTAGGCACCGTCGCCGAAGAGAAACCCGCGATCCATCGGCGACACCCGCGCTTCGTCGAGTGGCTGATAACGTCCGTTCAGATAACACAGGCTCACAACATCCTCCACTACTCCCCGGTCGCTCAGAGGCTCTTGATCCACAGTACCAGCGCGTCCCAGAAGCGGCCAAAGAACCCGGCCACCGGCACGTCCTGCAGTGCCACGACAGGATATTCTCCCAGCACCTTGCCGTCGACACTGAGCTTGAGGGTGCCGATCTCCTGGCCCTTCTGCAGCGGCGCGAGCACTGGCTGCATGCTCTCGAGCGTGGCTTCGACCTTGTCAGCCTGGCCCTTGGGCAGCGACAGCACGAAATCGCTGGTGAAGCCCGCCCCCACTTCGTTCTCCTGGCCTTTCCACACGCGGAACTGCGACAGCGCCTGATCGGCGGAATAGAGCTTCACCGTGTCGAAGAACTGGAAGCCGAAGTTGAGCAGCTTGAGCGACTCCTGCGCACGCACGGTATCGGACGACGCACCCAGCACCACCGAGATCAGGCGACGCGGGCCGCGCAAGGCGGTCGACACCAGGCAGTAGCCAGCGGCGCTGGTATGGCCGGTCTTCATGCCGTCGACCGTGCCGTCCATCCACAGCAGGCGGTTGCGATTGGGCTGCTTGATGTTGTTGTAGGTGTACTCCTTCATCGAGTACAGCTCGAAGAACTCCGGGAAATCACGAATGATCGCCGACGCCAGCAGCGCGAGGTCGTTCGCGGTGGTGTACAGCGCGGGATCGGGCAAGCCGGTGGAGTTGGTGAAGTTGGTGTTCGTCATGCCGAGGCGCTTGGCTTCGCGATTCATCAGCGCGGCAAAAGCCTCTTCACTGCCGGCGATAAGCTCGGAAAGCGCCACGCAGGCGTCGTTTCCGGACTGCACGATCACGCCGCGAATCAGCTCCTGCACCGTCACCGGCTTGTTGGGCTCGATGAACATCCGCGAGCCTTCCTGGCGCCACGCCTTCTCCGACACGTTCACGGGCTGCTCCGGCGTGATGCTGCCGGACTTGAGCGCGGAGAACGTGAGGTAGGCAGTCATCAGCTTGGTCAGCGATGCAGGCTCAATACGCATGTCGGGATCATTGGCAGCGAGCACCTGACCGGTGCTGTGGTCCACCAGCACCCACGCATTAGCCGCCAGCGCCGGCGCAGGAATGGTCTGGGCGGCTGCCACAAGGGAAAACAGCGAAAACAGGAAAGCAACTAAAAAACGCATCGGAAATGACCAGGTAATTGGAAGGACGGGCGACCCGAAATTATAGGACGCTGCCGGAGAGCTGACCAAAACGGACAGTTTTTGTTTCAAGCTCGGCAAAAAATCAGCGCACGACGACGAATGGTTTCATGTTCAATGCCGCTGCGATGCGGTCGGCAGCCGAGCGAGCCTCATCGACAGAGGCGTAGGGACCGGCATGGAGCCGGAAACGGCTTCCATCGGCAAACAGCTCAAGACGATCGGCAAATGCGCTCATCTGCTCTTCAATGGTGGCACGAAAGCCCTCGGCGTTGTCGAAGGAGGCGAATGCGCCCAGCTGCAGAAACACCCCGCTTCCGGCGGAAGACAGTTGTTGCACCGGCGCAAGCGGTCGCGGCGCCACGGCCACCGCCGGCGTCACCACGGGCCGCGGCGGGTCGCGGTTGGTCAGCGGCGGCACCGGATCGGCACTGGCCACCATCGGCAGTTCGTCGGGAAGGATCTGCTCGACCTCGACTTCGGTACTGCCCTGGTTGATGTAACCGAGCTTGTAGGCGGCCGTATAGGACAGATCCATCAGGCGGTCCTTGTGAAAGGGGCCGCGATCATTGACCCGCACCACGACCGAGTTGCCGGTTGCCAGGCTGGTGACGCGCGCATAGCTTGGAATCGGCAGCGTTGGATGCGCGGCAGTCATTGCATACATGTCGTAAGGCTCGCCGCTCGAGGTGGGCTGCCCGTGGAAGCGACGCCCATACCAGCTTGCCCGCCCGCGCTCGCGATAGGGCGCAAGCTCGGTCAGGGGGACATAGTCCTGACCAAAAACGGTATACGGCCGGTTGGCAAAACGGTGCAGGGGCTCAAGCCGCGGCGATGCATCGGGCACCGCCTCGAGGTTCGACGGCGGGGTGTCGTGCGGGCCATCGTCCTTGTAATAGCCACCGCCGCGACGCCCGGACTTTGCGGACGATGCGGTTTGTCCGGCATCGGGCGTCTGTGCCTGCGACCCGGACGGGCGCACCGGCGTCTGCCCGCAGGCGGACAGCAGGAGGGTCGCCGCCGCCAGCAGCGCCGCAGTAACAGGGCCCCGGCAGGACATGGTCTCGCGCGCTGCCGCGCACGCAATTCGCATGTTGAGGATCATCGGATCAGCCTTCAAGTCTTGTTCACAAGCCTGCTGCGGTGAACGCTCATCAGGATACCTATCCCCAGACTCAGGGTTACCAGCGCGGTTCCCCCGTAACTGATGAAAGGCAGTGGCACGCCCACGACCGGCAGGATGCCGCTCACCATACCCATGTTCACGAAGGCATAGGTGAAGAAGATCATGGTCACCGCCCCGGCGAGCAGGCGCGTACCCAGCGTTGGCGCCCGTGCCGCGATCAGGAAGCCGCGCGCAAACAGCGCCAGGTAGATCATCAGCAGCACGAGCGCACCGATCAGGCCAAACTCTTCGGCAAGCACGGCAAAAATGAAGTCGGTATGGCGCTCGGGCAGGAAGGACAGATGGGTCTGAGTGCCATCCATCCAGCCCTTGCCCATGAGCCCACCGGAACCGATGGCGATGGTGGACTGGATGATGTGGAATCCCTTGCCGAGCGGGTCCTGCGTCGGATCGAGCAAGGTGCAGACACGATGCTTCTGGTAATCGCGCATCCCCACCCATTCAACGCCGGGCTGACACAGCGTGTCGCCAAAGGCCACGATGGAGCCGATGCCGACGATGCCCACAACGGCAACCGGCACGATCAGCTTCCACGTCAGGCCGGCAAAGAAGATCACGTAGAAACCGGCCGCCGCCACCAGCAGACTGGTACCGAGGTCCGGCTGCTTGACGATGAGCCCGACCGGAACCGCCAGCAACAGACCGGCGAAGATGAATTCACGCCAGCCGATGCGCCCCTCACGCTGCTGAAAGAACCACGCCAGCATCAGCGGCATCGCAATCTTCATCAGCTCCGAGGGCTGGATGCGGGTGACGCCGATATCGAGCCAGCGCTGGGCGCCTTTCGACACCTCGCCAAACAGTGCCACGCCGACCAGCAACACGACGCCCACCAGATAAAGCGGCAGGGCGAGCGACAGCAGGCGCTGGCTCGGCAGCCAGGCCGCAAACCACATCACGCCGACCGCCACCGCCATGTGCGTCATCTGCGAATCGAGTCGCTCGGGCGAGGCGCTCGACATCAGCACGAAGGCATAGCCGAAGAGTGCCGCAAGAATCAGCATCAGCACCGGATCGATCGGGCGCAGAAAGGCCTGCAGCAGCCGCAGGGGGTGGAAGCGGTTATCGCTCAATCTGCACTCTCCACCGCATCGACATCCTCCGGCGCCGGCTGGTTGGGACGCTTGCCCAACAGGTGATAGTCAATCACCTGGCGTGCAATCGGTGCCGCCGACTGCGAACCGAAGCCGCCATTCTCGACCAGCACCGCCAGGGCGATCTTCGGCTTGTCGGCGGGCGCGTAGGCGATGAACCAGGAATGATCGCGCAGACGCTCGCGAACCCGCCCCTCGACGTATTTAGACCCCTTGAGCGAATACACCTGCGCGGTGCCGGTCTTGCCGCCCGACTCATAGGGTGCGCCGGCAAAGGCTCGCGAGCCGGTGCCAACCTTGTTGACCTCCACCATGGCGCGTCTCACGGCCGCCACGTGCTCCGGCTTGAGCGGGATCTGGCGCACGGGCTCGGGCTCCACCACCCTCTTTTCCCCGGTGCGGCTGTCGATGACATGACGCACGAGATGAGGCCGGAACACCTTGCCATCATTCACCAGCGCCGCCACCGCATTGGCCATCTGCAGCGGTGTGTAGGCGTTATATCCCTGCCCGATGCCGACCGAAATCGTGTCGCCGCCATACCAGCGCTGCTGTTCCGGTTTGCGGAAGCGCTTGCGCTTCCAGGCCGGCGACGGCAATACGCCCTCGGCCTCGCCGGGCAAATCGAGCTCGGTTCTCGAGCCGAGGCCGAACTGGCCCATGAAGTTCGCAATCCCCTCGATGCCGAGGTCGTTGGCCAGCTGGTAGTAATAGGTGTTGCACGACACCACGATCGACTTGTGCAGATCCACCGTGCCGTGCCCGCCAATCTTGTCGTCCATGAAGCGGTGGCCGGCGAAGTTGAAGTAGCCCGGATCGGAGATCGCCTGACTCGGCGTGCGCTTGCCCGTCGTCAGCCCGGCCAGCCCCATGAAGGGCTTGAACGTAGACCCGGGCGGATAGGCGCTGTAGATGGCGCGGTTGAGCAGCGGGTGGTCGGGCGAATCGTTGAGGCCCTTCCAGTCCTGGGTGGAAATGCCGTCCACGAACAGGTTGGGGTCGAAGCTGGGCGCCGACACCAGGGCCAATACGCCGCCGGTGCTGGGATCGATCGCGACCAGCGCGCCGCGACGGTCGCCGAATGCCGTTTCGGCAATCTTCTGCAACTCCATGTCGAGGTTGAGCTCAAGGTCGCTCCCGGTTACCGCCGGCGTACTCGAGAGCCGCCGCACCGCCCGCCCCCCGGCATTGACCTCGACCTGCTCGAAACCGGTGTTGCCGTGCAGCTCGGCCTCGTAGGACAGCTCCAGGCCACTCTTGCCGATGTGGTCCGAGCCGCGGTAGTTGGCTACGTCGTCGCGCTCTTCGATACGCTCGACGTCACGCTGATTGATGCGCCCGATATAACCGACGACATGCGATGCGCTGGCGCCGAGCGGATAGTCGCGAAACAGCCGGGCCTGCACGTCCACGCCCGGAAAGCGATAACGCTGGGCGACGAAACGGGCGACTTCCTCGTCACTGAGGCGATTGCGGATCGGCACGCTCTCGAAGCTGCGGCTTTCTTCCAGCAGCTTGCGAAAGCGTCGGCGATCGCGCGCATCGATGGGAACAACTGCGTTGAGTGCCTCGATGGTCTCTTCCAGGCCGTTGGTGCGTGCCGGCGTGATCTCGAGCGTGTAGGCGGCATAGTTGCGCGCCAGCACGACCCCGTTGCGGTCGACGATCGTGCCGCGGTTGGGCACGATCGGCAGCAGCGCGATGCGGTTATCCTCGGCACGGGTATGAAAGTAGTCGAACTTCTGTACCTGCAGGTAGTAGAAGCGCGATGCAAGCAGGACGAAGCAGACCAGTGCGAACACCCCCGCCACCAGCACGCGCCAGCGAAAGCGTGATGAGTCCTGCTCGGGGGCATGAAATGAAATCATGTCACCGGGCATCAGATGGGCCGGTTGTCGTCACGGTCGGCAGGCTGGTACTGCGGCAGCAGGAGCAGATACATGAGCGGCCACCACAGCAATACGCCGGTGAAGCTCGACAGAAAATACGACCAGCCTGGGAACTCTGCCCCGGCAATCAGCCGCACGGCCACCATCAGCGCCTGCGAAACCAGCAGCATCGGCAGCACGTGCAGGGCCTGCTGCAAGGCCGAAAACCACATCAGCCGGCGCGCCAGGCCGTTGGCAAGGTAGGCGAGCACAACATAGGCCAGGGCATGCTGCCCCATCGCCGCGCCCTGCCCGATATCGACGAGCAAGCCGAAGAAGAAGCCCGCACCCATGCCGATGCGCAGCGGCTCGCGGATACACCAGAAGGCCAGCACCAGCGCGACCCAGTCCGGCACGCCGGGAAGGCGGCCGGTGGGCACATAGACCAGGCCGAGTGCAACCAGCAGGCTGAAATGGATGAACCACAGCCTGACCGGCAACAGGATGCGACTTGAACGATTGGTCGGCTGCATGTCAGGGCGCCGTCACAGGCCTTGCGGGCGGCACGGCGTCCTCATCCGCCGGCCGCGGCGGCGGCAGTACCTGACGCCCGAGCACCAGTACCTGCGCGCTGCGCTCGACCCCGGCCAGCGGGCGGCACATGATGCGGGCGAAGGCATCTGATTCGCGGTCAACGGACTCGATTTCGGCCACCGGCAGGCCAGGCACGAAAACACCATCCAGCCCCGAGGTCACCAGCATGTCGCCCGCCTGAATGTCGGCGGTGGCAATCACGAACCTCACTTCGAGCCGCCCCTGTCCGATGCCAAACAGCACCCCGCGCAAGCCATTGCGCAGAACCTGCACCGGAATCGCCTGATTGCGGTCGGTCAGCAAGGTGACTTCGGACTGGATCGGATACACACGGGTCACCTGGCCGAGCACACCGGCAGCGTCCACCACCGCCAGGCCGGCCTCGACCCCTTGCTGCGCGCCACGATCGAGGATGACCTTGCGTGCAAACGGATCCGGTGCGTCATACAGGATATCGGCGGCGATGCTGCGCACGCCCACACGCTGGGACATCTCAAGCAAGCCGCGCAACTGGGCGTTCTCGCGCTCGAGGAGTTCAAACCGCAGCAAACGCTCACCGCTGCCAAGCTGCTTGCGCCTCAGGTCGGCATTCTCGAGCTGCACGCGCACCAGGGTCGCAAAGTACACCGAGGCATTGCGCACGAAGTCAGCCGGTGTGGCAGCAGCCATCTGCAAGGGGTAGGTCGCGACGGACAGCCCCTGCCGCAGCACTTCGAGATAACGAAAGCGCAGATCAGCCACCAGGATCATCAGGCACAGCGAGACGAACAGCAGCAGGCGGACCAGCGGTGCCGGTCCACGATTGAAGATAGGGGGCGGTTGATGGCCGGCGAAGGTCATCCGGAACGTCCTGGTTCAGCAAGGGCCCGACGACAGCACCGTCGGGCCCTGCAGGTCAATCCGAGGTGAAGATGGAGCCAAGCTTGTCCATCTTGTCCAGCGCCATGCCGCATCCGCGCGCGACGCAGGTCAAGGGTTCTTCGGCGACGATGACGGGCAGGCCGGTCTCTTCCATCAGCAGACGGTCGAGATCGCGCAACAGGGCGCCACCACCGGTGAGCACCATGCCGCGGTCGGCGATGTCTGCGCCCAGTTCCGGCGGGGTCTGCTCAAGCGCAATCTTGACCGCAGAAACGATCTGATTGAGCGGCTCGGTCAGCGCCTCGAGAATTTCGTTCGACGAGATCGTGAAGCTGCGCGGAATGCCCTCGGCCAGGTTGCGGCCCTTGACTTCCATCTCACGCACCTCGGAGCCGGGGAAGGCCGAACCGATCTCTTTCTTGATGTTCTCGGCAGTGGTGTCGCCGATCAGCATGCCGTAGTTGCGACGAATGTAGTTGACGATCGAATCGTCGAACTTGTCGCCGCCGACGCGGACGCTGCCCGCATAGACCATGCCGCCAAGCGAGATCACGCCGACTTCGGTCGTGCCGCCGCCGATGTCGACCACCATCGAGCCGAGTGCATCCGACACCGGCAGGCCGGCACCGATCGCGGCAGCCATCGGCTCCTCGATCAGGTACACCTGCGAAGCGCCCGCCGCCAGAGCGGCGTCGCGAATGGCGCGGCGTTCGACCTGGGTCGAACCGCAGGGCACACAGACGATGATGCGCGGACTGGGCGAAAGCAGGCGCGAGTCGTGCACCTTCTTGATGAACTGCTTGATCATCTGCTCGGTGACGACGAAATCGGCGATCACGCCGTCTTTCATCGGCCGGATCGCCGTGATGTTGCCCGGCGTCTTGCCGAGCATCTGTTTGGCCGCAGAGCCCACTGCCTGAATGGTGCGCTTGGCATTGGGGCCGCCTTCGGTGCGGATGGCCACAACCGAGGGTTCGTCGAGCACGATGCCTTTGCCACGCACGTAAATCAGCGTGTTGGCGGTGCCGAGGTCGATCGCTAGATCGCTTGAAAAATAGGAACGCAGAAAACCGAACATTGGGGATTCCGAAACCGGTGAGAAGATGCGCCGCAGGGGGCCGGCCCTGAGCAGGGCCAAAGGCGATTATGATAACCTACAAACCTTTGTGGATTCAGCAGGTTTTGTTACTTCATGTCGCTTACCAATGAACAGGTCGGGCGCATCGCCCGTCTAGCCCGTCTTGCGATTTCCGAAACCGAGATCGATGCCACCCGCACGAAGCTCGATGGCATTTTCGGCCTGATCGAGCAGATGCAGGCCGTTGACACCACCGGCATCGAGCCCATGAGCCATCCGCAGGAGCTCGCCACCCGGCTGCGCGACGATGCCGTGACCGAATCCGATCGCCGCGCCGCCTTCCAGGCCGTCGCTCCGCAGACCGAGGCCGGGCTCTACCTGGTGCCCAAAGTCATCGAATGAACCTTCACGGGGCGCCCGCGACACATCATGTGCCTGCAGGGTGCATCCCGTGGCCATCCTATCAGCAAGCAGCCACGACATGATCAATGCGTCACTCTCCGCCCTGCGCAGCGCGCTGGACGACAAGCAGATTTCCAGCGTCGAACTCGCCGGGCTCTTCCTCGACCGTATCGAGGCCCGCAACCCGACGCTGAACGCCTTCATCACCATCGACCGTGAGGGTGCGCTGGCCGCCGCCAATGCCGCCGACGCGCGCATCGCCCGCGGCGAGGCCGGCCCCCTGACGGGCATCCCGCTCGCCCACAAGGACGTGTTCTGCACCGAAGGCGTGCTCACGACCTGCGGCTCGAAGATGCTCTCAAACTTCGTCAGCCCCTATGATGCGCACGTCGTGTCGCTGCTGAAGAATGCCGGCGCCGTCAGCCTGGGCAAGACCAACATGGACGAGTTCGCGATGGGCTCTTCCAATGAAAACTCCCATTTCGGCCCTGCGCGCAACCCGTGGAACCCCGGCCACGTGCCCGGCGGCTCGTCCGGTGGCTCGGCCGCAGCGGTCGCAGCCCGCATGGTGCCGATCGCGACCGGCACCGACACCGGCGGCTCGGTGCGCCAGCCGGCCGCGTTCACCGGCGTTACCGGCATCAAGCCGACTTACGGCGCGGTCAGCCGTTACGGCATGATCGCCTACGCTTCGTCCCTCGACCAGGGCGGCGCATTCGGCGCCTCGGCCGAAGATTGCGCGCTGCTGCTGTCGGCCATGACCGGCTTCGATGCGCGCGACTCCACCAGCCTCGACCGCCCGACCGAGAATTACGCTGACGCGCTTGCGCCTGCCGGCTCGGACAAGCCGCTCGCGGGCCTGCGCATCGGCCTGCCGCGCGAGTTTTTCGCCGACGGCATGAGCGACGAAGTGCGCGCCGCCATCGACGCCGCCATCGAGCAATACCGCGCACTCGGCGCCACCACGGTCGAGGTCAGCCTGCCCAACGCCAAGCTGGCCATCCCCGCCTATTACGTGATCGCGCCCGCCGAAGCCTCGAGCAACCTGAGCCGCTTCGACGGCGTGCGTTTCGGTCATCGTGCCGCCGAGTACGGCGACCTCAACGACATGTACTGCAAGAGCCGCGCCGAAGGCTTCGGGGCCGAGGTCAAGCGCCGCATCCTGGTGGGCACCTATGTGCTCTCCCACGGCTACTACGACGCCTATTACCTGCAGGCGCAGAAGCTGCGCCGCCTGATCGCCGAGGATTTCCGCAAGGCGCTGAGCGAATGCGACGTCATCGCCGGCCCCACCAGCCCGACCACCGCGTGGGCGCTGGGCGCGATGGGCGACGATCCGGTGCAGATGTACCTCGCCGACATCTACACCATTGCGGTCAACCTCGCCGGACTGCCCGGCCTGTCCCACCCCTGCGGTTTTGGCGCCGGCTCGCTGCCCGTGGGCATGCAGCTGATCGGCAATTATTTTGCCGAAGGCAAGCTGCTCGCGACCGCCCACCAGTACCAGCAGGCGACCGACTGGCATCTTCAGCGCCCCGCCGATGTTCTGTGAGAACGCAATGATCCACCGCCTGCTTTCCCGCTACCTCACACCGCTTGCAGCCACGGTGCTGATGGCCGCCTGCGCCACCCCGACGGTCTACCAGCAGGACACCGGTACCGTCATGGAGCACCCGTCCGAGGCCGGCGGCCGGCTCAAGCCGATGCCGATCCGCCCGCTCAACGTGCAGGCCGACTGCCGCTTCAAGGACGAAGTCGGCTACAGCGGAAGTGCGCTGCTTGACGTCAGCTACTCGGAAGTCAGTCGCTTCAAGGCCTCGGTCAGCGTCCCCAAGCGTGGCAGCTGCCACTTTGATCTCGCCGACTTCGAGCAGGTGCGCAAGGAGCCCCACGTCGAACTGCGCGCGCGGGACGGCTGCGTCGTGCGCATGTGGGAACAGGGCGACCAGGTCACCGTCGCCTTCGCCCAGTGCGCCAGCCGCTGCGATCGCAACACCTTTGACTATGTATGGCCCATCCTGGTGGATCGGCCGAGCGGTCGCTGCAACTGACCGCCAGCAATAACGGATACAGACATGAGCAGATCGGATTGGGAAGTCGTCATTGGCCTGGAAGTTCACGCCCAGCTCAACACCGCTTCCAAGATATTTTCCGGCACCAGCACCGCCTTCGGCGCCGAACCCAATGTGCAGGCAAGCGCGGTTGATATCGCCCTGCCCGGCGTGCTGCCGGTGCTCAACCGCGGCGCGGTCGAGCGTGCGATCCGGCTTGGCCTCGCGCTCGGCTCGCACATCGCGCCCAAGAGCGTGTTCGCGCGCAAGAACTACTTCTACCCCGACCTCCCGAAGGGCTACCAGATCAGCCAGTTCGAGCTGCCGGTGGTTCAGGGCGGCACCATCACCATCCGCGTCGGCGAGGGCGAATCCGCCTACGAGAAGACCGTACAGCTGACCCGCGCCCACCTCGAGGAAGACGCAGGCAAGAGCCTGCACGAAGACTTTCACGGCATGAGCGGCATCGACCTCAACCGCGCCGGTACGCCGCTGCTGGAGATCGTCTCCGAGCCGGACATGCGCTCGTCGGCCGAGGCCGTGGCCTATGCCCGCGCCCTGCACGCGCTGGTGCGCTGGATCGATATCTGCGACGGCAACATGCAGGAAGGCTCCTTCCGCTGCGACGCCAACGTCTCGGTGCGCAAGTGGGGCGCCGAACAGTTCGGCACCCGGCGCGAGATCAAGAACCTGAACTCCTTCCGCTTCCTGCAGCAGGCCATCGACTACGAGGTGCAGTGGCAGATCGACACCATTGAGGACGGCGGCACCATCCAGCAGGCCACCGTGCTGTTCGACCCGGACACCGGCGAGACACGCATGATGCGCTCCAAGGAAGATGCGCACGATTACCGCTACTTCCCCGACCCCGACCTGCTGCCGCTGGTGATCGACGAAGCCTGGATCGACCGCGTGCGCAGTGAAATGCCCGAACTCCCGGTGGCGATGAAGGACCGCTTCATCGCCGAACTCGGCTTGTCGGCCTACGACGCTGCGGCGCTGACCGCCTCCAAGGAAATCGCAGCCTATTTCCAGGCCGCAATGGGCGCGGCAGGCAGCACCAACGCCGCCCAGGTGGCCAAGCTGTGCGCCAACTGGATCATGGGCGAGCTCGCAGCACGCCTGAACAAGGCCGATCTCGACATCGCAGCCTCCCCGGTTACGCCCGCCCAGCTCGCCGGGCTGGTGTCGCGCATCGCCGACAGCACCATCTCCAATGCCATCGCGCGCAAGGTGTTTGAAGCACTGTGGAATGGTGAGGGCGCGAGCGCCGACGAAGTCATCGACAAGCAGGGCCTGAAGCAGGTCACCGACAGCGGCGCGATCGAAGCCATGATCGACGAGGTGCTGGCGGCCAACCAGAAATCGGTCGAGGAGTTCCGCGCGGGCAAGGAGAAGGCCTTCAACGCGCTGGTCGGCCAGGTGATGAAGGCCAGCAAGGGCAAGGCCAGCCCGGCCCAGGTCAACGACTTGCTGCGCAAGAAGCTCGCCGGCTGACCCCGCTGCACTGATGCCTGAGACGCCCGACTGCCGCCATGGCAGCCGGGCGTCTTTCATTGGCGAGGCATGTTTCGGCGGCCAGGCGAGCAACGCCCGTTGCTCGCCGCTTCGCCCTCCCCCCCGCTCCCGGATTCCTTTTCGCGCCGGGGCTGACTATGCTTCACAGATGTCATCAAGCACCGGAGCCGACATCATGCGCACCTCGTCATCCCTTCTCCTCACCTTTGTGCTGAGCACCACATGGGTCGGCACCAGCCTTGCCGAAATGCCGGCGGACATGCCCAAGCGAAAGCCCGGCCTGTGGGAGATGAAGACCTCAATGGCGGAGATGGGCGGCATGGGGCAGACCTTCAACATGTGCGTCGGCCCCCAGACTGACGACCTCATCGCGCAGCAGGACAGGGGCGAGTGCGCACAGAAATCCTACCGCCGCGACGGCGACCGTATCCTGTTCAAGGCCGTGTGCAAGGTCGAGGGCAGCACAGCCACGATAGAGGGTGTGTTCTCGGGCGATTTCGAGAACCGCTACAGCGGCGAGATCCGCAGCACCTACGCGCCGCCACTGCAAGGCATGAAATCCATGACGGTGAAGCAGGATGCGCGCTGGCTGGGCGCCTGCCGGCAGGGACAGAAGCCCGGCGACATCACGATGCAGGGCATGAACGGCATCAACGTCGAGGAGCTGATGAAGAACATGCCGCGCGCGCGCTGACGTCTGCTTCGCGCTGCCGCACCAGGCCGGTCCGGCCAAACCACAGACGACCACTCACGGGTTGAGGAAGGTCAATGCGCATCCCATTTATTCGGTACATTCTTATATGCTTCAATACTGACGATACCGGTTGAGCACAGCCGGACGCAGCGTGATGGAGACACAATCATGCCGGACCTGACAGGAGTGATCGACTGGCTGGGCGAGGATCGCAGCCTTGCGCTCGGCGGGTTGCTGATCGGCGCCCTTTTCGGCGCCTTTGCGCAGCGCTCGCGTTTCTGCCTGCGGGCAGCCGTGGTCGAGGTGGCGCGCGGACAGCTCGGCGCCAAGCTCTCGGTCTGGCTGCTGGCCTTCTCCGCGGCGATCATCGTCACGCAGCTGCTGCATCTCACGGGACGCTTCGACACCGCCAACGTACGCCAGCTCGCGAGCCAGGGCAGCCTGTCTGGAGCGCTGATCGGCGGCCTGATGTTCGGTACCGGCATGATCCTCGCCCGTGGCTGCTCCAGCCGCCTGCTGGTGCTGGCGGCAAACGGCAACCTGCGCGCACTGCTCTCCGGACTGATCTTCGCGGTCACCGCACAGGCGTCGATGACGGGCATCCTCTCGCCCGTGCGCGAAACCATCGGCACGTGGTGGACGATTGACGGCGGCAACGCCCGCGACCTCCTCGCCTACGTCGGCATCGGGCACGGCGGCGGTTTCGCCTTCGGTCTGTTGTGGTTGCTCGCAGGCGCCTGGTTTGCCAGCCGCCACCGCATCACCGCCTGGGCCTGGGCGGGCGGCCTCGGCGCCGGCGTGATGGTGGCGCTCGCGTGGTGGTTCACCTACGAGATGTCTTCGCGCACCTTCGATCCAACCCCGATCAAGAGCCTGTCCTTCACCGGCCCCTCGGCCGACGTGCTGATGCTGGTGCTGTCGCCGCCGGGCAAACTGCTCGACTTCGACCTCGGCATGGTGCCTGGCGTCTTCCTCGGCTCCTTCCTTGCCGCCCTGCTGAGCCGCGAGCTCAAGCTCGAGGGCTTTCAGGGCGGACACGCGATGCGCCGCTACATCGTCGGCGCCCTGCTGATGGGCTTTGGCGGCATGCTGGCCGGCGGCTGCGCAGTGGGTGCCGGGATCTCGGGCGCATCGGTGTTTGCGGTAACCGCCTGGGTGACGCTGTCGGGGATGTGGGCCGGCGCCAGCCTGACCGACTGGGTGATCGACCGCAAGCTCGCGCCCCACCTGCCGGCCACCGCCGTCAGCCCCTGAAACGGCGACCCGGGCAGCGCAACGCTATAATCGGAGGCATACAAAGAAAGCAGGAAATGCCTCCCCATGTGCCAGCTGCTCGGAATGAACTGCAATGTGCCGACCGACATCTGTTTTTCCTTCGCGGGTTTCCGCGCCCGTGGCGGGCTGACCGACCACCATCGTGACGGCTGGGGGATTGCGTTCTTCGAGGGGCGTGGCGCGCGCGTCTTTCTCGAGCCCTGCGCCAGCGCCGACTCTCCGGTCGCCGAACTGGTGCGCCGCTACCCGATCCGCTCCCTCAATGTCATCGCCCACATCCGCAAGGCGACCCAGGGGCAGATTCGCCTGGAGAACACCCACCCCTTCCAGCGTGAGCTATGGGGGCGATACTGGATTTTTGCCCACAACGGCAACCTGTGTGGCTACCAGCCGTCGCTCTCGGGACGCTTCCTGCCGGTCGGCTCCACCGACTCCGAGCATGCGTTCTGCCATATTCTCGATGCGCTGGCCCAGCGCTTTCCCGACGCTGCGCCCTCACCGCGCGAGTTGCATGCGGCATTGAGGACGATCTCCATCGAGATCGGGCGCCACGGCGAGTTCAACTTCCTGCTCTCCGACGGCGACTACCTCTTTGCACACAGCTCTTCACGCCTGGTCTATGTCATACGGCAGTCGCCGTTTCCGGTGGCCCACCTGTCCGATGAAGACCTCGCCGTCGACTTCAACGAGGTCACCACGCCCGACGACCGCGTGGCAGTCATCGCCACCACGCCGCTGACCGACAACGAAACCTGGCAGTCCATCCCCCCCGGCACCCTGCAGGCCTTCCATCTCGGCGCGCCTGTCGCACTTGGCGAAACCTCGACCGTCGCAGCGGAAATCGGCACCGGACTGCCTCGAAGCGCGTAAATCTTCCTTATCGGTGCAATGCAGACGCGCTAAAGTACGGGCTTGCGAGCTTGTTGCCGGATTGAGGTTGTAATGGATTGCCCACTATGCAGCAGCACCCGAGACAGGATCATCTGGCAGGACGAGTTCTGCCGCGTCATCGGCGTGGACGATGCCGACTATCCCGGTTTCTGCCGGGTGATCTGGAAGGCGCACGTTGCCGAGATGACCGATCTTCGGCATGCTGATCAAGCCCACCTGCTCGACGTCGTACTGGCGACCGAAAGTGCGCTTCGCGCCCTGATGCAGCCGGCCAAGATCAACCTTGCGAGCTTTGGCAACATGGTGCCGCACCTGCACTGGCATGTGATTCCGCGCTTCACCGACGACCGCCACTTCCCGGAGCCGGTCTGGGGGCGCGAACAACGTCCCGGCCAGCCCCATGCTGCACCCAATGCTGCCACACTGGCGTCCACGATCACCAGCGAACTGCTTGCACGCAACGCCGACTGACCACCGCCGACATCCGCATCCGGAGTTTCTATGGACTACCGCAACCCCGCCGAATGCCTGAGCCTGCTGCCAAGCCTGCAGTTGAGCAAGGTCGACGAGACCCATGCCGTACTGTCGAAGATCATCGGCGGCCTCCTCGACGCCCTTCCCGCCCCGAATCAGCATCTTGAAGTGCTTGAGGCTGCACGCCCGGTCATTGCCCGTATCCAGGCCGACATGAGCAGCCGCTACGCAGACCACCCGCTGCCACCGGACAGCGAAGAGAACGGCACCCTGCTCGAGGTCGTCAAGCTGTGGCACAACCTGGCCCGCTCGTATGCGCAGATCGCGCGCCACGACGCGCAGATGGGCACGCTCGAGGATCAGCGCGCCCTGCTTGCTCAACGCCGGGTGCACTACGCCGGCCAGGTGCTGATCGAGTATTTCCGGGCACACCGCTCCTTGCCGGCGGGACTCTGGACCGAGGTTCACGAGAGTTTTGCCGCGGCCGAGAGCACCGGCCTGCTCCGGGCACGGGTCTCGGACCCGCTCAATACCTTGTGGAAAGCCCAGAGCGCGATGGAAGCCTACATCGCCATCCTGCTGGTCGATCTTGCCAACCCGTTCGGCCGTACCGGCCATGAACTGCTCTGGATCTGCCGCTGGGCGCAGCGTTTCGCGCCGTACTGCAGCCTGGACGCCGAGACCGAAGGGCGCAAGCCGACGGTCTATGGACTCGACCTTGGCGCAGACCACGGCCTGCGTCCGCTCGGCCTCCTGAACAAGAGCATCGGCTTGCGCAGTTTTGATGGCGGCAAGCTGGCGGGCCAGATCCAGGCCGTATTCACCCAGTTCAAGCAGGGCGTGACGCCCGCCTCGCTCGGGCTTGGTGATGACTGCACGCTCGACGGCAGCGCCCGCCTGCTGGTCTCGCTCTATCGCCCGTGGGGCCTGGCCTCGGCCGGACGTCGCTTTCCGCGCCGCGGCAGCCGCGGCCAGGTCGAGCTGACCAGCGACTGGCTCGCCATCGGCTTTCACATTCAGGGCAGACTGTTCGAACAGCCGCGCAGCTACGGGCTGACCACCAGCTTCAAGAGCGACATGGCGCTGATGACCTTCGGTGAACGCGCACCGGAAGCCCCGAGCAAGCTCCACGGCGCCAATCATCGAAGCGATGCCGAGAAGCTGGGCCTGGTGTGCGAGCGCTGGAACCTGCTCGATCAGTCAGTCGGTGGCTTCCGCCTGGAGCAAAGACCGCACGCGGAGCGGCTGGAGCACCATCAGCTGGTCGGGCTCAAGCCGCTGGACGGCGAGTACTTTCTGCTCGGTCAGGTCAGCTGGCTGATGTACCGTGACGACGGGGTGCTTGAGATCGGCGTGTATGTATTGCCCGGCGTGCCGCGCGTCGTGGCAGCCCGGCCCCTCGCATCCCGCCCGGGGCAACGCGAGCCCTACCAGCAGGCCTTCCTCATCCCGGCCAACAAGGGGCTCAAGGTTGAAAGCTCGCTGATTCTGCCCGCCGGCTGGTACCGGCAGAACCGGGTGGTGGAAGTCTTCGACGGCGGCAAGAGTGCCCAGTTGCGACTGAGCAAAGACGCACTCAAGGGCGCCAATTTCGACCAGGTGCGTTTCGACGCTATCGCGCCGGAAGCGCCATAAGCCTTGCGGGGGGCAGGCGGACACTGAACACGCTGCCTTCACCCTGCTTGCTGCTGACCCTGAGCTCGGCCTGGTGGCGCGTCAGGATGTGCTTGACGATCGCCAGACCGAGGCCCGTGCCCCCGGTTTCGCGCGAGCGGCCGCGGTCCACACGGTAGAAGCGCTCGGTCAGGCGCGGAATGTGCTCCGGATCGACGCCGATTCCGGTATCCCGCACCGAGAACTCCGCGCCTTGAGCATCAACACGCCATAAGAGATCTATTTTTCCCCCCTCTGGCGTATAGCGCACCGCATTGCTCGCCAGATTGGCGAACGCACTGTGGATCTCCTTGCCGCTCCCCAGCAGCACACCGTCACCTTCCATCTGCAGCGTCACCGTGTGGCGACCGGCCGACAGCAGTTCGGTGTCCTCGCGGATCTCCTCCATCAGCTCACCGACGTCGATTCTTTCTTCTGCCGGGGCAGGAGCCCCCGTTTCCAGCGCAGACAGCGTCAACAAATCCTCAATCAGCCGCCCCATGCGGGATGACTGATCCAGAGCGAGACGCAGGAAGCGCATCACGTCCTCGCGCTCATAGTCGTCCAGACCGTCGACCAGGGTCTCGAGAAAGCCACCGATGACGGTCAACGGTGTGCGCAGTTCATGCGACACATTGGCCACGAAGTCGCGCCGCATGGTTTCGAGACGCTCGAGTTGCGAGATGTCGCGCGACAGCACCATCTTCTGGTCGTCGCCGAAGGGAATGACCTGAACCTGCAATGTCAGGCCACTGCGTCGCCCTGCTGCCATGACCAAGGGCTCGTCGTGGTAACCGGACTGGAGATAATGAACAAACTCGGGCTGACGAACCAGGTTGGTGACCGGCGCGCCGATGTCATGCGTGTGATCAAGCCCGAAGTGCTGCTCGGCCTTGAGGTTGATCCACTCGATGGTGTCATTGTCGGAGAGATAGAGCACTCCGTCCGGCATTGCCTGGCTGGCGTCGTGGAAACGCTCCAGCGCAGACGAAAGGCGTTCGCGCATGTCGTAGGACACTCGCGAGCGGCGATTCAGCTCGGCGAAAACCTGCCCCCAGCTGCCCCCTGCGCGCGGCACCGGTGTGCCAATCGGCTCCCGGCTCCACATGACGAGCCGGATCAGGTTGTGTACATGCCAGCCGAGCAGGAGCAGAACACCCAGGATGAAGGCCATCAGGCCCCCGGTCGTGCCGGCAAAAATGGCGATCACAGCCGAGACCAATGCCAGCAGACACAGCGCCGACAAAACACCGGTCCATAGATAGCGCACGGGTCGAATGATGATGCTCCCTGTTGGCCGATGCCGTTCGATTATCGCACGACGGGCGGCAGCTCTGCCTGCGCCGAAAAGCGATAACCACTGCCGCGCACGGTCTGCACCAGCGCGTCGTGACTTGAGGGCTCGAGTGCGCAGCGCAGGCGCCGGATATGCACATCGACCGTGCGCTCTTCGACGAAAACGTGATCGCCCCACACTTGATCGAGCAACTGTGCCCGCGAGTGCACCCGCTCCGGGTGAGTCATCAGAAAGTGCAGCAGGCGGAACTCGGTGGGGCCGAGCGCAAGCGCCTGCTCGCCGGCCGTCACGCGGTGCGTCTCGGGGTCGAGCCTCAGCCCCCCCAATTCAACCGGGTCCTCGGTGGCCTGCGGCGCACGCCTGCGCAGCACTGCCTTGATGCGCGCGACCAGTTCGCGCGGGCTGAAAGGCTTGGTGATGTAATCGTCAGCACCGGTTTCGAGCCCACTCACCTTGTCCTGCTCCTCGCCGCGGGCGGTCAGCATGATGATCGGGATACTCCGGGTGCGCTCGTCTGCGCGCAAGCGGCGCGCGAAGTCCATACCGGAAGCGCCCGGCAGCATCCAGTCGAGCAGCACCAGATCGGGCAAGGCATCGCGCACGATACGCTGAGCCGTCTCGGCGTCCGCAGCACGCACAACATGGTGACCTGCGCGCGCAAGGTTCGCAGCGATCAGTTCCTGGATTGCAGGTTCGTCTTCGACCAGCAGGATATTGGCAGGCATAAGCAGTGGCTCCCTTTGATGCTGCAAAGTGTATTTCAGCAATTTGAAGGTTTGATGACACGTCATCACACTGAAACAGCGCAACACGCGCCTGCTGCTACGCAGCCTGTGCGGCGTCGGCCTTGGCCGCGGGCCGAATCAGGTATCATTGACCTCCCACATTGAGGCATTCCGTGATGGCCGGACTCGACAAGGACACCCCCCTTCCCACCGCAATCACCTTGCACCGCAAGTCGCGCAAGCTCGAAATTGCGTTTGACGATGGCAGCCTTTTCGAACTTCCCTTCGAATATCTGCGCGTCTATTCGCCCTCGGCCGAGGTGCGCGGTCATGGCGCGGGGCAGGAAACACTGCAGCAGGGCAAGCGTGACGTCGATATCGCCTCACTTGAGCCGGTCGGCAATTATGCAATCAAACCCGTCTTTGACGACGGTCACGACAGCGGACTCTACTCCTGGGATTACCTCTACCTGCTCGGCCGCAATCAGGCCGAAATGTGGCAGGACTACCTCGAGCGCCTTGAGCGGGACAACGGAACCCGGGATCCGGCACTCGTCCCGCCGGCAGCGCCCAAGGGCGGCTGCGGCAGCCACCATCACTGATATCGCCATGAAAGAAAACACCACTCACTTCGGCTTCGAGACAGTCGCCGAAGAGCAGAAACAACGAAAGGTCGCCGAGGTCTTTTCGTCGGTCGCACAAAAGTACGACGTGATGAACGACCTGATGTCGTTCGGCCTGCATCGGATCTGGAAGGCGTTCACCATCCAGATTTCCGGTGTTCGCACCGGTGACCGTGTCCTTGACGTTGCTGGCGGCACCGCCGACCTCTCGCTCGCTTTCGCGCGCAAGGTCGGCGAACGCGGCCAGGTGTGGCTGACCGACATCAATCACGCGATGCTGTCGCGTGGCCGCGACCGCGTTGTCGACAAGGGCTTCTCCCTGCCCGTGGCGCAGTGCAATGCCGAAAAGCTGCCCTTTCCGGACGACTGGTTCGACTGCGTCACCGTCGCCTTCGGACTGCGCAACATGACCCACAAGGATGTCGCCCTGGCCGAAATGCGCCGCGTGCTGCGTCCAGGCGGACGCCTGCTCGTGCTCGAATTTTCAAAGGTGTGGAAACCGCTTGCACCGGTGTATGACCTGTACTCTTTCAAGCTCCTGCCGTGGATGGGCAACAAGGTCGCCGACGACGCCGACAGCTACCGTTACCTGGCCGAATCCATCCGTATGCACCCCGGTCAGGAAGAACTTAAGACCATGATGGAACAAGCTGGCCTTCAGCGTGTCGACTACTTCAACCTCAGCGCGGGCGTCGTTGCCTTGCACCGTGGTTACAAACTTTGATCAACGGAGACCCCAGAATAATGAAGCACCTCTTCCTTTCCCTGATGATGGTGATTTTCACCTTCGGCGTTGCGGCACCGGAAGCCGAGGCCAAGCGCCTTGGCGGTGGCAGCAGCTTCGGCATGAAGCGCTCGACGCCGCCCGCAGTGTCGCCCACGCGTCCGTCTGCAGCTCCTCCTGCAGCCGCCGCAGCACAGCCCCGTCGTTCGTGGATGGGTCCGATTGCCGGTCTGGCAGCCGGTCTCGGCCTCGCCGCACTGTTCTCCAGCCTCGGCATGGGTGAAGGTTTTGCCAACTTCGTCATGATCGCCCTGCTCGCGGTCGCCGGCGTGATGCTGTTCAAGTTCCTGTTCCGTCGTGGCGCTTCTCCGCAGGCCCGGGGGATGCAGTACGCCGGTGCGACTCAGGGACAAGGCGCAACGCCTTTCACTCCGCAGAACGCCTCAGCAGCACCTTCGAGCGGCGCAGCAACCAGCGGACCTGTTGCATCGTCCGCCGCATCGAACTTTGATGCCGAAGGCTTCGCCCGTCAGGCCAAGCTGAACTTCATTCGCCTGCAGACTGCCAACGATTCGGCAAACCTTGAAGATCTGCGCGAGTTCACCACGCCCGAAGTGTATGCAGAGATCAGCATGCAGATCGCCGAGCGCGGCGACGCGACGCAACGCACCGACGTCGTTGAGCTCAACGCAGAAGTGATCGAGGTTGTCGAAGAAGCTGATCGCTACATCGTCAGCGTTCGCTTCACCGGGCTGCTGCGTGAGGATGAGGCTGCAGCACCCGCTGCACTCGATGAGGTCTGGCACCTCGTGAAGCCGGTCAGCGGCGATGCAGGCTGGCGTGTTGCCGGCATTCAGCAAACCAACTGATTCCACTCACACGAAGAAACGGGGGCCCAGGCCCCCGTATTTACATGATCGACAGCCTCTTTCTCTCTGGCGCCAACCACCTGCTTGCCCAGTCTGGCTGGGCGCGCAGCCGACTGCAGCCGCATGCTGGCAAACGGGCGCGGCTGGACGTCTCCCCGGTTTCAATCGACTTCTCGATCACAGCCGAGGGGCACTTCGCTGCCAGCAGCAGCGATGAATCACCCGATGTAAGCCTGCAACTGCCGCTGAGCGAGTCTCCGCGCGCACTGAACGGTGGCATCGAAGCCTTGATGTCCCAGGTACGGATTGCAGGCAACGCAGAGTTCGCCGACGCGCTGGGCTTCGTTTTCCGCCACCTGCGCTGGGACCTCGAGGAGGACCTGTCCCGCGTCGTAGGGGATATCGCTGCACATCGTATCGTCAGCACCGGCGTTGCCCTTGGCAAGGCACAGCAGCGGCTTGCCACAAGCCTCACCGGTAACGCGGTGGAGTACCTGACCGAGGAGCAGCCGATACTGACCTCGAAGCCGATGGTCTCGACCTTCGATGATGACATCCGCGCCTTCCGCGACGCGGTGGCACGGCTGGAAAAACGCATCGACCGCCTTGGGCAGCGCGGCAAAATCGCGCGACGCTGAACAGTCACGGGAAGCGCCACGCAACTGACGGACGTAAAAAAGGCAGCCGGATCGGCTGCCTTTTTCGTCACCTCGCCGCATGCAGCGCGGCACAGTGATGCTCAGTTGCGCTTACGCAGCTTCTGAATTGCTGCGATCTGGGCGATCGCTTCGCTCAGTTCAGCCTGAGCCTTGGCGTAGTCAAGCTGGGCGCTCTGGTTGGAAAGCGCTTCTTCTGCCTTGCGCTTGGCTTCCAGTGCCTTCGCTTCGTCGAGATCCTTGCCGCGAATCGCGGTGTCCGCCAGCACGGTCACCAGACCGGGCTGAACCTCAAGGATGCCGCCAGCAACAAAGACCAGCTCTTCTTCCGCCTGATTCGGAACCTTGACCCGTACCGCACCCGGTCTGATCCGGGTCATCAGCGGCATGTGTCCGGGCAGGATGCCGAGTTCACCCGCCTCGCCAGGCAGCGCGACGAACTCCGCCAGCCCGGAAAAAATCTGCTCTTCCGCACTGACGATGTCTACGTGAACCGTCATAGCCATGGTATGTCCTCTTCAATTCCGCGCGACGGAGATCGCCGCGCGGGTGAGCGAATTACTGGAGCTTCTTCGCTTTCTCGATGGCCTCTTCGATGCCGCCGACCATGTAGAAAGCCTGTTCGGGCATGGAGTCACACTCGCCGCTCACGATCATCTTGAAGCCCTTGATCGTGTCGTTGAGGGTCACGTACTTGCCGGGCGAACCGGTGAAGACTTCCGCAACGTGGAAGGGCTGCGACAGGAAGCGCTGGATCTTACGCGCACGGCCCACGGCGAGCTTGTCTTCGGGAGACAGTTCGTCCATGCCCAGAATCGCGATGATGTCACGCAGTTCCTTGTACTTCTGCAGCGTCTGCTGAACCTGACGAGCCACGTTGTAGTGCTCTTCACCCACGACCAGCGGATCGAGCTGGCGGCTGGTGGAGTCGAGCGGATCGACGGCCGGGTAGATACCCAGTGCGGCGATGTCACGCGACAGCACGACGGTGGAGTCGAGGTGCAGGAAGGTCGTTGCCGGCGACGGGTCGGTCAAGTCATCCGCAGGCACATACACGGCCTGGATGGAGGTGATCGAACCAACCTTGGTCGAGGTAATACGCTCTTGCAGACGGCCCATTTCTTCAGCCAGCGTCGGCTGATAGCCCACGGCAGAAGGCATACGGCCAAGCAGTGCGGACACTTCGGTACCGGCCAGCGTGTAGCGGTAGATGTTATCCACGAAGAACAGGATGTCGCGGCCGTCGTCACGGAAACGCTCGGCCATCGTCAGGCCGGTCAGCGCCACGCGCAGACGGTTGCCCGGGGGTTCGTTCATCTGACCGAACACCATCGCAACCTTGTCGAGAACGTTGGAGTCCTTCATCTCGTGGTAGAAGTCGTTACCCTCACGAGTACGCTCACCCACACCGGCAAACACGGAGAGACCCGCGTGCTGCTTGGCGATGTTGTTGATGAGTTCCATCATGTTCACCGTCTTGCCCACACCGGCGCCACCGAACAGGCCTACCTTACCGCCCTTTGCGAACGGGCAGATCAGATCGATAACCTTGATGCCGGTTTCGAGCAGTTCCACGGAAGGCGAAAGTTCGTCGAACTTCGGAGCCTTCTGGTGAATCTGACGCAGCTCATCGCATTCGATCGGACCAGCTTCGTCAATCGGGCGACCCAGCACGTCCATGATGCGGCCGAGGGTGCCTTCACCGACCGGAACCGAGATACCGGCGCCGGTGCTGCCAACCTTCATTCCGCGGCGCAGGCCATCGGAAGAGCCCATCGCAATGGTACGCACCACGCCATCACCGAGCTGCTGCTGGACCTCGAAGGTCAAGCCGTCTTCGGCAAAGGAGTTGGCAGCGTCTTCGAGCTTCAGAGCCTCATAAATCTTGGGCATCGCGTCGCGCGGGAACTGAATGTCCACCACCGCGCCGATGCACTGAACGATCGTACCAGTACTCATCGTTTTTCCTTAATTCAATAATCCGTTAGACCGCCGCGGCGCCGCTGACGATTTCCGACAGCTCTTTGGTGATCGCGGCCTGGCGGGTCTTGTTGTAGACCAGCTGAAGCTCGCCAATCACGTTCTTCGCATTGTCGGAAGCAGCCTTCATTGCCACCATACGTGCGCTCTGCTCGGAAGCCATGCTCTCGGCCACTGCCTGATACACCAGCGCTTCGACGTAACGCACCAGCATTTCGTCGATCACGACTTGCGGATCGGGCTCGTAGAGGTAGTCCCACGACGTGTCGGGGGTACCCAGCTTTTCGCCGGTCAGCGGCAGCAGCTGTTCGAGCATGGGTTCCTGCTTCATCGTATTGATGAAACGGGTATAGACCACGTAGACCGCGTCGAGCTCGCCGTTCTGGAAAGCATCGAGCATCACCTTGACCGGGCCGATGAGCTTTTCAAGGTGCGGCGTGTCGCCCAACTGCACGACATGCGAAGCAACCTTGGCGCCCACCCTTTGCATGAAACCGAAACCCTTGTTGCCGATGCAGCAGGCACGGATCTCGGTTGCACCAGCGGCTTCCCATTCCTTCATCGCAGTCACGGCTACGCGCTGGACGTTGGTGTTCATGCCGCCACAAAGGCCCTTATCGGTCGTCACCAGAATCAAGCCCACCCGCTTCACCTGGTCCTTGCGGACCAGGAAGGGGTGTTGGTATTCAGTTACATTGGCCTGAGACAGGTTCGCGGCGAGTCGGCGGATCTTTTCGGCATAGGGTCGGGCGGAGCGCATCCGGTCCTGCGCTTTGCGCATTTTGGATGCGGCCACCATTTCCATGGCCTTGGTGATCTTGCGCGTGTTTTGCACGCTCTTGATCTTGGTACGGATTTCCTTACCGCTAGCCATATTCCGTCTCCGTCCGCAGCGTTAAGCCCAGCTCTTCTTGAACTCGGTGATCGCAGCGACCAGAAGCTTTTCGCCGTCGGCGTCGAGTTCCTTGGTATCGGCGATCTTCTTCACGAGATCAGCGTTCTTGGTCTTGACGAACTGCTGCAGGCCGGATTCGAAGGCCAGCAGACGCGGCACGTCGACATCGTCGAAGTAACCGTTGTTCACCGCGTACAGGGTAATGGCCATGTCCGAAATCGACAGCGGCGAGTACTGAGCCTGCTTCATCAGTTCGGTCACGCGGCGACCGCGCTCGAGCTGCTTGCGGGTTGCGTCGTCGAGGTCGGAAGCAAACTGGGCAAACGCTGCGAGTTCGCGGTACTGCGCCAAGTCGGTACGGATACCACCGGAGAGCTTCTTGATGACCTTGGTCTGGGCCGAACCACCGACTCGCGACACCGAGATACCGGCGTTGATAGCGGGGCGGATACCGGCGTTGAACAGGTCGGTCTCAAGGAAGATCTGGCCGTCGGTAATCGAAATCACGTTGGTCGGAACGAACGCGGAGACGTCGCCGGCCTGGGTTTCGATGATCGGCAGCGCGGTCAGCGAACCGGTCTTGCCCTTGACTTCACCGTTGGTGAACTTCTCGACGTAGTCGGCGTTCACACGAGCGGCACGCTCGAGCAGGCGGGAGTGCAGATAGAACACGTCGCCCGGGTAGGCTTCACGGCCCGGCGGACGGCGCAGCAGCAGGGATACCTGACGGTAGGCCCAGGCCTGCTTGGTCAGATCGTCATAAACGATCATCGCGTCCATGCCGCGGTCGCGGAAGTACTCGCCCATCGTGCAGCCGGAGTAGGCCGACAGGTACTGCATGGCAGCAGATTCGGAAGCGGTTGCGGCCACGACGATGGTGTATTCCATCGCGCCGTTTTCTTCCAGCTTGCGCACCACGTTGGCGACGGTCGAAGCCTTCTGACCGATTGCAACGTAAACGCAGAACATGTTCTGGCCTTTCTGGTTGATGATCGCATCAACCGCGACGGCCGTCTTACCAGTCTGGCGGTCACCAATGATCAGCTCGCGCTGACCACGGCCGATTGGCACCATGGAGTCGACCGACTTCAGACCGGTCTGAACCGGCTGGGAGACGGACTGACGCTCGATAACGCCCGGCGCGACCTTTTCGATCTTGTCGGTCAGCTTGGCGTTGATCGGACCCTTGCCGTCGATCGGCTGGCCCAGTGCGTTCACGACACGACCGATCAGCTCGGGGCCGACGGGCACTTCGAGAATGCGGCCGGTTGCCTTGACGGTGTCGCCTTCGGTGATTTGCTCGTATTCGCCGAGCACAACGGCACCGACGGAGTCACGCTCGAGGTTGAGCGCGAGGCCGTAGGTGTTGCCGGGAAACTCCAGCATTTCGCCTTGCATGACGTCGGTCAGGCCGTGGATGCGGGTGATACCGTCCGTGACGGAGACCACCGTACCCTCGTTACGCGACGTGGCGGCGAGCTGCAGGTTCTGGATCCGGCTCTTAATCAGGTCACTGATTTCAGAGGGGTTGAGTTGCATAGATGTATGCTCCTAGTTCTTAAGCGCAGCGGCCATGTTCGCGAGCTTGCCGCGGACCGAGGCGTCGATCACTTCGTCGCCAATGGCGATGCGGACCCCACCGATAAGCTCGGGGTCGATACTGACACTCACGTCGAGCTTGGTCTTGAAGCGGGCTTCAAGATCAGCTTTCAGCGAAGCCAGTGCGGCATCGTCAAGCGGGAAGGCTGAGGCGATTTTTGCCTCAAGGACGCCCTCATGTTCGTTCTTCAGTGCAACGAACAGGTCACGGATCTCCGGAAGCACTTGCAGACGTTCTCCTTCCACGAGTACGCGGATGAAGTTCTGCTGTTCGGCGCTCAGATCACCAGCAACTTCCAGCATCAGCTTGTTCAGCTGTTCGCCGGAAAACTTGGGATCATTGAAGAGCGCCAGCATTTCGGAGTCGGCCGCCACGGAGGCGAGCCGATCCAGCACTTCCGACCAAGGCCCCAGCGCACCTGCCCCGCGAGCCAGCTCGAAGGCGGCATCGGCATAGGGACGCGCGATGGTGACATTCTCGGCCATGACTTATTGCAGTTCCTGTTTCAGGTTGGCAAGCAGCTCGGCATGCACCTGGGTGTTGATCTCGCGGCGCAGGATCTTCTCTGCACCGGCAACAGCCAGATGGGCGACCTGGTCGCGCAGGGCTTCCTTGGCGCGCTGGGCAGCAGTGCCGGCTTCGGCTTCGGCTGCTTCACGTGCGGCGGCGATGATGCGGTTGGCTTCGGCACGGGCCTCGTCGACCAGTTGGCTCGCCTGCTTTTCAGCAGAGGCGCGCACATCACCCGCGGATTCGCGAGCCTTGCGCAGTTCCTCGACGACCTTCTTTTCGGCAAGTGCCAGGTCCGACTTAGCCTTATCCGCAGCTGTCAGCCCGTCTGCGATCTTCTTCGCACGCTCGTCAAGTGCCTTCACAATGGGCGGCCACACGAATTTCATCGTGAACCACGCCAGAATGAAGAACACAACGAGCTGAGCTATCAGAGTTGCGTTCAAATTCACTGTTCTTGGCCCTCAGGTATGTTGAGAGGAACTCGAACCGATTAAAGCTGGAACGGGTTGGCGAAGGCGAACATCATGGCGATACCAACGCCGATCAGGAACGCGGCATCGATCAGACCAGCCAGCAGGAACATCTTGGTTTGCAGGGCGTTCATCAGTTCAGGCTGACGTGCCGAAGCTTCGAGGTACTTGGAACCCATGATGCCGATACCGATACATGCACCGATGGCGCCCAGACCAATGATCAGACCGGCAGCCAGAGCAACAAAACCCAGAACGTTTTCCATGACAACTCCTTACTAAAGGTGATTGAGTTTAAAACTAGGTACTGCGAGAAAAGATTAGTGACCTTCGTGAGCCTGACCGATGTACACCAGGGTCAGCATCATGAAGATGAATGCCTGCAAGGTGATGATCAGGATGTGGAAGACCGCCCAGATCGAGCCTGCGACGACATGACCCACGAAACCGAAAACGGTTGCCGTGGAGCCGAGCAGCGCGATAAGAATGAAGATGAGTTCGCCAGCATACATGTTGCCGAACAGTCGCATGCCGTGAGAAACGGTCTTGGCAACAAATTCGATGATCTGCATTGCGAAGTTGATCGGGTACAGCAGCGGATGGCTGCCGAAAGGCGCGGTGAAGAGCTCGTGAATCCAGCCCGACAGGCCTTTGATCTTGATGTTGTAGTAGAGACACAGCAGCAGCACGCCGGAGGACATGCCGAGCGTGGCGGACAGGTCGGCCGTGGCTACAACACGCATGTAGGCGTGATGCGGATCACCACCAGCAGAGGCATACACGCCTTCCCAGATGCGCGGCAGCAGATCAACCGGCAGAAGGTCCATTGCGTTCATCAGGAAGATCCAGACGAACACGGTCAGCGCGAGCGGAGCAACGAACTTGCGCGACTCTGCGCTGTGGATGATGCCTTTGGCCTGATCCGCGACCATTTCGACCATGAGTTCGACGAACCCCTGGAAACGACCCGGCACACCCGAAGTGGCCTTGCGTGCGGCAAGCCACAGCAGGAACACGGTGAGCAGGCCAATCGAGATCGAGTAAAACATCGAATCGAGGTTGATGACGCTCCAGTCAATGATGTTCTTTTGAGCGTGACCAGTTGTGTTGAGGTGCGTCAGGTGATGAACGACGTACTCGGATGCGGTGGGTGCGTTGCCAGCCATAGTCAGGTCTTTACCAAAAATGCAAATAAATTCGCTTTCAGTGCCAGTACCAGCCCGATCAGAAGAGCGCCCCAGTGGACGTCTGCATAGACGGCAAGTACTAGCCCCAGTAATCCGACAATCGAGGCGAGCTTGATAAACTCACCTGCAACAAAGGCGGTCACAGTCGCTGTGCCGTTGCGACGTGTCGTCAGCATCAGCCGCCAGGCGAAGAACCAGCTGGGCACAACACAGGCCAGCCCGCCGGATGCGGCAGACACCGCGCCACGCACCCCGAAAAAAACGGCCGCAATGGCCGTTGCCAGAATGGTTGCGCCTAGCTGCAGCAGGACTGCCTTGTGCATCCGTTCCTCACCAAGCGGCGCGCACACAGCCGCGCCCGCCTAAAAATCCCGGCAATACTAGGGGTTAACCGTAGTAAAGTCAATTCGTGCATGTGCAAAAACAACGGCCCGGCGAATTCGCGGGTTCGACACTTATATAAGATAAATCATTGCATTCATTGAGAGATTTGATGCAGTGCACGAATATGAAAACATGAATCCGGACTATCCACGCCACATCAACCCGCCCATGCAGGACAGGTCGGCAACGGACATCCATCATAGGCCCGAATACCTGCGAGCGGTGATTCAGCGCGGCCTTTCTGGCGTGCGCTTCGACCCCTCTTCAGAACGACGCTTGGCCTGGGACGCACTCGAGCGCAAGGGCGTGCGCGCATGAGTCATCAGTTCTCTCTGCTGCACACACGGCGCTTCCTGCCTTTTTTTCTGACGCAGTTTCTCGGCGCCTTCAACGACAACCTGTACAAGAACGCCCTTGTCGTTCTGCTCACCTTTCATGCGATGCGTTACACCTCGCTGGCACCTGGCATTCTGGTGAATCTGTGCGCAGGGCTGTTCATCCTGCCCTTCTTCCTCTTTTCCGCCACGGCCGGGCAGATCGCTGACAAGTACGAAAAGAGCCGGCTGATCCGCATCACCAAACTGCTTGAGATCGGCGTCATGCTGCTGGCAAGCCTTGCCTTCGCGCTCGACGCACTGTCACTCATGCTGGCCTGCCTGTTCCTGATGGGGGCGCAGTCCGCGCTGTTCGGCCCGGTCAAGTACGCGATCCTGCCTCAGCACCTCGCGGCCGACGAACTGATCGGTGGCAATGCGCTCGTCGAATCCGGCACGTTCGTCGCCATCCTGATCGGCACCCTCGTCGGTGGCGTACTGATCAGCGTACCCGGCGGGAGCGCGTGGATCTCTGTCGCTGCCTTGCTGCTGTCGATAGTTGGCTATGTTTCGAGCCGGGGTATTCCGGTCGCACCTGCGGCCTCGCCCGCGCTGCGCATCAACTGGAACCCGCTCACCGAAACCTGGCGCGGATTTCAGTTCACAAGGCTCAACCGCACCGTATTCCTGTCGATTCTCGGCGTGTCGTGGTTCTGGTTTTACGGCGCGCTCTTTCTTTCGCAGTTTCCGGCCTATGCCAAGGATATGCTCGGCGGCGACGCACATGCCGTGGTGCTGCTGCTTGCCGTGTTCTCGATCGGCATCGGCCTGGGTTCGCTGCTGTGCGAGCGCCTCTCGGGCGGCAGGGTTGAACTCGGCCTGGTTCCGTTCGGCTCGATCGGTTTGACCCTGTTCGCCCTCGACCTGTGGTGGAGCAGCCCGCTCGCGGTCGCCGGCGGCACTCCGATGCCACTGGCTGATGTACTTTCAACGCCGGGCGTGTGGCGGGTTCTGCTCGACCTCATCGGGATCGGCACCTTTGGCGGATTTTTTATCGTGCCGCTGTACGCGCTGATACAGAGCCGCAGCGAGCAGGCCCACCGTTCCCGCATCATTGCCGGGAACAACATCCTCAATGCCCTGTTCATGGTGGTCGCGGCCGGCATGGGTGCCGGCCTGCTGGCCGCCGGCTTCAGCGTACCGCAACTCTTTCTCGTGACCGCCGTACTGAATGCTTTCGTGGCGCTCTACATCTACGCCCTGGTGCCTGAATTCGCGCTGCGTTTTCTGGTGTGGCTGCTGGTTCATACGGTGTACAGGCTCAGGACGAAAGACATTCGGAACATCCCCGCAAGCGGTCCGGCGGTCCTGGTCTGCAACCATGTAAGCTTTGTCGATGCAATGATCATCATGGCGGCATGCCCGCGTCCGGTGCGCTTCGTCATGGACCACCGTATTTTCTCCATGCCGCTGCTGTCGTTTGTCTTCCGGATCAGCGGAGCGATCCCGATCGCCCCGGCGAAGGACGATCCCGCCATGCTGGAGCGCGCTTTCGACGAGGTCGCGCGGACGCTGGAAGCCGGTGACTTAGTAGCGGTGTTCCCGGAAGGCCGGATCACCGACAATGGCGAGCTTTACCCCTTCCGCCCGGGTATTCGCCGCATTGTCGAACAGACGCCGGTACCGGTGGTGCCGATGGCATTGCGTGGCCTGTGGGGCAGCACTTTCTCGCGCAAGGACGGTCCCGCGTTGTCGCACCCGCTGCGACGCGGAATCTTCAGCCACATCGAACTCGCCGTGGGCGCCCCGGTGCCGCCTGCAGCGGCACACCCGGAATATCTGCAGCAACAAGTGAGCGCCTTGCGCGGCGACCGGCGCTGAAGGCAAAACAAGGACGATTTGATGAGTTTTTTCTGGTGGGTTGCCGCAGGTGCGATGCTCGGCCTGCTCGACGGCGTGGGTGTTGCGTTTCTCGGTGCAGTGCTCGGGGGCATGGTTGCGAGCCTGCGCAAGGAACGCACGCAGACACTGGCCCGCCATGAGAGCAGGATTGCCGCTCTCGAACGCGAGCTCGACGCGCTCAACATGCGGCTGGGCGAGGACGGCGGCACCGTGATGGCGAGGTCCTCCGCACAAGAGACTGCGACGGCGCCCGCTGCAACATCGCTTTCCGGCACAGGGCTTGAGGTCCCGGCCTCACCGGACGCGCACGGCGTCACGGGTGAATTGGGTAAAACCAACGCGCGCGTACGGCCGGCGGACTCGGATTCGGTCCAGGCCATCGACACGCCTCTGCCACAGGCGACCGCTCGCAGCAGGGATCAGGCAACGCAGATCGACCTCGACGCCCTTTATACCCGCTGCCGTGACTGGCTTTTCGGCGGCAATACGCTGGTGCGCACCGGCATCCTGGTGCTCTTTTTCGGCCTCGCCTTTCTCGTCCGCTATGCGATGGAGAACGCGATGCTGCCGCCCGAACTGCGCCTCGCCGGCATCGCCTGCGTGGGGATCGCGCTCGGAGCAGTCGGCTGGCGCCTGCGCCATGTGCGCCGCGGCTATGCGCTGAGCCTGCAGGGCGGCGGGATTGCCGTGCTCTACCTCACCGCATTTGCCGCCCTGCGCCTGTACGGAATCATGCCGGCCACCACGGCCTTCGCCGTCATGCTCGCGCTGGTGGGTGTCGCTGCCTTTCTTGCCATCCGCCAGGACGCGGCCATCCTCGCCATCATCGGCAGTGCCGGCGGATTTGCCGCCCCCATCCTGGCCTCGACCGGCAGTGGCAGTCATGTCCAGCTGTTTACGTATTATGCCCTGCTCAATGCCGGGGTGCTGCTGCTGGCCTGGCGCAAGGCATGGCGCGGGCTCAACCTCACCGGTTTCATCTTCACCTTTGCCATTGGTCTGGCCTGGGGCGCGCGCTTCTACCACCCATGGCACTTCAACACCACCGAGCCTTTCCTCCTGCTGTTCTTCCTGATGTACGTGGCAGCTGCGGTGAGCTACGCATGGAAGCAGGCCCCGGCGCTGCGCGACCCGGTCGACGGCACCCTCGTGTTTGGCGTCCCGGTAGTCGGCTTCGGTTTGCAGGCCGCACTGGTACACGGCATGCCCTACGCCCTGGCCTGGAGCGCTGCCGCCGTGGGTGTTTTCTACCTCGTGCTGGCAGCGGCGCTGAAGCGCGTCCGCAAACCCGATCTCGAACTCCTTGTCGCCAGCTTCGTCGCGCTCGGCATCGCCTTCTTGAGCCTTGCGATTCCGCTCGCATTCGACGGGCGCTGGAGCGCTGCAGCCTGGGCGCTCGAGGGCGCCGCGCTGTGGTGGATCGGCCGGCGCCAACAGCGCCGGCTGCCGGCGGCAAGCGGTCTGCTGTTGCAGGCTGGTGCGGGCGTGCTGTTTGCTGCTGACCTGGCTCAGCACAGCGGGCTGCGCAACCTGCCCGTCATGAACAGCGCTTTTCTTGGCAGCACGATGATTGCAGGCGCGGGTTTCGTCAGCGCGTGGCTCGCTGCACGCCAGCCGCAGGCATCGAAATGGTCGCAGCGGATCACGCATGCGCTGCTGGCCTGGGCATGGCTGTGGTGGCTCGGTGGCGCCTGGGCCGAGATCGACACCCATCTTGCAACCGGCTACCAGCCCTCAGCAGCGCTCGCGCTGTTCGCACTCAGCGGCGCACTTGCATGCGCGCTGGCACCCAGGCTGACCTGGCCTGGCCTGCTCAGCGCCGGCCTGCTGCCGCTCGGCGGCATGATGCTGGCACTGGGCCAGACCATTGCTTATGGTGTTCCGCCCTCGGGCTTCGGTGGCTGGCTTGCATGGCCGCTCGGACTCGCACTTCACGCCTACAGCCTGCGCGCAATCGACAGTGGCCGGCTGGACCGTCCGGTGCTCACCCTCGCCCATGCTGCCGGGGTGTGGGTGCTGGCCCTCGCCCTGTCGCAGGAAGCCGGCCTGCAACTGGCCAGCATGGCCGTCGGCAACGGCTGGCAGCTCGCCGCCCATGCGCTTCCGCCTGCACTGTTGCTGGCCGGGATTGCCCGCATGGCGCAGGATGAGAACTGGCCAATGCGGCCGTGGAAGGATGCATATCAGCTGTGGGGTGCAGGGCCTCTGGCGCTGGTGCTGGGCCTGTGGTCGCTCGGGGTCCATTCGTATGGCGACGGCAGTGCGGCCCCCTTCGCCTATCTGCCGCTGCTCAATCCGCTCGACCTGACGCTGGCGATCGCACTTGGCGCCATCGCATGGTGGCTGCGGCGGGGCGAGGCCGAAATCACCAGCGTCGCCGGCCCCTTGATCCGCCTGCAGGGCGCGCTCGGGCTGGTCGCCTTCATCGCTGCCAACGCCGCACTGCTGCGCGCAATGCATCACATGACGGGCGTCCCGTGGACGCTGTCGCAGCTCCTGGGAGACGACACCACCCAGGCGGCGCTGTCGCTGTTCTGGGCCATTCTTGGGCTGGGACTGATGCTGCTCGCCAACCGCCGCGCAAGTCGTGCGACCTGGCTTGCGGGTGCCGGCCTGATGGCAGCGGTGGTGTGCAAGCTCTTCGTGGTGGACATGGCGGCCAGCGGCACGCTGACGCGCATCGTGTCCTTCATTGGCGCCGGCATGCTGTTGCTGGTGGTGGGCTACTTCTCGCCGCTGCCGCCCAGACAGGATGGTGCGGAACAGGCCGACACCGAGGGCTGAAAACCTGCAGGCGAACGGGGCCGCATGCGCTCAGCGCAGGCGGCCGAGCAAACCATCGAGCTGGTCCAGACTGCCGAAACGAATGGTGACCTCGCCCGCGCCTTTCTTGTTGGCCTTGATCTTTACCGTTGCACCGATGGTGTCGGCGATCTCCTCTTCGAGGCGGACGAGGTCGCGATCCACGGGCAGCGCGGCTTTTTTCTGTCGCGGATTCAGCGTGTGCTGCACCAGACGCTCGGTATCGCGCACCGACAGTTGCTTGGCGGCGACCAGATTGGCAAGCTGAATCTGGCTGGCACCGTCCAGCGGCAACAGGGCACGGGCGTGACCCATGTCGATGTCACCCGCCATCAGCAATTCCTGCACCGGCTTGGCAAGGTTGAGCAGGCGCAGCAGGTTTGAGGCAGCCGGGCGCGAGCGCCCCACCGCATCGGCAGCCTGCTGGTGGGTCATGGCGAACTCGTCGATCAGACGCTGGATGCCGCCGGCCTCTTCGAGAGGATTGAGGTCTTCACGCTGGATGTTCTCGATCAGCGACATCGCCAGGGCGGCTTCGTCGGGGATCTCGCGCACCAGGCAGGGCACATCGTCCAGCCCGGCAATCTGCGCGGCCCGCCAGCGCCGCTCACCCGCGATGATCTCGTACTCATCCTCGCCGATCAGGCGTACCAGGATGGGTTGCATGACCCCCTGGGCCTTGATCGAGGCCGCCAGCTCTTCCAGCGAGCCCGGGTCCATGCGCGTACGCGGCTGATACTTGCCCGGCTGCAGCGCATCGGTGGGCAGCGTCTGCAGCTCGCCCTTGTCGGAGTCGTCTTCGCGGTTGGCGGCCAGCAGCGCATCGAGGCCGCGGCCGAGG
The DNA here is from genome assembly GCF_003111665.1 of Parazoarcus communis. Lineage (NCBI taxonomy): Bacteria > Pseudomonadati > Pseudomonadota > Betaproteobacteria > Rhodocyclales > Zoogloeaceae > Parazoarcus > Parazoarcus communis. The sequence continues at coordinate 1,430,354 of NZ_CP022188.1, read as the reverse complement.
CCTTTGAGTTTGGGTGGGCTCATGCGGTCGTCTTTGTTTTGGAGTGGCTCATTGAATGGCGGGCAGCGTCTCTCACAAGGTCTTTACGCGCTCGATCATCTCGGCGGCAAAGGCCATGTAAGCCTGCGCGCCCTTGGCCGACTTGTCGAATACCACGCCGGGCATGCCGTGGCTGGGCGCTTCGGCCAGGCGCACGTTGCGCGGCACGATGGCGGTAAACACCTTGTCGCCAAAGTGCCCCTCGAGCTGTGCCGAAACCTGCTGCTGCAGCGTGACGCGCGGATCGAACATGACCCGCAGCAGGCCGATCACCTTGAGATCGCGGTTCAGATTGGCATGCACCTTCTTGATCGAGCTGACCAGATCGGACAAGCCTTCCAGCGCGTAGTACTCGCACTGCATCGGGATGATCACCCCGTGGGCGGCACACAGGCCGTTGAGCGTGAGCAGCGACAGCGAGGGCGGGCAGTCGATCAGAATGAAGTCGTAATCGGCATCGAAGGGCGCGAGCGCATCCCGCAGACGCTTTTCGCGCTTGTCGAGATTGACCAGTTCGACTTCCGCACCGGCCAGATCGCGGTTGGCGGGAAGGACGTCATAGCCACCGGTGGATGAGTTGACGCGCACGTCGGCAAGCCCGGACAGCCCCACCAGCAGGTGATAGACGGAGGTGGTCAGGCTGCGCTTTTCCACCCCGCTGCCCATGGTTGCATTGCCCTGCGGGTCGAGATCGATGAGCAGGGTGCGCTGACCAGCCTGATGCAGGGCAGCAGCGAGATTGACGCAGGTGGTGGTCTTGCCCACCCCGCCTTTCTGGTTGGCTACACAGAAAATACGAGCCATGGTCGAGTTCAGAAGCTTCCGGTTGCAGGACGCGCACACGGTGTGCGCGTCCTCAAGTGTAGTTCAATGCGGCAGCGCAGCACGCGCGCCGGGCGTAATTTAAGCAGCATTTCCTGCAGGAATACGGCGAATGATCAGCAGGTGGCGCTCGGCATCCAGCCCCGGCACCGTGAGCGGATGCACCTCGCTCAGCGCCCATCCGGCTGGCAACACCGCAAGCTCATCGGCCGGATGCACGCCCTTCATCGCATACAGCGCACCCCCCTCGGCCACCAGATGACCCGCCAGATTGACGAAATCGGCCAGGCTGGAGAAGGCGCGCGAAATGACGCCGTCAGCCGCGCCACCCGGCAGGCGATCGGGTTGTACCTGCTCGACGCGGGCGTTGATCACGTTGAAGTTGCCCAGTTTCAGCTCGATCTTGGCCTGTTGCTGGAACGTTGCCTTCTTGTTGACCGTTTCCACCGAGCTCACCACCAGCCCGCTGCGCACGATGGCGAGCGGAATGCCGGGCAGCCCGCCGCCCGAACCGATGTCGGCGAGCTTGCCCAGATCGCCCACCCACGGCAGCACGGTGAGTGAATCGAGCAGGTGATGCGTAATGACTTCACGCGGATCGCGCAGCGCGGTGAGGTTGTAGACCCTGTTCCATTTCAGCAGCAGTTCGCCGAACGCAAGCAGGCGATCGACGGTTTCCTGCGGCAGCACAAGGCCGAGCGCCGCGATGCCCTCGTTCAGTTCGCGGGCGTGGGAAGCAAGTGCACCGCTCATGCCAGCTTCCGTCCGTCGTCGGCACGTGCAGCCAGATCGCGGCGCTTGAGCCACACCAGCAGCAGTGAAATCGCCGCCGGCGTGATGCCCTGAATGCGCCCGGCCTGGCCGATGGTTTCAGGTTTGTTGAGGTTGAGCTTCTGCTGCACTTCCTTCGACAGCCCCCGCACCTCGGCATAGTCGAGATTGGGCGGCAGCAGAGTGGACTCGGCCTGCAGCTGACGCGCCACCTCGTCGTCCTGACGGTCGATATAACCCTGGTACTTGGCCGCAATTTCCAGCTGCTCAACCACCTGCAGATCGGCTTCCGGCTGCTCCGGCGCGCCCGGCAGGCTCATCAGGGCTGCATAGCTGGTTTCAGGCCGGCGCAGCAGTTCGAAGTAGCGGTACTCGCGCTCGAGCGGCTTGCCGAACACGCGGATCTGGTCTTCAGCCGGAATCGCATCCGGGCGCGCCCAGCTCGACTTGAGGCGGGCGGATTCGCGTTCGATCGCCTCGCGCTTGGTGCAGAAGGCCGCCCAGCGCACGTCGTCTACCAGGCCGAGCTCGCGGCCCTGCTCGGTGAGGCGCAGATCGGCGTTGTCTTCGCGCAGCTTCAGGCGGTACTCGGCACGCGAGGTGAACATCCGGTACGGCTCGGCCACACCCCGCGTGATGAGATCGTCGACCAGCACGCCGAGGTAGGCCTCGTCGCGGCGCGGACACCAGGGCTCGCGCCCCTGCACCTGCAGCGCCGCATTGGCACCGGCCAGCAAGCCCTGCGCCGCGGCTTCTTCGTAGCCGGTGGTGCCGTTGATCTGACCGGCGAAGAACAGCCCGCCGATGGACTTGGTCTCGAGACTGCTCTTGAGGTTGCGCGGATCGAAGTAGTCATATTCGATCGCATAGCCCGGACGCAGGATGTTTGCATTCTCCAGCCCGCGGATGCTGCGCACGATGTCGAGCTGCACGTCGAAAGGCAGCGAGGTCGAAATCCCGTTGGGGTAGATCTCGTGCGTCGTCAGCCCTTCCGGCTCGAGGAAGATGTTGTGGCTGTCCTTGTCGGCGAAGCGGTGGATCTTGTCTTCGATCGACGGGCAGTAGCGCGGCCCCACGCCCTCGATCACGCCGGAATACATCGGCGAGCGGTCGAGGTTGGCGCGGATGATGTCGTGGGTGCGGGCGTTGGTGCTGGTCATCCAGCACGGCAGCTGTGCCGGATGCTGGCTGACCGAGCCGAGGAAACTGAACACCGGCTCAGGGTTGTCGCCGGGCTGCTCGCTCATCACCGAGAAATCGATGCTGCGGGCATCGAGCCGCGGCGGCGTGCCGGTCTTGAGGCGGCCCTGCGGCAGCGCGAGCTCCTTGAGGCGCTGGCCCAGCGATACGGCGGGAGGGTCGCCCGCACGGCCGGCCGAATAGTGCTGCATGCCGACGTGGATCAGGCCATTGAGGAAGGTGCCCGCGGTCAGCACCACGGTGGGTGCCTCGAAACGCAGGCCGATCTGGGTGACGACGCCGGTGACGCGGTCGCCGATCACGGTGAGGTCATCCACCGCCTGCTGGAACAGCATCAGGTTGGGCTGGTTTTCCAGCCGCTTGCGGATCGCCGCCTTGTACAGCACACGGTCGGCCTGGGCGCGGGTCGCGCGCACCGCCGGCCCCTTGGAGGCATTGAGGATGCGGAACTGGATACCGCCCTCGTCGGTAGCCTGCGCCATCGCACCGCCGAGCGCATCGACTTCCTTGACCAGATGGCCCTTGCCGATGCCGCCGATCGACGGGTTGCAGCTCATCGCCCCCAGAGTCTCGATGTTGTGGGTGAGGAGCAGCGTCTGCGCGCCCATGCGCGCTGCCGCCAGGGCAGCCTCGGTCCCGGCGTGACCGCCGCCGACCACGATGACATCGAAACGGGTGGGATAGAGCATGGCGCGCTCCGCGCAGTAAACCTTTTGGGAAGGGGCGAGATTCTACGCTTTCGAACCGCAAAAACCTAGCACCTGCGTTCCATGTTCCACGAAATAACCATTTTTAAACATGGTTTTATACTTCGCAGCGAGATGGGTTCCGCAACTTCGTGCCAGGCTGTCGCGTGCTCAGTCCGGACTTGATGTGTCGTCGGAAAACTCATTGGCAATGCGCTTGAACTCGTCTTCCACGGCAAGAAAAGCATCCACGATTGCGGGATCGAAATGCCCACCCCGACCGTCCCTGATGATCTCGGCAGCACGATCATGGGGAAAAGCAGGCTTGTACACCCGTCGGCTGATCAATGCATCGTAGACATCGGCCACCGCCATCAAGCGCCCCGGCAAGGGTATCTGCTCACCCTGCAAACCGTGAGGGTAGCCCGTGCCATCCCAGCGCTCGTGATGACTCAGGATCAGTTCGCGCGCAAGGCCGAGAAATGAACTGGTGCCGAGGCGTTCTTCGGCCACCTCAAGCGCCTTGCTGCCGTACAGGACATGCTGCTTCATCTCCTCGAACTCTGCCGGCGTCAGCGCGCCCGGCTTAAGAAGGATCACATCGCGCACGGCAACCTTGCCAATATCGTGCAGGGGCGCGCAGCGATAGAGCAGATCGATGGTCTCCTCGTCGAGGACCGTGCGATAGCCATCCAATTGGCTCATGTGTTCGGCGAGCACCCGGACATAGCGCTGTGTCCGCTTGATATGGCCGCCGGTTTCCGAATCGCGGTACTCAGCCAGTGTTGCAAGGGCCTCGATCGTGACCTGCTGGGTCAGGGCCAGTTCTGCGGTGCGAGCCTGGACGAGCGCCTCCAGTCCCCGTTCGTAGCGCTTGAGCGCCAGGTGGTTGCGCACCCGCGCTTTCACCACCACCGGCTCGAACGGTTTGCGGATGTAATCCACCGCGCCCAGCGCGAGGCCATTGGCCTCGTCGCCTGTCTGATCGAGGGCCGTAATGAAAACCACGGGAATATGCGCAGTCGCCGAATCACGTTTAAGCCTGCGGCAGACCTCGTACCCGTCCATGTCCGGCATCATGACATCCAGCAGAATGATGTCCGGCTGGGGCGAGGCATGGGCGATCTCCAGCCCTTTCCTGCCCGACACGGCGGCGTGCACGACGTAATCCGCGCGCAGCAACTGCCGCAGCAGTTCGATGTTCTCTGGGGTATCGTCAACAACCAGAACGCTCTGCTTGTCTGTGCATTCGATTGTCATTTCATGTACTTTTCAACGTGACCTGCTAGCGTAACCTGAATCGGTGATCCAAGGCATCGGCCAGTTCGTCGAGTACGATCAAGGCGCCCTCAAAGTCGAACGCCCGAACGCACTCGTCCAGTCTCGCCAAGGGCTCGACTTCAGATCCAAGCCGCGCCTGCAACGCATCCAGCTCCTCGACCGCGTCGGTATTGCTGGTCGCCAGCAGCTGACGCAGCCGGACAAGATGCACCTGCAACGCTTCATGGTCCAGCGGCGCTGCGGGGGCATCCGGTACCCGCACAATCCTGTCCAGGCCATCGATGACTTCCGATAGCGTGCGCTCGACCGCGGCAACACAGCGCTCGATGAGATCTCCTTGGGCCGCATGCCTGCAGGCCATCTCGAGCTCCGTCGCATCTGCGGCAAGCGCGGTCGCGCCGATTGAGGCCGAGACGCTCTTCAAGGTATGGGCCAGGCGCGTCGCCGTCGCCTGGTCTTCGTCGGCGAGTGCGGTGCGGAATCGCGCAACGAAGTCCTTCTGCCCCCGCAGGAAGAGCAGCAGCAGTTTGCGATAGGTACGCTCGTCGCCATTCGACACGGCCAGTCCCGCCGCCGTATCGATGCCCGGCAAGCTCACCGAAAACGCTTCACGCTCCTCGCTGCCAGGCCTGACATCCACCCTTGCACCGACGCGAACCTCAGGATGAATCCACCTGGCCATCGTCATGAACATCTTGGCCACATCGAGCGGCTTGTCGATCTGGTCGTTCATCCCCACGCCAATCGCCTTTTCGCGATCACCTGCCATGACATCCGCAGTCATCGCAATGACGGGCAAGTCCTTCCATCGCGGATCAGCGCGAATGGCCCGGGTCGCTTCGAAACCGTCCATCACCGGCATCTGCAGATCCATCAGCACGCCATCGAACGCCTCACGCGCCAGCCACTCCAGTGCCTCGCGCCCATCGTTGGCGATGCGGGTGGAAATCCGCGCGTTGGTCAATAGATCGGTTGCGAGCTCCTGGTTGAGCTCATTGTCCTCCACCACCAGCACATGCGCGCCCCGCAGACGTTCGATCACCGCTCTGTTCTCGGCGTCACGCATCGCCCGATGGGCTCGCACCGGCACCTTGTATCCGTGGACGCGCTGGATGGCATCGAGCAGCGACGACGGCGTCACCGGTTTTGCGATCACCTCGTCCACGGCGGCATCCGCAGGCACTTCGTCAGGATCGCGTGCGGTGACCATGATCACTTTTGGCTGCTGCTCATGAGCCCATTCGGCACGGATACGGCGCGTGCATTCCAGCCCATCCATGCCGGGCATCACCCAGTCCATGAGCACGAGACCATACGGCGTTCCGCCCCGGCACGCGGTGTCGATCTCCGCAAGCGCCTGTTCGCCGCTTGCCGCGGTGCGAACCCTGAAGCTCAGCAGCGTAAGCATGGCGCTCAGAATATCCCGCGCACTGCTGTTGTCATCGACGATCAGCACCCGCATGCCCTTGAGGTCGTCGTCCGGCTGCAAGCGCTCATCCACGGCATCGGCCCGGCAGGGCAGCGAGATGGTGAAGTGGAACTCACTGCCCTGCCCTTCCACGCTGTGCACGCCGATATGCCCGCCCATCATCTCGACCAGGTTCTTCGAGATCGCCAGCCCCAGCCCGGTTCCACCAAAGCGGCGTGTTGTGGAACTGTCAGCCTGCGTGAAGTGCTTGAACAGCTGGGCCTGCTGCTCCGGGCTGATGCCAATCCCCGTGTCGCGGACGGAAAACCTGAATGTTGCCCTCTGTGCGTGCGCAGCGACACCGGTGCCGCCGGCTTCAGGCAGTCCGGGCTCACGGGAAAGCACCTCAACCTTGAGCACGACCTCGCCAGACTCGGTGAATTTCACCGCGTTGTAGCCCAGATTGGTGAGCACCTGGCCGATTCGCAGCGGATCGCCTGCAAGCTGCTGCGGCACATCGGGCCGAACGTCCAGCAACAGTTCAAGCCCCTTCTGCTCGGCCTTCAGGCCCACCACGTTGGCAAAATCGGTGAGCACATCCTGCAGACTGAACGGCACTTCCTCGAGCACAAGTCTGCGTGCCTCGATCTTGGAAAAGTCGAGAATGTCATTGATCAGCCCCAGCAGCGATCCTGCAGAACGCTGCACCCTGACCAGATAGTTGCGCTGACGCGGCGTGAGTTCGGACTCGAGCACCAGATGCACCATACCGGTGACGACATTCAGCGGTGTACGGATCTCATGACTCATATTGGCCAGGAAGTCAGACTTGGCCGCATTCGCTGCATCCGCCGCCTGCCGGGCCTTCTCAAGCTCGATTTCTCCCTGCTTGCGGCCCGTAATATCAAGCATCGCACCCAGCATGCGAACGGGCCTGCCAGCATCGTCGGGCACGACCTGTACGATCTGTTCGACATACCGGCGCGCGCCCGTCCCCGCCTGCACGATCCGGTGTTCGAACTGCAGCCGTCGTGACGAATCGAGCCACGCGCTCTCGAGCGCTGAACGGACCCTCTCCCTGTCGTCCGGATCCACTGCATCCAGAAAGTGCGCCCAGGTCGGCGCAAGCGCATCCGGTTCAAAGCCGAAAATGCGAAACAGCTCTTCCGACCACTGTTGCCGATCATCCTTGCGCGTCCACACCCAGCTCCCCAGATGCGTCATCTCCTGCGCGCCCTCCAGGATGGTCCTGCTCTCGGCAAGTGCCTCGGTCGTAGCCGACAGTTCTGCCGTGCGCTCGACGACTCTTGTCTCGAGTTCGCTCTGTATCTTGCTCAACTCGGCAGTGCGTTCAGCAAAGCCGCGCGCCAGCGCCTCGAGCTCGTCACCTGTGCCCAGCGGAGCGCCAAGCGCCTCAGCCGCATCGTTGGAGGTGACGCGCCGGTAGAGTTCAAGAATCGGACGCGCGATGGAGTTTCCGATCCACGCCGAGACAAAGACCGCGATCAGGGTCAGCACGCCGCCCAAGAGCAACAGACGCTGCGTGACGGCCCAGACCGCCGTGTTGCGGACGGATTCGGGCACACCGATCTCGACCTCCAGCCCGAGGTCAAGAAGCAGGGGCGTACGTGCGTCCGGACGGAAGCGCTGGCTGATGTAAGACGGGCCTTCGACGTGATTGAATGCGATCAGCTCACGCTCGCCATCGATCAGACGAAAATACGCTTGCGGAAGATCAACCTGATTGCGCCTGCCGATTGCACCAAGATCGAACTCAACGACGACTGCGCCCTGCACGGTCTTGTAGAAGTAGATGGGTACTGCCACCACCAGACGGTCTGCTTCCGGCCGTATGAACAAGGCCCGCTTTCCGAGCGCCAATGCGCTGCGCAATTCGCGCGAGGCGTTGTAATCGACCACGCCGCTATCGGTCTGGAACACCGGCCGGCCGTCAAAATCGACCAGCGAAAACACCGCTACATCGCGCCCTTCAGCAAAGTTTTCCGTCAGTTTAGGCAGGTAGGTGCTGCGCCCTTGGGCATCGACGAGGCCGTTAACGACCAGCTGGTTGTCGGCAAGGCGCTCGGTGTTCTCGACCAGATACGCAATCCGCTGCTCCAGCAGTGCCTGCGTCGACCATCCCGCGCCCTGAAGCGTTTGCTGCATCTGACGTTCGATGTTGCTGTCGAGCAGCACCGCGACGAGCGCGGTCGCCAGAACCATGGTCGCGGCCACGAAGCCAGCAACCTGGAGCACCAGCCTGCGCTTGAGACTGCGCCCGAGGTGCGCGCCGGAAGACGAAGCGGATCGTTCAGTATCCATCACAGCGTTCGTCCGGGTCATTGGTCGGCACGCACGATTGCACCATTGCTCGCATAACGTGCCATATGAAAGTTCTCAACCCCCATTGCGTCGTGGCGCCGGGGCGAGAAGGCCGGCGCATACCGTCGCACCGCGCCCTCGAAGGGTGGCAGGGATTCGAGGGCGCGTTGCACCGCGGCATGCTCGGTCGTCCCTGCCTGCTGAACCGCCAATGCAAGAAGATGTACGCTGTCATACGCCTGCGCAACGGCCTGCGGCACCGGAACATCCTGGTTTGCGTCCAGCGCGTAACGGGCACGGTAGCGCTGCTCCAGCGCCCGGCTCGCGGCTCGGCTGTTGCCGACAAAGGTGAAGGTCTGGAAGAAGCTGAGATCCACCTTTGCCAAAGCCTCGCTGTTGTCGCCCCAGAAATCGCCACAGCTGATGCCCCAGTGCGATACGACGCGCGTCAGCACGCCACGCTCGGCCAGGCGCTTCACAATCCGCCCGCCCTCATCGGGCGCAGCGATCATCATCAGTACATCCGCGCGGCCTTGCTCCACCCGGGACACCAGCAGCTCGAAATTGGTCTCACCCCGATTGAAGCTCTCTGCCGCCACGAAATCGAGCCCCCGTTCCTTGAGCTGCGTGCGCATCGACTCAAGGTTGCCGCGTCCCCACAATGAGTTCTCGAACAGAATGGCCGGCCGCCGGCCATGGCGAAGTACGTGCTCAATCACGAAAGGCGCAACAAGCGTATCGGAAGCAGACACGCGAAATACCGGATCGGCCGCGCGATCCAGGGCAATCACCTCCGAGGCAGCCGCCCAGGGCACGACGAAAGGCAGCCCGGCCCGGCGCACGACATCGCCTTGTGCCACTGCGACGCTGGACTGCACGCCTCCAAGCACACCGACCACATCCGGACGGGAGGCGAAATATTCCATGTCGCTCACGCCCAGACTTGGCAAGCCCTTGTGATCGCGTGCAATCAGTTTCAGCTTCTTGCCCAGCACGCCGCCGGACGCGTTGATCTCGTCGATCGCCAGTGCCGCTCCGCGCCTGAAGCCCAGACCGGCGCTGCGACACTCCTGCGAGAGATCGGCATCCAGCCCGACGACAATTTCATCACCACGACCATACTTGCGATCAAGCAACTCCTCGGACAGGGACAGCACATCGGCGCCGATCACCTCCTCGAAAATGCCTGGAATGTGCTCGGTCGCAGCCGCAAACTGTGCCCGCTCCTGTGCGGTCAATTGATGGATCGAGACACCAGACTGCCGAATGGTCTCGAGCAGCGCCTCCTCGCGCCGACGGGTTTCGGCGCGCTCCCATGGCGTCAATTCACGCGCGGTGTCGATCAACAACTTCTGTTCGTTCGCGGACAGGCGGTCAAACACCTGCGCACTGATCATGAAGATGTAGCCCAGATACCCGTGGCTGCTCAATGTAAGGTGCGACTGCACCTCGTGCAGGCCCATGCTGACGATCGCCACCAGGGGATTCTCCTGGCCATCCACAGCCTGATCGGCCAGCGCCTGGCGGGTCGCATGAAAGTCGATCGGAATCGAATGCGCCCCGAAGGCATGGAACTGTTTCATCAGCAGGCGGCTTTTCATGATGCGGATATTCATGCCCGCAAAATCCGCGGGGCTGCGCAGCGGCCTGTTTGCGGTGAAGTGCTTGAATCCGTTCTCCCAGAAGGTGACACCGATCAGATCAATGTCGCGCAACTTTCCGAGCAGAATCTGACCGGGCTCGCCGTCGAGCATGTCGTACAGGTCTTCGCGCGCAGGAAAATAGAATGGCAGGTCTGCGTACTGCATGGCGGGCACCGACACGCTCACCTTGGCTGTCGGGATCAGCAGGATGTCGAGTTCGCCACGACGCGCCATCTCCAGCATTTGATCGTCGGTACCGAGCTGCTGGGCGGGAAAAACCTCCACCTGCAGCTGTCCGCCGCTACGCTCGGCAACAAGCGCTGCAAAGCGCGCCGCCGCCTGATGCAAGGCACTGTCTTCAGGAATGTTATGGCCGAAACGCAGCACATCGATTGCGGCAGGCGCCCCTCCATTGCTCAAGACGGGTTCGGACTCGTGGCGATACACCAGCGATGTAGCCAGGAGCAACGCGCTCAACAGGATCAATCCGATGACGGCTGCAACAGGATTCTTGAACATGACACCACTCCGGCCGGGACGGCACACGCACACCGTATCTCGCCCGGCAAAGTCCTTATCGGGGCCAAGGTTATCACTTTACGCATAGCAGTCACGGGAACATTCTCACGCAATGCAATCGATCAACCGGGGCATTGAGGGCGCACACGAACCGCCGTCACCACCCCGGCGATCAGCAAGGCAATGCCGGCCAGCGTCAGTGGCTCCGGCCAGACGCCGCGCAGGATGTAGGCGTAACTCAGCGCAGCAAGGGTTTCGAAAACGATCAGCTGACCCACCATCGCCGTGGGCAGGCGCTGGCTGGCCTGATTCCAGCACAGCGTGCCGAGCCAGGAGGCGAGCAGCGCAATCGCAAGCATCAGACCAAGAAAGAAGGCCGGCCGCGGCCCGAGCGGCATGGGAAAGCTGCTGTCGGAAAGCGCCATTCCGCCCCACAGCAATACGTAGCCCGCCAGCGCCAGCGGCAGCGTGGCCAGCCCCTGAGCCGTCGCCCATACGCGCGGGCTGCGGCCTGGATGCTCGCGCAACCAGTCCGCATTGCGGATCGGATACCAGGTCCAGCACACCACCGCGCCCAGACCGAGCACGCCCCCCAGGAGGTAGCGCCCAGAATCGGCATCGGCGTCCGCACGCAATGCGTCCAACTCCACCTGATTGACACAGGCAATTCCGACGGCGATCACCAGCAGGGGCAAGGCCAGCCGCGACCACGGCAGGCGCCCGTCCCGATCGCCGTTACGCAGGTTCGACACGATGGCGATCACCACCGGCAAGGTGCCGATCAGCATCGTCGGCAAGGGGCCGCCGGCGCGCTGAATCGCACTGGACAGAAGGAAGTAGTAAAGAAGGTTGCCGATCGCCGCCAGCTTGAGCGCATCCTTCCAGTCGGCACGCGTCAGCCGCGCCAGGCTCCGGCGGTCAATCCACGCCAGTGGCAGTGCAATCAGACCAAAGGCGAGATAACGCCCGACCACCTGCAAGGCCGGAGGATATTCCTCCAGCAGCATGGGGCCGACAAACACCAGCCCCCACAACAAACCTGCGCCGAGGGCGTACAGGACACCAAGCCACATATCGATTTTCCGCTCGAGACCCTACCGCCGCTGCATGGGCGCAGATCGCCATGTCATTACGGACGGATTCAGGCCGGCGAACATAGCATGCCAATGCCCGCAGTGACTCAGGCCGCCCCCGGCCCCAGTGGCAGCGCAGTCTTGTCGATCACCCGGCGCAGGACGAAGCTCGAGTGCACGCCCGTCACGCCGGCAATGCGGGTCAGGCGGTTGAGCAGCAGCTCCTGATAGGCGTCCATGTCGGCCACCACCACCTTGAGCTGATAGTCGGCTTCCTGACCGGTAATCAGCAGGCACTCGAGGACCTCGGGGATGGCCGCAACCTGCGACTCGAAATTGACGAAGCGCTCGGGCGTATGACGGTCCATCGAAATGTAGATCAGCGCCATCAGCGACAGGCCGAGCTTGCGCGCATCGAGCATGGCGCGGTAGCCGGTGACCAGGCCGGACTCTTCCAGCGTGCGCACCCGGCGCAGACACGACGAAGGCGACAGGCTGATGCGGTCGGCAAGGTCCTGATTGCTGATACGGCCTTCGTCCTGCAACACCTCGAGGATCTGGCGGTCGTAGCGGTCGAGCTGCATGCAATGTCTCCGATCGCGTTTCAATCGGCAGATTCTTGCATCAAACCCGAGCTCAATGCACTGATCGCGAAAAAATCACCGGCCTGACCAACTGCGACTCAGCCGGGATCACACCCTTGCCGCAGATCCCGTTCGACGGCAATGACAATAGACGAACTGCTGAACCGCACCCGAGGGCGTCGCGTGCGCCTCCCGTTCATGTGCAAGCAGTTCGAACGGTGCGCCGAACGTTGCATGCAATTCACTGGCGCTGTAGCGCATGACCGGCAGCCCGCTGCACTTTGTCGGTCCATCTTCGGCAAAGGTCGCGACGATCACGTGGCCATCGGGCTTCACCACCCGCAGTACGGTCTCGATATAGGCATGGCGTTCCTGCGCCGTGGTCAGGAAATGAAAAACAGCGCGGTCGTGCCAGATGTCGATGGATTGGCTGGGCAGACCGGCGTTCGTGATATCCGCTGCCACCCAGTTGATCGTGTGCGCAGACTCGCCGAGCCGTGCCCTGGCGACCGCGAGCGCCGCTTCCGAGAGGTCAAGCACGGTGAGTGCCGAATAGCCCTCCCGCAGCAAATCGTCGACCAGCGTCGATGCCCCGCCGCCTACATCCAGCACCGCTGCCGATCGCGGCAGGCCGGTCTCGCGGATGAGGCGAAGGGAACGCAGCGCGTGATCCTGAAACCAGCTCACGCCTTCGGCGGGAACGTCCGAGTAGACCTTCTCCCAGTGCGCCCGGGATTGCATTGACTGACCCATTGATCACCTGTCCGTGTTACATCAGATCGAGCGGGATTTTCAGGTAGCGCACCCCGTTGCTCCCCGGGGGCGGCAGATTGCCTGCGCGGATGTTTACCTGTATCGCGGGCAGCATCAGCTGCGGCAGATCCAGGGTGGCATCGCGCTGCGTTCTCATGGCAATGAACGCCGGCTCGGTGATGCCATCCCCGACATGAATGTTCTGTGCCCGCTGCTGCGCCACGCTGCTGAGGCCGCATGCCTCGCGCCCTGCCGTCGGGTAGTCATGGCACAGGTACAGGCGAGTACTGGCAGGCAGCGCCAGCAGACGGCAGATGGAGCGATACAGGGTGGCGGCATCGCCCCCCGGAAAATCGCACCGTGCCGTGCCGACATCGGGCATGAACAGCGTATCGCCGACGAACACCGTGTCGTCACCGACCTGGTAAGCAATGTCTGCTGGCGTGTGACCGGGCACGTGCAGCGCCTGCGCCGGAAGCGGACCGATGCTGAAGCACTCGTCCGCCGCAAAGAGGTGGTCGAACTGCGTGCCCTCGCAGCTGAATCCCGGCCCCAGATCATAGACGTCGTGAAAGACCTGCTGAACCTCGCGAATACGGGCGCTGATGCCCACCTTGCCGCCAAGCACACTGCGCAGATAGGCCGCGGCAGACAGGTGATCGGCATGCGCATGCGTTTCGAGCAGCCACTCGACCTTCAGCGCGCGGGCGCGCACGAAGTCGATGATCCGGTCGGCACCGCTGGTGGACGTACGCCCCGAGACCGGATCGAAACCAAGCACCGGGTCGATGATTGCGCATTCGCAGCCGGCACCGGCGTACACCACGTAACTGAACGTACCCGATGCGGCGTCGAAGAATGGCTCTGCGAGCGTCTTCACGAAGAATGTCCTGCTGATTTATGGATGTTGTGCATTGCCTTGAAGCAACGGACCGAAGGCCAACGCACGGATCAGTGGTACGAAACGCCGCACCACCGATCCGCGAACAGGCGTCGATCAGTAGGTCTTGTACGGCAGGAACTTGCCGGACATGTTGATGCTGACGCGGTCACCGGCGGGGTGGGGCTCGCGCTGAAGGTCCATCTTGAAATCGATCGCCGACATGATGCCGTCGCCGAATTCTTCGTGGATAAGCTCCTTGAAGGTCGTGCCATACACGCTGATGAGCTCGTAGAAACGGTAGATCAGCGGATCGGTCGGCACGGCAGTCGGCAGCGAACCCTTGTAGGGCACGGCCTGCAGCACGGGAATGGCCTCGGGCGGCAAGGCGAAGATGTCGGCAACAATCGCAGCCTGTTCCGCGGTGAAAGCCATCTGCCCCAGACAGGCCGAGGTCACCCACTCCTTTGCCAGGCCGATCTTTACGGCCACATCCGCCCACTTGATGCCCTTGGCAATCTTGGCGGCCACGATCATTTCGGTAACGTCATTGCGGTTCATGTGATCTCTCCTTGAGGAAACTACTGATTAACAACTTTCTTGAGCTGCGGGACCGGACGTGCGGTTTCGGGCGCCAGTGCGGCCTGTTGCTCCTCGGCCAGCCCCGGGCGCACCACCGGCGGGTGTTTCGGGTCGTACTGGGCGAGCTCGCCGCCACCTGCATAGTCCTTCGATCGATTGACGAGGAAGTCGACCAGGTGATTGCGAATCCGGTAGTACTGCGGGTCGTGATGCATTTCGGCGCGGGTGCGGTTGCGCGGCATCGTGATCTCGACGATCTCGGCAACCTTCGCCAGGGGACCGTTGCTCATCAGGATCACCTTGTCGGCGAGCAGGATGGCTTCGTCCACATCGTGGGTGATCATGAAAACGGTCTGGTGCGTGGCCTGCACGACCTTCAGCAACTCGTCCTGAATGGTGCCGCGGGTCAGCGCATCGAGTGCGCCGAAGGGCTCGTCGAGCAGCAGCATCTTGGGCTGGATCGCAAATGCGCGGGCGATGCCTACGCGTTGCTTCATGCCCCCGGACAGTTCGGCCGGCTGCTTGTGGATGGCATGCCCGAGTCCGACCATTTCGAGGTATTCGGTGCAGTGTGCTGCGATCTTCGCCTTCGACCAGTCCGGCCACTTCGACTTCACCGCAAACGCCACGTTACCGAGCACCGACATCCACGGCATCAGGGCGTGGCTCTGGAACACCACCCCACGGTCCAGGCTCGGTCCCTTGACCTCGCGGCCATTCATGATGACCACGCCGCCCGAAGCCTCTTCGAGGCCGGCAAGCACATTCAGGATCGTCGTCTTGCCACAACCCGAATGCCCGATGATGCAGACGAACTCGCCCTTTTCGATTGAAAAATGAATGTCTTCGAAAACCGGCGTACCGACTTTTCCGTCACTGGTCGGATAAGCCTTTTTCAGGCCTTCCACGCTGAGATAATGATTGGTCATGGCATCAGTCCCGGTAGGTGACCATCTTCTGCAACACACCGAAGGCGAAGTCGAGCAGCATGCCGACGAGGCCGATCATGGTGATTGCAAAGATCACGTTAGGCAGGGCGAGGTTGTTCCACTCGTTCCACACGAAATAGCCGACCCCCGTTCCGCCGACCAGCATCTCGGCTGCGACGATGACGATCCAGGCAATGCCCATGGAGATGCGCATGCCAGTCAGAATGGTCGGCGCTGCCGCCGGCAGGATGACCTGGAAGGCCTTGCGCATCGGGCCCACTTCGAGCGTGCGCGCCACGTTGATCCAGTCGCGCCGCACCGACGCGACACCAAACGCGGTGTTGAGCAGCATCGGCCACATCGAGCAGATGAAGATGACGAAGATGCCCGACACGTCCGAGTCCTTCAGCACGTACAGCGCCAGCGGCATCCACGCCAGCGGCGAGATCGGCTTGAGTACCTGGATGAAGGGGTTGAGCGCCCGCGTCATCAGCGGCGACATGCCGATGATGAATCCAAGCGGCAGGGCCACCAGGGTGGCGAGGAAGAATCCCGCGCCGACACGCATCAGCGAGTAGGCGATCTGGATGCCGATCCCCTTGTCGTTGGGGCCATTGTCGTAGAAGGGGTCGGACAGGAAATGCACGAAGGTGCGCCCGACCGCCGACGGCGTCGGAAAGCCCTCGGCCTTGCCCGCGCCTTGCCCCATCAGGGCGGCGTATTCCGCGTCGGCGGCGGACACCACTACATTGTCCGACGGCAGCGTCGCGTAATGCCAGATGCCAATGAAGCAGGCAAAGAGCACGAGCGACAGCAGTGCGGCACGAATAGGCAGGTGCTTGTTCATGGCCGCACCCCCTTGCCGCAGGGTGAAAGGACGTCTGCCCATCCGTGCTGACGGGACAGTTCCGGCGCATCCGGGCGGATGTTGAGTCGTTGCGAACTGGCTGACATGATGGTCTCTCTGTTATGGAGTGGGTCCGGCGTCACGCCCCGGCTGAAAGGCCTTTCAGGTAGGCCTCGGGCTGTGCAGGATCGAACTCCTTGCCCAGAATCATGTGCTTCTTGTAAGTCTGCGCCGGCGCCTCCAGCCCAAGCTCGGCCATGCGCTTCTTCGCATCGGTGGCGAGATACACGCGCTCGGCGATGTCCTGGTAATTCACTTCGCCCTTGATGTAGCCCCAGCGCTTCATCTGCGTCAGCATCCACACCCCCATCGAATGCCAGGGGAAGGGATCGAACGCAATCCGGTTGGGCTCGCTGAGCACATGACCAAGACCATCGGCATAGCGCCCCACCAGCACCTGCTCCACGACGGTCTGCGGCTGGTTGAGGTAGTTCGCCGGCGCGATCATCTCGGCCACGCCCTTGCGGTTCTCGGCCTTGTTGACGTATGCGGTGGCACCGATGATCGAGCGCACGAGCGCTGCGAAGGTGTTGGGGTTCTGGTTGACGAAATCCTCGGTCGCAGCGAAGGCGCAGCACGGGTGGTTGTCCCAGATCTGGCTCGTCAGCAGGTGAATGAAGCCGACCTTCTCATAGACCGCGCGCTGGTTGAACGGCTCGGCGACGATGAAGCCGTCGAGGTTTCCGGAGCGCATGTTCGCAACCATGTCGGGCGGTGCCATCACGCGCAGTTGCACATCCTTGTCCGGGTCCAGACCATGGGCGGCAAGGTAGTGACGCAGCAGGAAGTTGTGCATCGAGTAATCGAACGGGATCGCGAACTTCATGCCCTTCCAGTTGCGGGGGTCGCGATTGTTCTTGTGCTTTACATGGAGGGTGATGGCGTTGCCGTTGATGTTCTCCATCACCGGCATCACCATCGGCGCCGCGGTCGAGCCTGCGCCGAGCGAGATCGCCAGCGGCATTG
The DNA here is from genome assembly GCF_003111665.1 of Parazoarcus communis. Taxonomy (NCBI): domain Bacteria; kingdom Pseudomonadati; phylum Pseudomonadota; class Betaproteobacteria; order Rhodocyclales; family Zoogloeaceae; genus Parazoarcus; species Parazoarcus communis. Next base: position 1,412,989 of record NZ_CP022188.1, on the reverse strand, counting down.
GCGACAGCATGTGCGATGCGTCGAATTCCTTCGCCAGCACCTTGTCGCGCACAATCGCCCAGCCTGCCGTCTTCTGCAGCGTGACGTTCAGCCCTTCACGACCATAGAAGTCGGCGGCGCCGGCAAAGATGATCGGCGTCGCGCAGGTGATGGGCAGGAAGCCCACCGTCAGATCCTTCTTCTCCAGCGGCCCGGCCTTCTCCAGCGTCATGGCCTGGAGGTCGGAAATCGGCATCATGCTGGCAATCGCGGCCATCGCCGCATTGGCGCCAACCGCCTTCAGAAACCGGCGACGGGTCGCGTCCTGCGGGAATATCGCACGCACCAGCGCGGCTTCAACGAAATCGGTGGAGAGGCTTTCGGCCTTCTCGCCGCGCAGGCTGCGCGCGCGTGCCGCTTCGGCATCATGTTCGTGCTGGCTGCCATGCTGACCACAGGAGCAGCGACCGAGTGCGACATCGGCCGCATAGGGGCGATAGAGGTTTTCGTCTTTCATGGCTGGGCACCTTTTCTCTGGAAGGGAAAAATCTGTTGTCGTTCGAATGCTGGCGGCGTCAGGCGGCAAGGCGCTGGCGCAGGCTACCTGCCTCCAGCCTTGCCACCACCTCACCGTTGCGTCGCTGGTTCATGCGCAACATGTCGGCGGTTTCCTCGACCACCACCCACTCCCCGTCCGCGCAGGGCAAGCCATGCACCACGACCGGAAGCGATTTCGTTTTGAGCCGTATCACGGGTTGAACATGCGCATAGCCCGGGTGCTGACGGCCAAGCAGGTCATGCGCAATGGCGGCGGCCTGTTTGGCGATCGGCTCGATGAAGCGGCAGGGCATGCCGACCAGGCTGACGCAGTCGCCCAGCGCATACACGTCGCTGGCACTGGTTTGCATGCTGACCGGATCAACCACGATGCCGCGCTCGAACTCGAGCCCTGCAGCGCGCGCAATGCGGTCTTCGGTGACCAGGCCGGTTGCCGCGACAACCTCGTCGGCATCGATGCGGAGGCCGCCGGCAGTGACGATGTGCTTGCTGCCATCCGCCGCAGGGGTGACTGAAGCAACCTGCGCCGAACCAATGAATTCGACACCAAGCGCTTCAAGACTCAGGCGCAGGCGCTCGCCGGCGAGCGGCGGCAGCAAGGCCGCCAGCGGCGTGGCCTGCAGGTCGAGCAAGGTCACGGCGTGGCCGGCACGGGCAAAGTCTTCTGCAAGTTCGCAGCCCACCATGCCGGCGCCGATGATTGTAACGCGACGCTTTCCCGATACCAGCCTGGCGCGCAGCCCCGACCAACCGGCAAGGTTGTTGACCCGCCAGCACACGTCGGCAGGCAAGGCGGCAGGCAGCGCCGGACGCGCACCCTGCGCAAGCACCAGTTTCGTGAATTGAAGCGTTCCACGGGACGTACGCAACTGGTGCAGCGCGGGCGACAGGCCGACCACACAGGTGTCGGCCAGCAAGCGCACACCCAGACGCGCGGCCGCTGCAGCTGCACTTTCGCGCACCAGGTCTTCAGGCGCATGCCCCCGGCTCAGCGCAATCGACAACTCCGGCTTGTGATAGCGATCTCCGTTACAGGCACTCACCAGCGTGATTCCGATTTCGGGATCAAGCGCGCGAACCGCCTCCGCAACCGACCAGCCGGCAATGCCGGCACCGACGATGACGACACCCGCAGTGCGGGAGACCGCGACGGATGCACATGCGGGGCTCTCCATTTCGAGTCCGGCGTACGGCTCGAAATCGTTCTTCATGACGCCGCACAGCGGACACTCCCAATCGTCGGGGATGTCCTCGAAGCGGGTTCCGGGCGCCAGTCCGCTATCGGGATCGCCTTTTTCTTCGTCGTAGATCAGGCCGCAGGCGCGGCAGATGAATTGCTTCCACGCGGATGTCGATGCGTTCATGCCGGCATCTCCTCGCGCGACAGACGATCCATCTCCCAGCGCAGATGCTTGATTGCGGGGGTCACGATGGCAACGAAGTGCGCCTCGCGGATACGGCGCTGAGGCCCTGAACTCATCAGGTAGCCGCGCGCGCCCTGATGCATGAGGGCCGACTGCGACGCGCGCAGCGCGAACTCGGCACCCTGGGTGCGGGCATCGAGCACATCGAGAAGATAGTCCTTGCTTCCGTCGTAGGGCGTCAGCGCAAGCTTCGCCACCCGCGCGCCAAGCTCGTCGAACTCGGCCTGCAGTTCATCGGGGCGGTCGTGCAGGAAGCTGTTCACATGCCCAAGCAGCGGCTCCACCTCCCTCATCGAATCGATGCTGCCCTGCGCCACCCCCACCGCGATACCGGCCTGAAGCAGCACGAAGGCTGCCCGGATGCGGGCGATGAAGGGCTTGGCGGGGTCGGCGATCATGTCGTCTTCGCCAACAAAGAGGTTGTCGAGACGGACGCCCCAGGTGCTCGTGCCCTCCATGCCCGAAAACTCCGGACACGCGCGCAGCACGACGTCTTCGGTGCAACGCAGCATGAACATGATCTCGTGCGAACGGCTGCCGTCGTCACGATAGACCGCTGCAATCGCGCCACAGTACTGCCCCGGGGCAATGTGGCTGACCCAGGGCAGCGCGCCGCTCACCCGGTAGCCACCGGCCACCTTGGTGGCACGCAGCAGCATCTTCTCGATGCCGGCAAGCGCCTTCATCGGGTTGGAGAGCGCCGTCCCGCCGAAGGTCTCGCCGAGCGTGTGAGCGCGCAGCATCTCGCCAGTCAGCGCCGGGTTGCCCGACTGCTCCATGTACAGGCCGCATACATCGTGAGCCCAGGTCAGGAACCCGGTCGATCCGCAGCTGCGGCTGATTGCGCGCATCGCGTCGATGGCGAGGCCATAGCGGCAGCCGCTGTCTTCAAGGTGGGCGCCAAACGCCCCCGCCCGGCCGAGTGAGGCCATGATCTCGAGCGGATAGTGGCCTTCGTGATCGATACGGTACGCCGCATCGGACAACGGACCGTTTGCAACCGCAGTCACGCGTTCCATGACCTGTGCATCGGTCCACGACGGTTCGAACACAGATTGGCTTTCATCGGCAGGATTCATGGCTTTTTCTCCGGTTAAGGCTGGCTGGACGAGGCGTGGGGCCCTCAGTCGGCCAGGCCGATGGTGAAAGGAATCGGGTTGCGCATCGTGTTCGCGACCGGCGAGTAGTAGTTCGCATGCTTGACGATGTCGTCGAGCTCTTCGCGGCTGGCATCGCCCTCGATCACGACCTTGACCCGGATGTCCTGGAAACCCATCTCTTCGGGCTTGCGCTCCGCGCCACCGGCACCCCAGGCGGCCGAATTGCCGATGTCGGCTTCGAGAAAGACCTCGAGGCGCGACAGCTTGACCTCACGATGGGTGGCCACAGCCGTGATGCCGACACTGAGACAGCCGCCGAGCGCGGAGAGGACGATTTCGCCCGGTGCCGGTGCGGTGTTCTCGCCAAACAGGTGCAGGGGCTCATCGACCACCACCGGGTTATGGATCCCGACAAAACTCCACGAGCGGAACTGCCCCTGCATTACGGTATGAACCTTGTTGGTACCGCGGCGCTCGGGGTTCTCGCGACCCGAAGCGGCGAATTTCAACAGCCCGTCGCGATCGATCGGACGAAGCTGGGTTTTGACGGTTTGGGGATTAAGGGTCGTGGTCGTCAAGGCGTTCTCCTGGGGAATTGGACGGCGGATTTGCTACCGCACTCGGTACATCGCAAATTCGATGGACTCGACATCCCTATCGCAACGACCGTGCCAGAAGAACAAAAAACTTTTTAATTCGTTGATTTTTATCAAAACATGACGATTATTGATGTGATTGTCATCGTTTGAGCATCTGATGACAGTCACTGACATTGTTAACAATGTCGACATTTTGTGAACACTTCAGGCGCGGGCGATCGCTGTCCTTCCAGTCGGATCCATCACGCATCCAGCGCCAGCTTCTGCCAGCGATAGGCAAACTGACGCGCAGTCATGCCCAGCGCCTGTGCTGCGCGCGACTTGTTTCCCCCACACTGGGCCAGCGCCTGGCGCAACTCGGCTTCCGAATGTGATCCTGCGGGCGCGTAGGGGCGAACGTTCGGAAAGGTGCCCGAGTGCGCAGCCGCTCCTGCACCCGGAGCGGACTCGACCAGCGCCTTCGCTGCCGACACTGCTTCGCCGCTGGGCATGAATTTCTCGATGTCGGCGAGGCCAACGATCGGCTTCTCGGCCAGCAGGACGATGCGCTCGATCAGGTTCGACAGTTCGCGGATATTGCCCGGCCATGAGTACGCTTCCAGCCTGGCAATCGCCTCCTGGGTCAGGTTCACGCTGCGCTGGTTTGTCTGGTTGGCCCGGCTCATGAAATTGAGGGCCAAGGCACGAATATCGCCCTTGCGCTCCGCCAGTGAAGGCAGCCGGATGGGAATCACGTTCAGGCGATAGTAAAGATCCTGCCGGAACAGCCCCCGGGCCACCTCCATTTCGAGATCGCGGTTCGTCGCCACCACGAGGCGGACGTCAATGCGGATCTCGCGCTTGCCGCCAAGATGAGTGATCGTGCCTTCCTGCAAAGTGCGCAGCAATTTGCCCTGCATCGATAGCGGGAGTTCGCCGATCTCGTCGAGAAAGATCGTGCCCCGGTTAGCCTGCTCGAACAGTCCCTCGCGGTTCGTGCTGGCGCCGGTAAATGCGCCACGCTCGTAGCCAAACAGTTCGGACTCGAACAAGGTATCGGGGATCGCCGCGCAATTCACCTTGATGAAAGGCGCGTCGCGGCGCGGACTTGCAAGGTGCAGGGCGCGCGCAAAAAGCTCCTTGCCCGTGCCCGATTCACCCAGCAGCAGCACGCTCGCAGTCGAGTCCGACACCTTCTCCAGCTCGGAAATTGCCCGCAGCAGCGGGGGCGACGTGCCGATGATCCCGTAGCGGGCGGTCTCGTGCTCGAGGGCATGAATCAGGATCTGGTTCTGTTGCTCAAGTTCGCGGGTCTTGGCCTCGAGCATCGCCTGCAGCTGCAACAACTGCCCTGCGAGCGTGGCCAGGATGCGCAGGATCGAGAGGTCGTCGGCAAGCGCGCGGCTGCGCGTGCGAATGCGGTGACAGGCCAGCACGCCGATGGTTTTCTGCTCGATGCGGATAGGCAAGGCAATGAAGGAGACCGGCCCTGAAGGCAGACTTTCACGCTCGACCGCACGCCCAAGGAAGTTCTCGTCACGATCGATGTCCTGCACGATGATGAGCTGACCGTGCGCCAGCACCGCCCCGGTGACGCCTTCTCCGGGCAGATAACACCCGCGCTCGACCTCATGCCGGGTCAGGCCGTAGGCGTAGCGAATCCGGCTCGATTTGCCGTCATCGTCGAGCAGGACGATTCGCCCGCGGTTGAGGCCGAGCAGTTCCGACAGCAAATGCAGGGTCTCGCGCAAGACGACATCGGGCGAAAGGCTCTTGCCGACGAGGCCCATGATCTGCTGCATCAGCAGCATTTCCTGTTCGCGCCAGAACGAGGGGGAACTGTCCAGATCGGACTCGGTAGGCTGTGCTTGCTCCATTAGTAACTTCTAACACGGCTGCACGCCACAAGCCAATGCCCCGGCAGGACAGGAAGGAGCGGACACCGTCGCAGCAAGGGCGGAAATCGACCTGTCATCACGAACGAAATCACACGCGCAATGACGATCTTACACACGGAAAATCAGTGAATCCCGTCTTGAGTGCACAATATTCTGTTTCCTGCACAAAATACGAAATTTTCTTCTCCATTCAATCTGATTTTGTCCCGAACTTGCAATCGTCTGCCGCGTGCTCCTGCGTAAGATTCTCCCTATCGCCTCAGGGCTCAGACAGATCGAGGAACACGCCATGATGTTGCAGGATCCAGCCACCAAGTACCGTCCCTTTGCACCGATCCGGCTCGCCGACCGTCAGTGGCCGAGCCGCGTCATCGACAAGGCACCGATCTGGATGAGCACCGACCTGCGCGACGGCAACCAGGCGCTGTTCGAGCCGATGAACGTCGAGCGCAAGATGCGTATGTTCCGCACCGTGTGCGAGATTGGCTTCAAGGAGATCGAGGTCGGCTTCCCCTCGGCCTCGCAAACCGACTTCGACTTCGTGCGTCAGCTCGTCGAGGGCGGTCACATTCCCGCCGACGTCACCATCGAAGTGCTCACCCAGGCGCGTGAAGACCTCATCCGCCGCACCATGGAATCGGTGCGCGGTGCGCCGCGCGCCATCATTCACGTCTATAACGCAACGTCGCCGACCTTCCGCGACGTCGTGTTCGGCATGAGCAAGCCCGAAGTGATCGCGCTCGCCGTATCGGCCGTGCGCATGATCAAGCAGCTCGCCGCCGAGCAGCCTGAAACCGAGTTCATGCTCGAATACAGCCCGGAAACCTTCTCCGCCACCGAGATCGACTTCGCTGTCGAGGTGTGCGATGCGGTCACGGCTGAGTGGGGCGCGACGCCCGACAACAAGGTGATCCTCAACCTCCCGGCCACGGTCGAGGTCGCCACGCCCAATATCTATGCGGACCAGATCGAGTGGATGCACCGCAATCTCGCCCGTCGCGACAGCGTCATCCTCAGCCTGCACCCGCACAACGACCGCGGCACGGGCGTCGCCGCCGCCGAGCTCGGTCTCATGGCGGGCGCCGACCGCGTGGAAGGCTGTCTCTTTGGCAACGGCGAGCGCACGGGCAACGTGGACATCGTCACCCTCGCGCTCAACCTCTACACCCAGGGCATCAACCCGGGGCTCGATTTCTCCGATATCAACGCGGTTGCACGCACCGTCGAGTACTGCAACCAGCTCCCGATCCATCCACGCCACCCCTATGTGGGGGATCTCGTATTCACGGCCTTCTCCGGCTCCCACCAGGACGCCATCAAGAAGGGATTCGCTGCTCAAAAGGCCGGCGCCCCGTGGAACGTACCCTATCTCCCGATCGACCCGGCCGATGTCGGCCGCAGCTATGACTCGGTGATCCGGGTCAATAGCCAGTCGGGCAAGGGCGGCATCGCCTACCTGCTCGAAACCGAATACGGCATCGCCATGCCGCGTCGCCTGCAGGTAGAGTTTTCACGCGAAGTGCAGAAAGTGACCGATGCGAGCGGCGGTGAAATGGCGGCAGCCGACATCTGGGGGCTGTTCTCGCACACCTATCTCGAGACCGACACACCGGTGCGCTATTGCGAGCATCACCTGTTCGAGCATGGCGCTGCACAGGGCATCCGCCTCGTGGTCGAGATCAGCGGCACGCGGCACATGCTGGCCGGTGAAGGCAACGGCCCGATCGATGCCGCAGTGCATGCCTTGCGCACCGTCGGCATCGACGTTCAGGTACGCAGTTTCGAGGAGCGCTCGGTGGCCCCGAGCGAGGACGGCGGCAATGCGCAAGCCTGCGCCTTCGTCGAACTCTCGGGGGCCAGTGGCGGTATCGACTGCTATGGCGTCGGCATCGACACCAACATCGTCACTGCGTCCATTCGCGCCATCGTCAGCGGTGTAAACCGGCTGGACCCGGCTGCCGCCGGCAACCCGGTCGCGCAGGCAGCCTGAACGGCAACGTCAGCCCGAACACCGGCGGGCCCTCCGCGGGTGTTCGGGAACCGCATGTGCCCGGGCTCCACACCACGGGCACATGCATCAGCAGGGTGGAAACAAGGGCATCCAGCAGGCCAGGGCGTCGTCACGCGGATCCCCGCGCTCCACTGAGCCGTCCTCCAATGGCAGACGCTTTTTTGCCGCCTCCGTTTCGGCTGCCGAAAACCAGCCTTGCGACCAGCGCTGTACCTGCTCCAGAATTTCCAGACGCATTTCACACCTCCTGTCTCACAGACAAGGACACCGCGCACCACGCAAGGCGATGCGCTCGGGAACCCGCCCCAGATCGGTGCAGGCCGGCGGAAAAATGGCCTGCTGAACCGCGCCGGCAGGGCGAGCACCCTTTTCCCAAGCACCATTTGTACCAACATTTCTGCGCGCAGCGGCCGTCTCTGCCTGCGCATCACAGTACCGGCTGAGGGCTGAGCGTGACGGCCCCGCCGCGTCCGCGGCCGCCGGCACCCCGGTAACGATCTCCGGGCCACGGCCTTCCCACCTGGAACGACCGGCCTGCTTCCTGCTTTAACGGCGTGCGCCTGCGCACCCGGAACGGCGTGCGTGGCGCATTTGTGACCCCGACCATCACATACGCCGCTGCCATGCACATCCACGCCCGCGCCCTGAAGTACTTCGACATGATTCGCCGCTGCGGCTCGATCCGCGAAGCGGCACGGCGACTGCATGTCGCCTCATCGGCAATCAACCGCCAGTTGCTGCAACTGGAAGAAGCCATCGGCTCGCCACTGTTCGACCGCATGCCGGGTGGCTTGCGTCTGACCGCCGCCGGCGAGATCTTTTCGCGCCACGTCATCACCGTGCTTCAGGACGAGCACCGCATGGCGAGCGAGCTCGATGCACTCAAGGGAATCCGTCGCGGCGAGCTGTCGATCGCGGCCATCGAAGGCGTCAATGCCGACCTGCTGCCCAATGTGCTCGAGCGCATGATGAAGCGATACCCGATGCTGCACATCTCCGTGCGCCCGGCGGGTTCGGAGGTTGCCGCTGCCGCAGTCGCTGCGGGCGATGCCGACGTTGCCATCGGCTACTCGATCGAGCGCAACGAAGCCCTGCGCCAGTGCGCACTCGGCCGCTTTCGTCTGGGGGCGATCATGCCTGCCGATCACCCACTGGCCTCCAGGACGAGCGTCAGTTTTGCCGACTGCGCGCGCTACCCGCTGATTCTTGCCGGCAAGCCGCTTTCCATTCATACCCAGCTGCGTCCGCTGCTCTCGCACCACCGCAAACCCATCACCGTTCTGATGGAAAGCGCCTCGGTGGAACTGGCCAAGAGCATGTGCCTGCGTGGCGTCGGGCTGGCCTTCCAGACCCGGATCGGTATCGAGGACGAGTTGCGCGAAGGCCGCCTTGTGCATGTGCCGCTGATCGCTGCAGGACCGGTCATCTCCGACCTCGGCATCTACGTTCGTAGCGGCCGCTCACTGCCCCCTGCGCTGGATGCACTGATCCGCGTCCTGAGCGAGGAAGTCGCCCGCTGCGAGGCGGACGAGCCCACGCTCAACCCGCAAGGGCCGGCCTAATCCATGCGTGCGCACCATCATTCCGGGTGATGCCGTTTCGGCATCACCCCTGATCAAATTTGACGCTATCGGCAGCATCGGAGCGCCGCATAGGATGAATGCAACACCACTCACGATTGAGCGCGCGACATGCAGGCAACCGACTCCAACGCACTTCCGCTGATCGATATTTCGGGCCTGCACTCGCCCGACCCGGTGCGCCGCGCCGCGGTCGGCCGCGAATTGCGTGCAGCCTGCGAAAGCAGAGGGTTCTTCTACCTGTGCAATCACGACATACCCGCCACCCTGGCGGCACAGGTGTTCGACTACAGCGAGCGCTTCTTCGCCCAGCCCGTCGATGCCCGCCTCTCACTCGACAAGGCCCATTCGAGTTGCAACCGCGGCTACGAGCCGCTGCGTGGGCAGACGCTCGAAGCCGGCTCGCCACCCGACCTGAAGGAAGGGTTTTACATCGGCATCGAGCTCAACGAGGACGACCCGCGTGTGCGCAGGGGCAAGTTCAACCACGGCCCCAACCAGTGGCCGGCAGAGCTGCCGGGATTCCGCCCCACGATGGAAGCCTACTTCTCCGCGTGCCATGCGCTCGGCGCCCTGGTAATGCGCGGTCTGGCGCTGTCGCTCGACCTGCCCGAAGATCATTTCGACGATTTCACCGCAGACGCTTCGGCCACGCTGCGCCTGTTGCACTACCCGCCCCAGCCGCCAAACCCGGAGCCGGGTGAGAAAGGCTGCGGTGCGCATACCGACTTCGGCGCCATCACCCTGCTGTTGCAGGACGAGGCCGGCGGCCTGCAGGTGCGCGACACCGAAACCGGCGACTGGATCGACGCCCCACCCGTGCCCGGCGCCTACGTCGTCAACATCGGCGACCTGATCGCACGCTGGACAAATACCCGCTACCGCTCGACCGAGCACCGCGTCATCAACGCCTCGGGGCGCGAGCGCTACTCGGTTCCGTTCTTCTTCACCGGCAATCCCGACTACCTGGTCGAGTGCCTGCCCAACTGCCTTGCACCGGGCGATGCACCGCGATTCCCGCCAGTCACCGTCGAACAGCACATTGCCGAGTGCTATCGCCGCACCTATGCCTGAGGAGCACGCATGACCCGCACGATGATCCTGATTCACGGGGCCTGGCAGGGGAGCTGGTCCTTCGCCAGCTGGCGCCCGCTGCTCGCCCGTCGCGGCTGGACTGCACATGCGGTCGATCTGCCGGGCAATGGCTGGGGTGAGGAGACACCTGACGCCGCCTCGCTGGACGCCTACGTCGAACACGTCGCGGCCTGCATCGAAGAGATCGGCGAACCGGTCGTGGTCCTCGGCCACAGCGGCGGCGGCATCGTCGCCTCGCAGGTGGCCGAAGCGATACCGGAGCGGGTGGCCTGCACGGTCTATCTGGCCGGCATGATGTTGCCATCAGGCATGTCCTACGCAAGCCTCGTCGAGGTCTGCAAGGCCGAGCACCCCGAGCTCGACTTCGCCGGCGTCGGCCCCCATCTCGAATACTCGGCCGACGGGCGCTACAGCGCGGTGCCGCCCGAGGTCGCTCAGCGGATCTTTCTGCACGACTGCGCCCCATCCGATGCCCGCTATGCCGCCAGCCTGTTACGCCCCCAGGCAGAACGCGGCCGGATCATGGCGCCAAGCCTGTCGCCGAACCGCTACGGCAAGGTTCCCCGGATCTACGTCGAAGCCACACAGGACCGCTCCTTGCTGCACGCCAGCCAGCGCAAGATGCAGGCCCTCAGCCCCGGCGCCATCCGCGTCAGCCTCGACTGCGGCCACGTTCCCCAGCTGGCCGCGCCGGAGCGCCTGACCGAACTGCTGTGCACCGAACTCGAACAGCTGCTGCCCTGAACAACATCACCATAACCGCCCCAACCACAGAGGAACACTCATGAAGCCGCTTCTGAAAACCGTCGCCTCCACCCTGGTCACTCTCGTCGCCTGCAGTGCATTTTCCGCGAACGCGGCCGACAAGGTGGTTTTCCAGCTCGACTGGGTGCCCGGCGGCGACAAGTCCGCCATCTATTCCGCGATCAACCACGGCTTCTTCAAGGAAGAAGGCCTTGAAGTCACACTGCAGTCGGGGCGCGGCTCGTCCGACGCCATCAGCAAGCTTGCCGCCGGCACCTCGGATGTCGGCGTCGCGGGTATCGCCGCACTAATGACGGCTGTGGCCGAAGGCAATGCGCCGGTAAAGGCGGTGATGTCGATCTATTCCAAGGAGCCGGACGCACTGCTCACGGTCAAGGGCAGCAGCATCAAGAGCCTCAAGGATGTCGCCGGCAAGACCATCGCCACCGCCACCTTCTCGTCCTCCAACGCACTGTGGCCGGTCATGCTGCAGCAACAGGGCATTGATCCCGCGCAGGTCAAGCTGCTCAAGGTGGACCCGACCACCCTCGCCCCGATGCTGGCGCAGGGCAAGGTGGATGCGACCATCAACTGGATTACCGTCGCCCCCGGCTTCGAAGGCGTGCTCGCACAGACCGGCAAGGAGCTCGCCATCCTGCCGTGGTCGGACTACGGTCTCGACGGCTATGGCTGGAGCATGATGGCCTCGGACAAGATGATCAAGGAGCGCCCCGAAGTGCTCAAGCGTGTGGTCCGCGCGATGCGCAAGGCCTTCGACTACGCGCTGGCCAACCCCGACGCCTCCGCTGCCGACCTCAAGGCCATGGTGCCGGAAGTCGACGTCAAGCGCGCCGCCGCCGAACTCCGCGCCTCCGCACCGCTGATCAGGAACGAAGTCTCGGCCAAGGACGGCATGGGGGCCTTCGAGCCCGGCCTGCTCAAGACCACCTGGGTGTGGGTTGCCAAGTCGATGAACTACCCCGAGAACAAGATCGACCCGGAAATCCTGGTCGATCGCAGCTTCCTGCCCAAGTAAGCAGCCCTTCCGCAACGGCGTGCCGCAGTCCGCGGCACGCGCCCCCCTGGATGAAGCCGGAGAAGTCCCTGATATGGGAAACGTGATCGATCTGACCGATGTGTGTCAGACCTTCGTGTCGAAGGATGGCAGCCGCATCGTCGCGCTGCAGGACGTCGAACTGGGCCTGCGCAAGCACGAATTCGTGTCCATCATCGGCCCCTCGGGCTGCGGCAAGTCCACCATCCTGCGCCTGGTGGCGGGGTTGCTGCAGCCAACCAGCGGCACGGTCTCGATCTTCGACCGTCCGGTGACCGAACCCCGCGACGAGATCGGCATGGTGTTCCAGAAACCCACACTGCTGCCGTGGCTCAACGTACTCGACAACATCACCTTTCCGATGCGGCACAAATACGGCCGCGTCGACGACCGCGACACCGCGCGCGCGCATGCCCTGCTCGACATGATCGGCCTGCGCGACTTCGCGGGCAAAAGGCCGGGCGAGCTCTCGGGCGGCATGCAGCAGCGCGTGGCCATCGCACGCTCGCTGCTGCACGACCCCGACATCCTGCTGATGGACGAGCCCTTTTCCGCGCTCGATGCGCTGACCCGCGACGAGATGAGTTTCGAGCTGCTGCGCATCTGGAGCGAGCGCCCGAAGACCGTGGTGTTCGTCACCCACTCGATTCAGGAAGCCATCCTGCTGTCGGACCGCATCGTGGTCATGAGCGCACGTCCCGGGCGGGTTGCCGAGATCATCGATGTGCCGCTGCCCCGCCCGCGCAGCCTCGCCACCCTGTCCGACCCGGTGTTCACCGCGCTGGCCAATGAAATTCGCGTGAAGGTGTTCACGCGCAAACCGGAGTAAGGCCATGCAATCGCTGACGCGTTTTGCCGACCGCTTTGCGCCGGCCCTTGCCTTTCTCGGCGTGCTGCTCGCCTGGGAAGGTGCGTGCCGTCTGCTCGCGATCCCGATCTACGTCCTGCCACCGCCGACCGCCATTCTCGCGTCCACCGGCGAGATCGATGCCGCGCGCTGGGGGGAACATCTGTTTGCCACCATTCAGGTCGCCATCGCCGGCTACCTCGTCGCCATCCTGTGCGCGATTCCACTGGCCATCGCGATTACCGGCTCACGCCTCATGTCCCGCACCCTGCTGCCGTGGCTGATCATCATCCAGTCCACGCCGATCGTCGCCATCGCGCCCATCATCGTGGTCACGCTGGGTGCAGGCATGGTGCCGCGCGTGGTCATCACCACCCTGATCGCCTTCTTCCCGCTGGTCATCGCCACCGCCACCGGCCTCGCCTCGGTGCCGGATGAGCTGCTTGAGCTGTCGCGCTCGCTGCGCGCCAGCCGGTCGCGCGAGTACTGGCAGATCCGCATGCCGTACGCGATGCCGCATATTTTCAGCGCGCTCAAGGTGGCAATCACGCTGGCGGTGATCGGTGCGGTGGTCGCCGAATTCGTCGCCGCCGATGTCGGACTCGGCTACCTCATTCTCTACGCCACCTCCTCGTTCAAGGTCCCGATGGCCTTTGCCTCGCTTGCTCTGCTGGTGGGCTGCAGCCTGTCGCTGTACGGCATCATCGTGTTGCTGCAGCGCACGCTGTGCCCGTGGAGCCTGAGCGACAGCGGCGCAAAATGAGTCTGAGCGTCCTCCACCCCTCCACGCCGGCAGAGGCGGCGGCCGCACATCGTGACCCTGCGACGGCCTTCATCGCAGGCGGCACGGCGCTGCAGCTGAGCTGGCGCAGCCCCGCCCCTGCGCTGACCCTGATCGATGTGCTCGCGCTCGAGCCTGTGCACGGCATCGCGCTGCAGGCGGACGGCAGTCTGCGCATCGGTGCGGCCGTCAGCCTGGAAACGCTGCGCACCCACGCGACGGTGGCTGCGCGGGCGCCGCTGCTCGCCATGGCCTGTGACAGCCTGGCCGCACTCGCGGTGCGCCACCTCGCCACCCTCGGCGGCAATCTCGGCTGGCGCTTCGGCGACACCGTTGCCGCACTGCTCGCGCACCGGGCCGAAGCCGAACTGGCGGACGGCCGGCGCCAGGCACTGTCCGACCTGCTTGCCCACGACCGATTGCCGCTGATCCTCGCGCTGCACCTGCCGCCGCCGCACCCGGAAGAGCACCATTTCTACGAGAAGGTCGGGCACCGCGCCGCTTTCACGCCGGCCCGCATTGCGCTGGCCGTCGCGGTCTGCATCGGCATGGACGGCCGCCTGCAGGACACCCGCATCGGCCTTGCCGGTGCCGGCCTCAGCGGGCGCCGCCTGCTTCACGCCGAGGCCTGGCTCAACGCCTGCCAGGCTGCCCGTCTTGGCGCCGCGGACCGCGGGCTGCGCGCTGCAGTGGCCGCCGACCTCCCTGCAGACCCTGCGTCCGCCCGCCTTGCAGCCCGCATCCTCGGCGGCCGGTTCGGGCGTCTGCAGGCAGGCGACGCTGCATCTGAACCGGCGACATCCCCATGAATCAGCGTCCACACCTTGTGATTGAACACCGCGAACTGCTCGCCCGCGCCACGCCGCGCCCGGACGCGGCCGCGAAACTGGCCGCCACGCCCTTTCCCAGCGACCGCCAGCATCCGCAGGCCTTGCATGGCGCCATTCTCGGCAGCCCACATCCGCATGCACGCATCCTTGCCATCGACACCGGCGCCGCACGCGCGCTGCCTGGCGTTCATGCCGTCCTGACCGCCGCCGACGTTCCAGGCCAAGGCAGTTACGGCCTGCGCCACATCGACCGGCCGGTGCTGTGCGCGGACAAGGTGCGTTGCGTCGGCGATCCGGTGGCGATTGTCGCTGCCGACACGCCGGCACAGGCACAGGCCGCACTGGCGGCCATCCGCGTCGACTACGAAGTGCTGGCGACCGTGGACGATCCCGTGTGCGCGCTGGCTGAGGACGCAGCGCCAGTGCATGCCGGCGGCAACCTGCTGCACGCCATGACTCACGACCGCGGCGACCTTGCCGCTGCCGAAGCCGCCTGCGCACATGTGGTCGAGGCCGAATACCGCAGCCCGCGCCAGATGCACGCGTATCTCGAGACCGAAGGCGGCATTGTCGAACACGATGGCAACGGCGGCCTGATCGTCTGTTTCGGCTGTCAGAACCCCGAGCGCGACCGCCAGGTTCTAGCCGCCATCCTCGGGCTCCACCCCGACACAGTGCGCGTCGTCGGCACCCCGATCGGTGGCTCCTACGGCGGCAAGGACGAACTCACCATCCAGCCGCTGGCCGCGCTGCTGGCCCTCCATACCGGGCGCCCGGTGCGCCTGCATCTGAGCAGAAGCGAATCGGTTGACCTCGGAGTCAAACGCCATCCGATGCAGATCCGTCTGCGCACCGGCTGCGACGCTGCTGGCCGGCTGCGCTTCATGGTCGCCGACATCCTCGCCGACACCGGCGCCTACGCGACGCACGGGCCCGAAGTGCTCGATGCGGCGGTGGAGCATGTGTCTGGCCCCTACCAGTACGACGCCGTGTCCCTGCGCGGCCGCCTCGCCTATACCAACAATGGCATCGCCGGCGCCTTTCGCGGCTTCGGTGCGGTGCAGGTGCAGTTCGCACTCGAACGCCAGATGGACGTGCTTGCCGCACGTGCCGGGCTCGATCCGCTCGCGTTCCGCGCGCTCAACCTCGCAGCGCCGGACGCGCCAGGCCCCCTCGGCCAGCAGGTGCTGCCCTTCGACGGTCCCGCACGCGCGCTCGATGTGCTGCGCACCCACCCCCTGTGGACAGCGCCGCGCAGCCACACTGACGGACGCTATCACTACGGCACCGGCCTCGCCCTCGTTCATCGCAGCGACGGCTTTGGCAAGGGCGGACCGAACACTGCCCGGATCGTGCTTGGCCTCGCCGCCGACGGCAAGATCGAACTGCGCACCGGCTTCACCGAAATGGGACAGAACCTGGTCGGCGCCATCCATGCGCTGGCGGCCAGCGCGCTCGGCTGTGCCGAGGACGATGTCCGTCCCGTCATCGGCGACACGGCGCACACGCCGGACAGCGGCCCGACCGCGGCCTCGCGTGCCACCGCCGTGCTCCATCGTGCCATGCAGCAGGCGAGCACCGACTGGAAGCAGCGGATCACCGTGGCCGGCGCGCGCCTGCTCGGCGTCGCCGCGGACAGCCTTGTTCCCGCAGCGGGGGGGCTGCGCGACCATCACGGCACGCTGTGCATCAGCTACCCTGCGCTCGCCGCCGCACTGGCGCCCGCAGCGAGACCGCTGCTGACCCTCGTCATCGCTGCCGAAGAGACACCCAGCGATGTTCCCGCCGCGCACTACGTCTTTGGCGCCAGTGCCGCCATCGCCCGGGTGCGGGTTGACGCATGGACGGGGCAGACGCGCGTCGAACACATCGCGCTGCTTGCGGCGCTCGGGCCGGTGGTCTCGGCCCAGGGCTTTCTCGGACAGATGGAGGGCGGCGCGCTGATGGGCCAGGGCATGGCCACGATCGAAGACCTGCCCACGCATTCGGGCCGCTATCAGGCACGCAACCTGGACGCCTATTTCATCCCCACGCTGGCCGACGCCCCTGCAATGGAAATCATCGCCGTCGAAAACCTCCCTGACGATGACCCGGTAGGACCACGCGGCGCAGGCGAGATCAGCGTCAACGTCACCGCCCCGGCGATAGCCAATGCGATTGCCGCGGCCACCGGTTTTGCGGTGCGCAGCCTGCCGGTGAAGCCGGACGACATACTCGACTACCTGGAAAACACCCCATGAGCACCGTACGTTTCAAGCTCAACACGCAGGCAGTCAGCGTCAGTTGCGCACCCGACCGCAGGCTGCTCGACATCCTGCGTGAAGACTTCGGCCTCATTGCGGCCAAGCCCGGTTGCGGCGTCGGACGCTGCGGTGCATGCATGGTGTGGATCGACGACCTGCCTGCCAATGCCTGCCTGGTAATGGCCTTTCGTCTCGAAGGTCGCAGCGTGCGCACCTATGAAGATGTCGCGGCAGACGCCGCGAGCGCACCGGTGCGCGACGCCATTGCCCGCTGCGGCGCACTGCAGTGCGGCTACTGCACCCCCGGCCTGGCCATGACCCTGACCCACCTGCACCAGCAGACACCGCGGCCCGACCGCGAGCAGGCAGCCAGCCTGCTCAGCGGCAACCTGTGTCGCTGCACCGGCTATGGCGGCATCCAGCGCAGCATCGAGCAGCTCTTTCCCGCCACACCACCGCTTTCCGCTGACAACTCCGGAGACAGTCAATGAGCGACCAAACCGTCGTTTACCCGCCGCAAGGCCTCACGCCGACACGGGAACAGATGATCCGGCACCTGCGGCGATCCAATGAGGTCGCGCGCCGCGCACTCACCCTCGGCCACCATCCCTTCGGTGCGGTGCTGGTCGGCCCCGACCAGGAAACGGTGCTGCTCGAGCAATGCAACATCGACACCGTCAATCACGCCGAATCCACCCTGGCCCGTGTGGCCGCCACCAACTTCAGTGCGGAATTCCTGTGGGGCTGCACCCTGTACACGGCGGTTGAACCCTGCTGCATGTGCGCCGGCACCGCCTACTGGGCCAACATCGGCAGAGTGGTTTTCGGCATGACCGAACACCAGTTGCTGCAGGAAACCGGCAGCCACAGCGAAAACCCGACCATGAGCGTGGCCTCGCGCTATGTATTCGACCACTGCCAGAAAGCGGTCGAGCTGATCGGCCCGGTCGCCGAGATCGTTGACGAGACCGTCGCCATGCAGCGCGCCTTCTGGGCAAGCCGCTGACAGTGAGGGCACCGGCGCATCGATCTGGTGCGGCGCCGCTCGCATCGCCCCTGATCAGTGCTGTCAGCACGGGCGCGTGAGCGGCACCTGCCCGGTTCTGCTGCGATCCGGCCCCGCAGCCATGTGGAACGGATTCTGCTAAGCAAGACATAAGAGTAGAAGCGTTCAGCCCCCTCAGCTGCACCTGACAGGCAGCCCGAGGGTCGGTCGGAAATTGCTCTTGGAGTCGGTGCGATGCCGCATTCGGACGAATGCAGGCTGCACCGGGATTTTCTTCAAGATGCCTTGCGATGCCGACCGCAGCGAACGCCTGCCTTCCATGCCGTCGTGCGTCCAGGGCTTCAGCCGCCCCGCGGGGCACAGGAGCATGATGATGAACGCCCAGACCACGCCTTACACCCTCGACGAACTCAAACTCGAATCACGCATGGGTGCCGTCGGCACCGAAAGCCGCACTCGCGAGATCCGCCGTATCGACCTTGGCGATTTCGATCGTCGCAAGTCCGAGATTGCCGATCAGCTGTGGGATGCCGCCGTGGAGGTGGGTTTCTTCCAGCTGGTAAACCATGGCATCGACCTCGTCGAAGTGAAGCAGGCCTTCGCCACCGCCGAGCGCTTCTTTGCCTTGCCCGCCAGCATCAAGGGCAGATCACCACTGGTGAAGGGGTGCAATGCCGGCTGGGAGAGCCTGGCCCAGGTGCGTCCCTCGACCGGCACGCCGGACCAGAAGGAGTCGTACCAGATCACGCTGCCGCACATGGCCGAACTGTGGCCGGACGAGGACGCACTGCCCGGCTTTCGCACCACCATGCTGAATTTCGAGGCTCAGTGTCGTGAGCTCGGCATGAAGGTGCTGTCCTGCTTCGCCGACAAGCTCGGCTTTGACAGCGATTTCTTCACCCGCGCGCACGACCCCGCAGCGGCCGACTACCAGAGCACCCTGCGCCTGCTCCACTACTACCCCGTTGCTGCCGAGTTCAGCGACAGGCTCGGGCTGTGGCGCGCCGGCGCCCATACCGATTTCGACTGCCTGACGCTGCTGTTCCAGCAGGACGGCCAGGGTGGCCTGCAGGTCTGCCCCGGCAAGGAAGCCGACGCACAGGAATGGACGCCCGTCGAACCCGCAACCGGCGTGATCACCTGCAACATCGGCGACATGCTGATGCGCTGGAGCGACGACCAGCTGCCGTCGAATTTCCATCGTGTGCGCGATCCGCAGCCGCATGAGTACCAGGGCGACCGCTACAGCATTGCCTTCTTCTGCCAGGCCAACCGCAGCGCCGTCATCGAAGGGCCGGGCAGAAAGTATCCGCCAATCACTGCGGGCGACTACCTGCAGCAGCGCATCAACGCCAACTTCGCGAAATACTGATTCTTCAGCGCGTGCACGCTGCCAGGGAACGGACGACCTGCACGCGGTACTCACGCGTGTGGCCGATCCGGCGGCTGATGCAGCCAATGTACCAGCCCTGTTTCGAAAATGGCCGGAAGCCATGCATCGTTCGTAATACACTCCCACGATTAACCCCAATCTGGGCAGTGGATTACAAATGACGCTGCTTTGACCGGGGCAACCCAGCAGGGGAACGGACGATGGATTCATTTCAGTGGGACGAGAATTTCGTCACCGGCATAGACGAAGTCGATACCCAGCACATGGAGCTGGTACGCATCATCAACCGCATTGGCGATGCCTTGTCCAATGCGTCCGCAGCGGGCCCGGAATCCCTTTCAGACCTGATCGACGAACTCGCTGCCTACACACGTTTCCATTTTGCGGCAGAAGAGTCGATGATGGCCGCGCAGGGTATCGACCCACGACATCTCGAATCGCAGTCCCGCGAGCACGAGAGCTTCGTCGATGAGATTGTCCGTATTTCGCAGACGGAGATGACCCCCGAACTCTCGAGTCGTCTGCTCAGTTTTCTCATCCACTGGCTGGCGTACCACATCCTCGGCTCCGACCAGTCGATGGCCAGGCAACTGCGCCTGATCGGCCAGGGCCTCAGCCCGGAAGAAGCCTTGTCCGAAGATGCCCGGCTCGGCACCCGTGCCACCGAGCCACTGCTTGCGGCACTGAGCGGCCTCTTTGCCCAGGTGTCGCAGCAAAACCGCGAGCTGCACGAGCTGAACCAGACGCTCGAGGCGAAAGTCGCAGAGCGCACGCGCGAACTGGCCGCCGCCAACAAGAACCTCGAAACGCTGTCGCTCACCGATGTCCTGACCGGCCTGCCGAATCGGCGCCATGCGATGCATGTCCTCGGGCTTGAGTGGCAGGCCTCGGGTAGCCCGCTTTCGCTGATGATGATCGATGCGGACGGATTCAAGACCGTCAATGACACCTGGGGACACGAAGCCGGCGATACGGTATTGACCACGCTGGCAAGAACGCTCGCAGAATCGGTGCGCACCGACGATATGGTGTGCCGCCTGGGTGGCGACGAGTTTCTCGTGATCTGCCCCCACACGCCACTGCAAGGCGCGATGCAGCTCGGCGAAAGCCTGCGGGCGAGGGTTAATGCGCTGCGGGTCGCCGCCGGTGGTGGCGAGTGGCCGGGCAGCGTGAGCATCGGCGTTGCCTCACGCACGACCGCCATGCTCGCCCCTGACGAACTGATGCGGCGTGCAGACGAAGGTGTTTACATGGCGAAGGCACGTGGACGAAACTGCGTGGCAAGCGCCGACCTCCCCACCGGACAATCATGAGCACGCTGACACTCACCCAGTTGTATCGCTACCCGGTCAAATCCTTGCGCGGCGCGCAGCACCCGGCGCTCGACATCGGTGCGAAGGGCTTCAGCTTCGACCGCCACTGGATGGTCGTCGACGCGCAGGGACACTTTCTTACCCAGCGCCAGTTGCCGAAAATGGCACTGATCGATACCCGGATCGATGCCGCTGGCGTGCTGACGCTGAGCGCGCCGGACATGCCCGACATCACGCTGCAGGGAACGACACAGCAGCGCATTCCAGTCACGGTGTGGGAAGACACGGTAGAGGCGGCCCTGGCCGATCCGGCTGCAGACGCCTGGCTGAGCCGCTTTCTGGCGCAAGCTTGCCGCCTGGTGCAGTTCGCCGAGGATGTTCAGCGCGCGCTCGACCCCGACTACGCCGCGCCATCCGATCAGACCGGCTTTGCCGACGGCTTCCCCTTTCTGCTGATTTCGCAGGCCTCGCTAGACGATCTCAACGCACGGCTTGAGCAGCCGCTGCCGATGCAGCGCTTCCGCCCCAACCTGGTGGTGAACGGCTGCGAACCCTTTGCCGAAGACACCTGGCGGGTGATTCGCATCGGCGGGGTCGTCTTTCGCGTGGTGAAGCCCTGCGCACGCTGCGCGATCACGACAATCGACCCCGAGACTGCGCTGCGCAGCCCCGAACCCCTGCGCACGCTGGCAGGCTACCGGCGGCACAACAACATGGTGATGTTCGGGCAGAACCTGATTCACGACGGCCCGGGGCGGCTGGAAGTGGGGATGGCGGTCGAAGTGCTCGAGTAAGCCGCCCCCTTGCTTCAGTTACTGGGGCGCAAAGCGTCCGCGCAGGTAGGCGATGATTTCGTCCGACTCGTACAGCCACTTGCTGTTGCCCGCCTTGTCGGAAACCCGCAGGCAAGGCACCTTGGCCTGGCCGCCGCCGCGCACCAGTTCCTCGCGGACGCTGCCCGGGTGCTGCGCATCGCGACGTTCGATCGGCAGCGAGAGACGACGCATCTCCTGGCGCACCTTGATGCAGAACGGGCAGGTCTTGAATTCATACAAGGCCAGCATGCCGCATTCCTTATCGACCTTGCCCTGCTCTTCCGCCGGGCGTGACACGCCCTTGGGCCGGGTGATCATTTCCCACAACAGAATCATGGGTCCGATGACGAGACGCAGGGTCTTGAAGAATGCTCTGATGACAACTTTCATGATCGTTTTCCGATAGATGGCAACGCCCGCCTGGGCATGCACGACACTGCCTGCAGGCGATAAAATTCGAACAGGGCGCCGAGAATAGAGGAACACGCGGGATTTTGGTGCACTGAAATCGGCAACAGACGGCTGCCTGAGTCAACGTTTTCAGCCGGATATTCATTCACCATTCTCAGGATGATCGTTTTTTTATCGCATCAGGTGGGTTCAGCCATTGCGAGCCGCAGCCGGCGCACCAGTTCGTCCATCTGCGTTTCGTCGACGTTGCCGTAACCCAGTACCAGCCCGTTGCAGCACAAGGGCGCGTGCGCATAGTGCGACAGGGCCCGCACCCCGAGCCCGAGCCGGGCCGCACGCCGCGTCACCTCGGTATCGCGCAGCGCGGGTGGCAAACGCAGCACCAGATGCAGGCCCGCCGCGCCGCCGTCGATACCGAGTTCCGGACCGGGCTGACGCAGCAGCGCCGCACGCAGCGCACGCTGGCGCAACTCGTAGTGCTTGCGCATGCGGCGCAGATGGGAGGTGTACTGGCCACGCCGGATGAAATCGGCCAGCGCCACCTGTTCGATGCCCTGGCCGGCGCGCACGGCTTGCCCTGCGGCGTGCGCAAATGCATCGGACAGCGCCGGCGGCAGCACCAGATAGCCAATGCGCAGGCCGGGGTAGAGGGTCTTGCTGAACGTGCCCGCATACACCACCGCCGCCCCCGGCTGCAGTCCATGGAGCGCAGGCAGCGCCGGGCCGCCGCGTTGAAACTCGCTGTCGTAGTCGTCCTCGATGATCCACGCACCGGCCGCACGTGCGCCTTCGAGCAGGGCCAGACGGCGCGCGAGCGACATGACGTGCCCGCTGGGATACTGATGCGAGGGCGTGACCATGATCAGACGCGGCGGATGTGCGTGCCAGTCTGCCGCGGCCGGCGCCAGTCCGTCCTCATCGACCGCCACCGCGTGCAGGCGCAGGCCGGCCAGGCCGAGTGCGCCGCGCGCCGCCAGATAACCGGGGTTCTCCACCCAGGCGGTGTCGCCACTGTCGGCGAGCAGCCGCGCACACAGGTCCAGCCCCGACTGGGTACCGCTGGTAATGATCACCTGCCCGGGAGTGACGGCAAAGCCGCGCACGGTGGAGAGCTGTTCGGCCAGCGCGGCCCGCAGGACCGGCTCGCCGCCATACGGCGTATGACCCAGCTGGCGCGCACCCGCCTCGCGCCACGCCCGGTCCAGGCTGGCCCGCCAGCTGCGAAAGGGGAAGGCACCGAGATCGAGCGCACCGGGCGCGAAGGGCAGGATGTCGGAGTCCGGCCCGTGCTCGGGCTGACGTGAGGCTGCGGCACGCACCGACAGACCGGGCAGGGCCACGGACTCGCCGTGCGATCTGCGTGCGGACGCATCGGGCAGCGTCAGTTGCGCCACGCGGGTGCCATGACGGTCGGCCTGCAGGCAGCCCTCCGCGCTCAACTGCTCATACGCGAACAGCACCGAGTTACGCGCAATGCCCAGACCGGCAGCAAGGCTGCGGCTGGAAGGCAGGCGCGCGCCGGCCTTCAGCTGGCCGCTCAGAATGGCCTCGCGCAGCCGCTGATACAGCAGGCGCTGGCGCGGCACACCCGGCGGAAACGGTGGGGCCAGCAGCCAGTCGAGTTGCATGGTGGCTCCAATCCAAATGAATCTGGTGGCACTACTGATGGTGCCACCAGCAGCATATGCTGGACGCTCACCTCAAACAAGCGTCAGGCACCCCGACATGAACACGCCCCCAGCCCCTTCCGAGCGCACCCGCGTCAGACGCCTCCCGGCGCGCGCCCACTACGACAGCGAGACCATCAACGGCATTGTCGACGCCGCCACGGTGTGCTCCGTCGCCTTCCAGTGGGAAGGCTCCGTCCATGCCCTGCCCACCATCCACTGGCGCGAGGGCGAGCACCTCTACATCCACGGTGCCAAGGGTTCGCGCATGCTCAAGGCGCTCACCACCGGCCAGGCCTGCGTCACCATTGCGCTCGCCGACGGGCTGGTGATGGCGCGCTCGGCCATGCATCACTCGATGAACTACCGCGCGGTGGTGGTCTATGGGTGTTTCGAACAGCTTGATGAGCCGGACGCCAAGCTCAACAGCCTGCGCGCCCTGATCGAAGGCATTGCGCCGGGGCGCTGGGAACAACTGCGCCCGATCACCGGCAAGGAACTCAACGCCACCACGGTGTTGCGCATCCCCCTGACCGAGGCGTCGGCCAAGATTCGCGCAGGCGGGGTCAAGGATGATGAGGAGGATCTCGGCTGGCCGGTATGGGCGGGTGTCATTCCCCTGCAGACAGTGCGCGGCACGCCCGTTACCGAGCCCGACAGTGTCGTGCGCGATGCTCCCGCCAATGTGCTGAACCCGGCCGCGCCAGTGGTCTGATTCAGCCGCAGGAAGGCAGCGCCGGATCGAGATCGGCGGCCTGATCGACGTCGCGCAGGATGCGGTCATCGTGCCAGTCGAGCAGGCGCACGTCGGCCTCCTGCAGCAGGTCGCGCGCGCCACGGTCACCCTCCAGCGCGGCAAGACGGCGCCCCCATGCCGCACCGAAGCCGACCGGATGGCCGCGCCGGCCGCCGTGCATGGGAGCCACCACCGTGTCGGGCCGGTCGATGGCGGCGGCCACCCTGCCAACCGCGGCCGCGGGCAACCAGGGCATGTCAGCGAGCGCGATCACCCAGCCGGCAGCATCCGCACTGGCCGCCACTGCCGCCGCCAGCGCACTGCCCATGCCCTGCTCGGCGTGCGCGGTTTCCAGGATCTCGCAGCCTGCCAGGCGCAACCAGTGCACCCGCTCCGCCTGCCCCGGACGCACCACCGCGAGGCTGCCGGGCAGGGCCGCGCACAAGGCAAGGGCGCTGTGCCAGATCAGCGGACGACCATCCGCCAGGCGCGCAAGCAGCTTGTCGCGCCGCCCTTCGGGATCGAAGCGGCGGCCGTAACCTGCCGCAAGCAGGATGCCGCGCACCGTCACTTGCGGGCGCAGGCGGACAAGGCGTTTTCGGCCAGTTCGAGTGCGGCCTTGGCCTCTGCCACCGGCAGGACCCGCTCGGGCACCACACCGTTCTTTACCGCGACCAGTTCAGCCGCGATCGAGACCGCAATCTCGCCCGGCGTGCGACTGCCGATGTACAGCCCGGCCGGGCCGCGCAGGGCTGCCACCTGCGACGCGTCGAGATCGAACTCGCGCAGACGCTCGCGCCGCACGGCATTGTTGTGTCGCGAGCCCAGCGCCGCCACGTAGAAGGCAGGCGAGCGCAGCGCCTCCATCAGCGCGAGATCGTCGAGCTTGGGATCGTGGGTGAGTGCGATTACCGCGGTGCGCGCGTCGGGGCGCATGCCGATGACCACATCGTCGGGCATCTCGCGGGTGAGCACGGTGCCCGCTACGTTCCATTCCTCGGACCACTCTTCGCGCGGATCGCAGACGGTGACGGCGAAGTCCAGCGCGAGCGCCATCCTTGCGAGGCTGGCCGCGAGCTGGCCGGCGCCGATCAGCAGCAGGCGATAGCGCGGCCCGAACACGCTCACCAGGGTTTCCCCGTCGAAGCCCGTCGCCTGCTCGGGATGCGCCGGCGCCAGCGCGCTCCTGCCACTGGGCAGATGCAGGCTGCGCTCCACCAGTTCGCCCGCCGCCAGCCTGGCCAGCAAGGCGTCGAGCGGTGCCGGGTCGGCCAGCGGCTCCAGCACCAGTTCCATGGTGCCGCCGCACGGCAACCCGAAGCGGCGGGCCTCCTCGGCACCGACGCCATAGCTCACCCTGCATGCCGTTTCGGGCATGCCTTCGGCGCGCAGGCGCTGCATGAGGTCGTCCTCGATGCACCCACCCGACACCGACCCCACCGCACGTCCGTCTTCGCGCAAGGCCAGCAGCGCGCCTGGCGGGCGTGGCGACGAGCCCCAGGTGCGCACGACCGTGGCCAGCAACACCCGTTTTCCGTCTGCGAGCCATGTTCTCGCACGCTGCAGAACTTCCAGATCCAGACTATCCATGCCCTTACCCCATCTCAAATCGGTACAGAACCTGGCGCGCCCGCTTCGGCAGAAGCTGGCGGCGGTTCAGGTCGAGCCTTCCTGCAGCAAGAATCGCTCCGGGAAGGCATCCGCATCAGCCTTGCAACGGCGTGCGTGGCGGGCCCGCACTTGCACACGTGGTCGAGTCGACCGCAGCGGACGACATTCAGGCCGGGCGCCTGGTCACCGCATTGGACGAATACGCGCCGACGCTGGGCGCGGCCCATCTATACTTTCCCGGTACGCCCAACAGGCCGGCACGGCTACGGGCGTTCATCGACTACTTCCAGGCCGCCAACTCGGCACGGCGGGCGGCCTGACACCTGCCGCATGGCATCTGAACGGAGCACCGCGTGGATACGGCCGAAACAATCTGCACCTTCTGGTTTGGGACCGGTTCCGACGAGGCCGGCATCATCGCCAGTCAGTCCGCACTGTGGTGGCGCAAGCGCGACGAGGTCGACACCGCGATCCGCGAGCGCTTCGAGCACCGGGTCATCCAGGCCGGAAACGGTGAACTCGACGCCTGGCTGCAAACGCCACGCGGCCGCCTCGCCCTGATCCTGCTCACCGACCAGTTCCCGCGCAACATCTACCGCAACAGCGCACGCGCCTTTGCCTTCGACGCGCGGGCCCTGGGCTGGAGCAAAGGCGCGCTCGCCCTCGGTATCGACCGCCAGTGTCGCCCCATCGAGCGCGTGTTTCTCTATCTTCCACTCGAGCATTCCGAAGACCGCGACGACCAGGCCGAATCGGTGCGACGCTTCGAAGCCCTGGCGGCCGAAGCCGGCCCAACAGTGAAGTCGTCTTTCGACGGTTTTCTGGACTTTGCCCGCCGCCACCGCGAAATCGTGGACCGCTTCGGTCGCTTTCCGCACCGCAATGTGGCGCTGGGACGTGAGTCGACAGCCGTCGAGAAGGCCTTCCTCGAACAACCCGGCTCCCGCTTCTAGTACTGCACGCTGGCGCCTGCGCGTGACAAACCCCACCCGCCCCAATCCGGGCTGCAAGCTGCACCGCCATCGCGCAAGGGCAAAGAACGACGCCCCCATTCATATACAATCATCCTCCGCGTCACCGCCCGCAGCGGTAGTACTGACGCTTACGTCCATTCAGGAGACATATTTTGGGTGAACATGCAATGCTCACCATCGCAGCAATCACCTTGCTCGGTGGTGCTTGCCAGTGGCTCGCATGGCGCTTGCGCCTGCCCGCCATTCTCTTTCTGCTGATCACGGGCATCGTGGTCGGCCCTGGCATTGGATGGCTCAAGCCCGACGAGCTGATGGGGGAACTGCTCTTCCCCTTCGTTTCACTGTCGGTCGCCATCATCCTTTTCGAAGGCGCGCTGACACTCAAGTTCTCCGAGATCCGGGGGATGCAGCATGTCGTGCGGCGTTTTGCCACCAGCGGCGTACTGGTGACGTGGACGGTAGCAGCACTGGCAGCACGCCTGATCGCCGGTTTCGACTGGGGCCTGGCTATCCTGTTCGGCGCCATCATGGTCGTGACCGGCCCCACCGTCATCGTGCCGATGCTGCGCACTGTGCGGCCGACGGCCCGCATCGCCAACATCCTGCGCTGGGAAGGCATCGTCGTCGATCCGATCGGTGCGCTGCTTGCGGTGCTGGTGTTCGAATTCGTCGTGTCCACCGAGGCCGGTGGCGCGCTGAGCGCAACCATCCTGCTCTTCCTCGGCACCATCGCCATCGGCACCATTTCCGGCCTGGCTATCGGTTACCTCATGGGCGAGGCCCTGCGTCGCGACTGGCTGCCCAACTACCTGTTCAACGTGGCCACGCTGGGCGCCGTGTTCTGCTGCTTCGCCTTCTCCAACGCAGTGGCGGAGGAATCCGGCCTGCTCGCGGTGACGGTGATGGGCATCTACCTCGGCAACCGCAAGGGCGTGCCGATCGAAGAGATTCTGGCGTTCAAGGAAAGTCTTTCGCTGCTGCTGATCACGGTGCTCTTCATCCTGCTTGCAGCACGCCTCGA
The DNA here is from genome assembly GCF_003111665.1 of Parazoarcus communis. Taxonomy (NCBI): domain Bacteria; kingdom Pseudomonadati; phylum Pseudomonadota; class Betaproteobacteria; order Rhodocyclales; family Zoogloeaceae; genus Parazoarcus; species Parazoarcus communis. The sequence goes on along the minus strand of NZ_CP022188.1, from coordinate 1,385,320 downwards.
CTTTGCCCAGCTCGAAGCGCTGGGCTGGGTGGTGGTCGGGGTGTTTCTGGCCATCCAGTTCATCGCCCGTCCGCTCAAGGTCATGTATTGCACCTGGGGCTCCGCCATCCCGTGGCAGGAGCGTGCCCTGCTGGCCTGGATCGCACCGCGCGGCATCGTTGCCGCGGCGGTGAGTGCGCTGTTCGCACTCAAGCTCGAACAACGGGGCGTGGATCAGGCGGCCCTGCTGGTGCCGCTGACCTTCGTTGTCATCATCGGCACCGTGGTGCTGCAGAGCCTGACGGCGGGCAAGCTCGCCAACGTGCTCAAGGTGGCCGAACCTGAACCGGCCGGCTTTCTGATCCTCGGCGCGAATCCGCTTGCACGCAAGCTGGCGCAGGCGCTCGAGCAGCAGAAGATCCGGGTCCTGCTGTGCGACACCCTGTGGGACAACGTCAGCCGCGCCCGCATGGCCGGCCTCAAGGCCTACTACGGCAACCCGCTGTCCGAACACGCCGAGGTCTATCTCGACACCACCGGCCTCGGGCGCATGCTGGCCGTCACGGCCGATGCTCACCTCAACGCACTCGCCTGCAACCGCTACAAGGGTGTATTCGGCGCGAAAGACGTCTTCGCGCTGCGGGTTGGCGGCGCGACGGGCACCAACGGCCGCAGTGACACGGCACGCGAGGGACGCACCGCCTTCAGCGACAAGGTCGGTTACATCGACCTTTCGCGCCGCCTTTACCGCGGTGCCGAGATCCGCCGCACGACCTTGTCGGAAGCCTTCACCATGGAGCACTTCCGCAACATGCATGGCGACCATGCCACGCTGCTGTTCGCGATCGACCCCAAGGGCCGACTCGAAGTCTTCTCGGCAGAAAATGCGCTGGAACCCGGCCCGGGATGGGCCGTCATGGCACTGATAGACCCCGCATCCGACAAGACTGGCGGCACCGCAACCACCGATGCGGAGAAGGCCAGCGAACCTGCAGTGAGCTGAGCGTTTGCGGATACAGGGGCGCGGCCGGCCAGTGGACACGGATCGCGCCCCTTCTCTTCATGGCAGCGGCGGCAGGCAGCATCTACACTGAGGAAGTTGTCTCGTGAAGGACGCCTTTCGGCCACCGCTATCGACTCGGAGCTGCCATGACCTCGCCGCCCCAGAAAACGGAATCCGTCTTCGCCACCCTTCCCACCGTGCTGCAAACCATCGACGGCACACTGACGGTGCCGACCGAAGACGATGAGCTTGCGATCATCGCCTATGACGGATTTCGATATCTCACCGCACTCGGCTTTGTGCGTGGCCAGCCCGCCCTCGCCCTGCTCTACGAGCTCGACATCGTGCACCTTGGCACCCAGCCGGGCAGTCGCATTACCGACTTCCGGATCTACGTCCGGCTCAAGGAGCGCGTCCGCACCGAGATCGACCACACAGGCGCGGTCGAACTGATCGCCAGCGCGCTGGCGCTTCCCGCCGCAATCGAGGTCTCTGCCGAGCAATGGGGGCAGCTGTTCCCGCAGGTGCAGCAGCAGATGCAGAACGAACTGCCACAGTGCCCGCCGTCGATCCGGGCCATCCTCCACCCCGCCCCCGAAAAACCCCATCCGTTCCACGGCGGGGGACATTCGTTCAGTCTGTAGCAGGCGGCGACATCTCGTCGCCACCGGGGAGCGTCGTCAGCCGCGCAGCTTCCTCAACTCGACCTCGGCCACGTCGACCCGCACCGTGCCCAGACCGACGAGCACGCTGGCAAGCGCCGCGACCTCATCGCCCACGGCACCGGCCATCATTGCGATGTTTTGTGCGTGCAGCGACATATGGCCCTTCTGGATGCCGGTGGTTGCCAATGCCTTCAGCGCAGAGAAATTCTGCGCCAGGCCCACCGCGGCAATGATGCGGGACAGCCTGTCGGCCGAGGCGACGCCAAGAATCTTGAGGCACGCGCGGGCGGTGGGATGGAGCTTGGTCGCTCCGCCAATCAGGCCAACGGCCATCGGCAACTCGATGGTGCCGGCCAGATCTCCTTCCGCGGTGACCTCCCAATCGGTCAGGCTTCCGTATGCGCCACGTCGCGCCGCATACGCATGGGCACCGGCTTCAACCGCACGCGTGTCATTGCCGGTAGCCAGCACCACCGCCGAAATCCCGTTCATCACCCCCTTGTTGTGGGTAGCGGCCCGGTATGGATCTGCGGCCGCAAACTGGAAAGCACTGATGATGCCGTCGCGCACCGCAGCCCCCCCGATCGCGTCGCAGGTCCACACAGCCCGTGCGCGTGCAAGGCGGCGATCGGCCAGATTGGAGAGGATGCGCAGATACACCCGGCCGCCACACCAGACCTCGATCTGGGGCGCCAGCTTTTCCGCCATGCTATTGACTGCATTCGCACCCATTGCGTCGCGGGTGTCGACGATGAGATGAGTCACCACCATCGGCCCGCCGGCCGATTCGATAATGCGCACCTCCACATCACGAAAACCTCCGCCCAGCTTCACCAGCACCGGATCACAGGCGTCGCATACCGCCTTGATCTCTTCGCGCCGCTCCAGAATGCGGATACGGGCATGCACCGGGTCGCTCACCCCTACAAGCTGCACCTGGGCAATCATCAGCGTGCCCGACATCGAGGTCACGAAACCACCGCTGTCATAGCACTGGCGCGCCGCATTACACACCGCAGCCACCACTGACGACTCCTCGGTTGCCATCGGCACGAGGATGTCCTCGCCATCGACACGCATATTGGTCGCCACGCCCACCGGTACGTTCATGGTGCCAATGACGTTCTCGATCAGGTGGTCGGCCAGATGTGGGTCAAGGTTTCCCATATTGGCGAGATGTCCGACCTCGACCGCGTCCAGTCCGCTGAAGCCGGCAACGAAGTCGAGGCGTTCGCGCGGGCTCTTCTTGTGGAAGCCCGACACGCGTGAGGTTTTCTCGGGTGTGCTCATTGTGGATGTCTCCAGTCGATTGATGGGGTCGTGCGTCAGCCGGACGCCAATGCGGGGAGCCAGGTAACCAGCCCGGGGAAAGCCGCGCAGATAAGCAGGGCGAGGATCTGCAGGTAGAGGAAGGGCAGGATGCCGCGATAGACGGTGCCCATGCCGAGATGCGGAGGCAGTGGCCCCTTGATGTAAAACAGGGTGTAGCCGAAGGGCGGGCTGATGTATCCGGTCTGGATGGTCAGCGCATACAGCACGCCGAACCAGATCTCGTCGAAGCCGAGCAAGCGCACGATGGGAAGAAACACCGGCACGGTAAGCAGGATGATGCCAATCTCGTCGAGCACGGTGCCGAGGAAAATCAGGATCAGCATCATCACGCCGAGCACCACGTACGGGTGCACGTCGAGCGTACGGATGAAATTGAGCAGCGTGTCGGCCCCACCCAGACCGGTGAAGATGGCGACATATGCCTTGGCGCCGATCGTGATCCACAGGATCATTGAGGTCGCTTTCAGGGTCTCGACCGCGGCGCCGCGCAAGCCTCCCAGCGTCAGGCGCCGGCACAGTGCGGCCGACACCATCGCGCCGAACACGCCAACTGCGGCAGCTTCGGTGGGGGTCGCGACGCCGAAGAAGATCGAGCCGAGAATCATCACGATCAACAGTGCTGGCAGGATCAGCGCTTTCAGGCTGGCAAGCTTCCTTGCCAGCGGCACGCGCTCGGTTGCCCCTGGCGGCACTGCCCCCGGTTTCAGGTAGGCAACCGCTATGATGTAGGCAATGTAGAGTGTCGCCAGCAGCAAACCTGGCATGAGGCCCGCGATCAACATCTTCCCGATCGAGACCTGAGCGGTGACCGCATAGACGATGGTCAGCACCGAAGGGGGAATCAGGATGCCGAGCGTCCCCGAGGCGCAGATCGTGCCGGTCACCAGCTTGGGGTCGTAGCCACGTTTCAGCATCTGCGGCATGGCAAGCACAGCCATCGCCGTCACCGCCGCGCCGACCACGCCGGTCATCGCGGCCATCACCACGCAGATGACAACGGTGCCGATTGCCAGCCCGCCGCGCACGCGACCGAACCACAATTCCATTGCCTCGTAGAGCGCCTCGATGATGCCCGAGCGCTGGAGGATGCTTGCCATCAGGATGTAAAGAGGGATTCCGAGCATGGCTTCGGAGTGCATGGTGTCGAACACCTGCAGCACCATCAGCACAACGGCGTCCGGGTTCCACAGCGTCACCGTCAGCAGCAGCGACAAGCCGCCCAGAACGAATGCGATCGGCAGGCCGGACAGCATCAGCAGCGTGAGGCCACCGAACATGATCAGCAGGATCAGGTTGGGCGTCATGCCTGCACCTCGTCCTCATCCGGGCGCGATGACGGCTCCCGGAACAGCAGGCACAGGAACTCCGCCAGGCTTTGCGCAGCGAGCAGGCTCACAGCCAACGGAATCGAAAACTTCACCGGCCAGATCTGCGGGTTCCAGGCCGAGAAGGAGGTCTCGCGGAACGCCCAGGACTGCATCGCAAGCGGCAGGGAGTAGTACAGCAGAATGGCGCAGAAGCAGATGATGACAAGGTGGTTGAACAGGTCCGACCTGCGCTTCCACGCGGGCGAGAGGGCGCGGTGAACGAGGTCGAGACTGACATGTCCGCCCAAGTGCAGCAGGTATGGGCCACCCAGCAGAAAATACGGGCCGAAGATCAGTGTGGCGAGCTCCATGCCCCATACCGTGGGTGCATTGAAGACATAGCGGGCCACCACTTCATACAGCATCACCGGAACGATCACGAAGGCCAGCAAGGCGACCCCCATGAACAGCAGACGATTCACTCCGGTGATGGCCTTCACGTAAAGGCGTATCACTTTGGGCACGATAATTCCCGGAACAGGTTGGGCGGGGGCCCTGACGGAGCCCCCGCAGATTCGACAGGTCAGGCGCTACGGCTTGCGCTCAGGAAAGCAGGCCGAGCTGCTTCATGAAGGCCATCTGGCTTTCCAGAATCTTCACCGCAATCGGATCGTTCTTGGTGGCTGCCTTCCACGCCTCGCGCGCCTTGACGCGCCCGGCAGCGACTTCCTTCGGGTCGAGCGAGGTCACCTCTACGCCCTTGGCCCTGAAGGCCTCGATTGCCTTGCCGTCCGACACCATGATGTGCTGACGCAGTGCAGAAGAGGTTTCGCGCGCCGCAACCGCCAGCGCGGCCTTGAACTCTGCCGGCAGACGGTCGTACGCGCCGCGGTTGGCCACGTAGCTGGTCGCGGTGGTCGGCTGATGCGGGCCGGGCATCACGATGTACTTTGCCACTTCGCTCAGGCCGGCCTCGAGGTTGGCCGACAGATCGCCACGGTCGGCGAAGTCGATCACACCCTTGTCGAGCGCCGAATAGACCTCGGCGGTGGCCATCGGGGTCACCGCAACACCGAGCGCCCCCATCACGCTCGACGCAAGACCGACGAAGCGGCCCTTCTTGCCGCTCATGTCGGCCAGCGTGCGGATCGGGAACTTCGAGTGGATCGGCTCCGGCCCATACACCGTCGGCGCAATGTAGAACAGGCCCGCGGGCGCATAGGCCTGGCGCGCGAGCTCGAGGCCACCAAGTTCGTAGAACCAGGCTTCGAACTGGTCCGGCTCGGGAAAACCGAAGGGTACCGTGCTGGTAAATGCCAGCCCCGGAATCTTGCCGGCCTCGTAACCATCGAAAGTCTTCATCAGCTGGAATGCGCCGCCGCGGACCGCATCGAATGCCTGATTCGCCGGGACCAGCTGACCCGCGGAGAAGAGCTCGATCTGGAACTTGCCACCAGTCAGCTCGGCGACACGTTTTACGAAACGCTCCTCGAATTTCTGCGGCGTGGTGCCACCGTCCCAAAGCGCCTGCATGCGCCAGGTCACCGTCTCCTGAGCCAGCGCAGGGCTACTGACAGCCATATTGGCTGCCGCGCCGACCGCGCCAATACTCAGCGCCTTGAGTGCATTCCTGCGAGTAATGACTTTCATGCTGTTTACTCCTCCTTTGGCTTCCGCCCCTTGCGGGCAGACTTCCGGGTGGCGTGAAACCACCCATGACTTGCGTAGAACACCGGCCGGGCGAAACTCGAGGTCGCTTTTTGATAGCGGGTCCGGCGTTCAATGTCTCTGATTTTTCGTTTTGCAGATCATCTACAATGAACAGGGACAGTTCAAGGGACACTTTATTGAATTGTCAAACAACTGTCCCAGTTGAATAAGAGTGACAGTTCAGGCGAAACAGCGTGAATTCCCGATGCGCTGGCACGGAGGAAGCTCATGGGACGTACCGATGCGATCATGGAAAAGCTCAGGGCTCAGATCGAAAGTGGCTTGCTCAGGCCCGGACACCGGCTGCTATCGGTTCGCGCTGCGGCGGTCGAAGCTGGCGTATCCAAGAACACCGTCGCCGAAGCCTATGACCGGCTCGTTGCCCAGGGGCTGTTGAGCTCGAAGCAGGGCTCTGGCTACTTCGTGACGAGCGGACGCAGCCTGGCCTCGGGTACGCCATCTGCGCATATTGCAGAGGCAATCGACTCTGCCTCGCTGCTGCGCGAGCAACTCGTCCGGCACTACGCCGTACGCGTCGGTGACGGCCGCCCCCCTGCGGCATGGATGGGTCGTCTCGACTTCGGGCGGCAGCTTGCTCAGCTCAAGTCCGGTCTCGACACCGAGGCCGACCACGGCTACAGCAGCCCATGGGGCTACCAGCCGCTGCGCGAACGCCTCGCACTCATGCTGATCGAGCGCTCGATTCACGCCTCCCCCGACCAGGTTCTGCTCACCTACGGTGCCAACCACGCACTCGATCTGGTCAGTCGCCAGCTCCTGGAGCCGGGCGACGTCGCGCTTGTCGACAGTCCTGGCTACTACCCCCTGTTCGGCAAACTGCACCTCGGCAAGACCCGAACCATCGGTGTCCAGCGCCTGGACGACGGCCCCGACCTCGATGATCTGGTGCGCAAGTGCGAGATGTTCCGTCCCAAGGTCTTCTTTACCCAGTCGCTCGCGCACAACCCGACCGGAAGCGCGATCTCGCTCCCGGTCGCGCACCGGCTCCTTCAGATTGCAGAGCAGTACGGCTTCTACATCGTCGAAGACGATCCGTTTGCGGACATTCTTCCGGCCGCCAGCCCGCGCCTGGCCACGCTCGATCAACTCAAGCGCGTGGTGTACATCGGGACTTTCTCCAAGACGCTCTCTGCCAACCTGAGGGTCGGCTACGTCGCAGGTGAAGCCCGGCTGATGGAAACGCTCTGTGACCTGAAAATGCTGACCGTTGTGAACACGTCCGATCTGCTTGAACGCATCGTCTTCAACATGATCTCCAGCGGTCAGTACCTGCGTCATCTGCGCCGCCTCAAGCTGCACGTCGAACAGGCTACCGAGAAGGCCATCAAGGCGGTACGGGGCGCGGGCATTCATCTGCCCTATTCCGCCAATGGGGGCTACTACCTTTGGGGCGAACTCGGCGAGGGACAGGATGAACTTGCGCTGGCACGCCGTGCCGCCAAGGAGAGCATCTTTCTCGCCCCGGGCTCCATCTTCCGGCCGGAAAAGTCCGAAGCGCCCGCTGCAATCCGTATCAACGTCGCCTACGCGTGCAACCCGCAGTTTCTGCAGTTCATGAAGACGGCACGGACCTGAAGCGCTGCACGCACTCAACCCTCCTTGCCCGGCGTGCGGTCCAGAATCTGTGGCACCAGTCGCTCGGAGAAGCCGGCGAGGAAGGACCAGAACAGGAGCTTGGCCACATCCGCACCGCTTGACGGGTAGGTTTCGGAGAAGAAGCGCTTGAGGTCCGCGGTGGTCGGGACCGGCTCCGAGAAGGGGTGGCTGGAGAAGGACGGAAACATCGAACCTTCAATCACCCCGCTGAGAAAACCGATGTACAGCACCAGCGCGAAGATGCCGCCATACACCGGGATCAGCAGGACCTGACACCAGGATTGCGACAGCAACTCCAGTTCTTCATCGCCGAACTTCCTGAGGCGCTGCTGGATACTGACGAATCCGCCCAGCAGGCCGCAGCCGAAGCATGCCCATGACACCATGAAACGCTCTTCGCGCAGCAGGGTGAGACCAAACAGGCCAACGACGAAGAACAGCGCAATCCCGGTCAGGATGATGAGCCGCCGGGTGATTCTGAGCAGTTTTTCGGTTCGGGTCATTGAGACGCGACACCGCAGGGTGCCGGATGGGGGGCTGATCCTTTCAGCATAGCCCCACCGAACCGGCTTTCAAGGCCGCGCTGGCCCGTCGGCGCTCATTCGCGCCAGAATGGCTTGTCGGCGGAAAAGCGTGCCTGCGTGCGACTGATGCCGACATCTCTCAGCACTGCGTCATCGAGACTGCGCAGCTCGCGGCGCTGACGGGCCCGGGTCTGCCATGTGCGCAAGGTGTCGTCTAGCGTACCGAGCAGGGCGGCCAGCGTGCTGCGCAAGGCGGGCAGGCGGCTGACGGGAATCATGCGGGCGTGGGTGATGGGGCTCATGGTGCGTCTCCTTCAGGGCATCGGTGATGACTGCATCCTGGCGTTCGCACGAAACACAATCCAATCGTTTTTCGGGATTCGCGTGTTCAGGAAATGTGATGGCGTCGTCGGCCGGAGTGCGCTTTACTAACACCTGAGAAACCCGCATCCGGAGTGACCGACGTGGAGCTATACCACCTGAAGACCTTCGTCACGGTGGCCGAAGAGAAGCACCTGACACGTGCCTCAGAGCGCCTGTTTACAAGCCAGCCGGCGATCAGTGCCCATATCAAGGCACTGGAGGAAGAGCTCAACCTCACGCTCTTCGACCGCACGCCAAAGGGCATGCAGCTCACCGCCGCCGGCGAGCAGCTGCTGGATCGCGCGCAGCGCACGCTGGCTGCTGCAGGCGACTTTCTGCATCATGCCAAAGGCATGCAGAACGAGCTGCTGGGCAGCATCCGCATCGGCCTGAATACCGATGCGGAATTCCTGCGTCTGGTCGAACTCCAGGCCGGTTTGCGCGCGCACTATCCACAGCTCGATCTCGAATTCATGTCCGGCCGAACGGGGAACAACATCCCTGCCCTGAGGGTCGGCAAACTCGATGCCGCCTTCGTCAGCGGCGACTGCGACGAGCCCCTGCTTGACTCCCATGTGCTGCGCGAGGAGGAAATGGCGGTGGCGGTGCCAAATGCACTGCGCGATCAGATCGCCTCTCCCGACATCCCGGCACTCGCGCGCCTGCCGTGGGTCTACACCTCGCCGGACTGCGCCTATTACCAGCTGATGCAACCGCTGTTCGAATCGCACTGCTGCATGCCGGTCAAGACCATGATGGCCGACCAGGAAGATGCCATGCGCGCCATGGTGGCAGCGGGCGTCGGGCTCGGCATCATGCGCCGCTCCGATGTCGAGGCCGCCGAGCGGGAAGGCAGGATGCACGCCTTGCCGATGAAGCTGCCCACGATCAGCCTGCGCTTTGCCTACCTCCGGAAGAGGGCGAACGACCCGATCATCCGCGCCGTCGTTTCGGAGCTTTCGACGATCTGGGGACTGGCGCCGGAGCAGCAGCGTCAGGCGGTCTGAGGCCGACCGCCGCCGCCCCGGCAATCATCACGCACATGGCTCCGACGCACCCAGATGCGTCTGCGCCGCCTCGAAATCAAACTGCTCGAGCGCGGTCATGAACGCCCCGAATCCGGAGCCAAGCGCCGAGCCCAGCAAGGCCGCGTTCTCGCCAGCCAGTTCCAGCGCCCTGCTGTCGCTGGCTGCGAGCAGCGAACGCAACTCGGTGATGACATCCGCGAGCTGTTGCGGGTCCACTGCGACCGGCGGGACAATCGACTCGGCAGCTTGAGGCTGGACACCCAGCGCACGCCGCAGCTCGATCAGGTCGCTGGCGATGCCGTCGACCAGTGCAGCGTCCGGCTCATCGCCCGCATGGAGTGCGGCCTCGATCTGCGCCGCGCGCCCCGCCACACCCACCACGCCGAGGTTCGCCGCAACGCCTTTCAAGGTATGCGCGAGGCGCAGAGCAAGCGCACGCTCGCCGGCAGCGAGCCGCTCTTTCATCTGCACGATATCGGCGGCATGTGCGTCCGCAAAGCGACTCAGCAGACTCAGGTACTTGGCCGAGTTGCCGCGCAGTGCGGCCAGACCGCGGGTAACGTCGATTCCGGGCAGGGTGGTCAGGAATGCGAGCGTCCCGCTATCGATCGCGGGCGCCTGCGCGCCCAGTGGAATGGCATGATCCGCCTGAGGCGGCAGCGGCGGACGCGCCGGCAACCATTTCAGCAGTACGCCATACAGGGCATCGGGCTCCACCGGCTTGGCAACGAAGTCGTCCATTCCGGCGTCGAGACAGGCACGACGGTCTTCCTCGAAGGCGTTCGCCGTCATCGCCAGAATGGGAATTTTCGCCCAGCCCGGCAGCGTGCGGATTGCCTGCGTCGCATCAAGACCGTCCATCAACGGCATCTGGATATCCATCAGCACCAGATCGAAGCGCGTCGCGCGCGCCTTGCAGAGCGCATCCAGGCCGTTCTCGGCGGTGTCGACGACGAGGCCGACACCGTGCAGCAGCTCAAGCGCCACCTCGCGGTTGATCTCGTTGTCCTCAACCAGCAGCAGCCGGGCACCGGCATGGCGGTGATGCAGCTCCGCTTCGCTCGGCACCGGCGGCGGCTGGTTGAATTCCGGCATGACGCCGTAGCCGCGACCCAGCATGACATCGAACCAGAAGGTGCTGCCCTTGCCCGGCTCGCTGTGCATGCCGACCTCGCCCCCCATGAGTTCTGCCAGGTGACGGGTGATCGCCAGCCCGAGGCCGGTACCGCCATGCTTACGTGTGGTGCTCGAATCTGCCTGCTCGAAAGGCTGGAACAGGCGGGGAATATTGTCCGCACTCACGCCGATACCGGTGTCTTCCACCTCGAAGCGCACCCGCAGCATGTCGCCGTGCTCCTCCAGCAATTGCGCGCGCAATTCGACCCCCCCGGTAGCGGTAAACTTGACCGCATTGCCTGCAAGATTGAGCAGGGCCTGACGCAGGCGCGTCGCATCGCCACGCAACCACAAGGGCACGCCATCACCATCCACCGACACGCTCAGGCCCTTTGCCTGCGCCGCATCGCCAATGAGGGAACGCACGTTGTCGAGGACGGCACTCAGTGCGAAATCCTGCTGTTCGAGCCGTAACTTGCCAGCTTCGATCTTGGACAGATCGAGAATGTCATTGATGATCGACAGCAGGTGGTGCGCAGCCGAGCTGATCTTGCCCAGTCGCTCCACCTCGGTCGCCCTCACGGCATCGCGCTGCAGGATGTGCGTCAGGCCGAGGATGGCGTTCATCGGCGTTCTGATTTCGTGACTCATGTTGGCCAGAAACTCGCTCTTGGCGCGGTTGGCGGCCTCCGCCTGCGTCTTCGCCGACATCAGCTCGGTCGTCCGCACATTCACCAGGTCTTCCAGGTGCGAGCGGTACTGGTCCAGCTCAACCCCGATGCGCTTCTTCTCGGTGACGTCCTCCTTCACCGCAACATAGTGGGTCACACGCCCGTCGGGCTGGCGCAAGGGCGTGATGATGGCGAACTCGACATATTCGGAGCCATCCGCACGCTTGTTGATGAACTCGCCCTTCCACGGACGCCCGTCAACAAGACCCGACCACAGGCTGTCGTAGCTGTCTTTCGACGTCTTGCCCGACTGCAGCACGCGCGGGTTCTGGCCGATGACCTGCTCACGCGTGTAACCGGTATTGCGCAGAAAAGTCTCGTTGACGTACTCGATCTCGGCATCGAGATTGGTAATGACGATGCTCTCGGGGCTTTGCTCCACGGCCTGCGCCAGTTTGCGCAACTGGGCTTCTGCCGCCTTGCGTTCGGTGATGTCGAGCACCGTAAAGGTGACGCCCTGCACCTCATCATCCGGGTTGATCGGGGTACTGCTCAGAACCACGTCGAAAACATGGCCGTCCTTGTGCTGGAAGCGCGTCTCGACTGTGCCGGTTCCCCGCTCTTCGATCTGGCGATACTTTACCGTCCCGACGAATTCGTACTCCTCGTCGTTCGGATACAGCATGCGTGAGGGCTGACCGATCAGTTCGTCGCGGGTATAACCCGTCATGTCGGAGAGCGTCTGGTTGGCCTCGATCAGGACCCGGTCCAGCACGACCCCGATCCCGGTTGGCGCCGCGCGGAACAGACTGCGCAGCTTCTCTTCGCTGCGCCGCAGCTTCTGCTCGGCACGGCGCTGACTGACGATGCGCCAGATCGTGTTGGAAATCAGCTGAACCGTTTCGACGTCCATGTCGGAATAGGGCGTTTCCTTGTTGCCGACACCGGTCAGCATGCGCACCAGTCCATCCTCAACGACCGGCACACTGATCAGACGCTCAAGATGCGCATGGCCTTCAGGCAAGCCGCGGCGCTCAGGCGCAGTGGCGTAATCGTTGAACATGACCGGTGCGCGCGTGCGCAAGGCATCGGCCCAGATTCCCGCCTGGCTCACCGGATAGTGCTTGTTGAACACCGCATGGCAATAGTGCTCAAGCGTGGCACGCGACCAGGTAACCAGTTCGATCGTCTCCTGGTCGTCGTTGACGAAGTGGATGAAGGCAATCCGGCTGCCGGTCAGCGCTTCGGCAAGCTCCTGCCCCCGTTGCAGGAAGGCCACCTCATCCAGGGTTTCCGCGATCCTTGGCAGTTCCAGAAGCGCCTCGGCACGACGCGCCTCCCGCTCAAGCGCCCCTTCGGCGGCCTTCAAGGCAGTGATGTCGGTATGCGTCCCCATCAGACGCAGGGCGTCACCACTGTTGTTGCGTTCCACCACCTGGCCCAGCGACAGGATCCAGATCCAGGCACCGCTTGCGGTGCGCTGGCGAAACTCCACCCGATACTCGGCGGATTCTCCGGCGAGGTAGTCGTCGAGCGTGTGGACAACCTTGTCGAGGTCGTCCGGATGCAGACGCGCCTTAAACGCATCCAGGGTCTCATGGAATGTGGCCGGGTCATGGCCGAGCATCTGTGCATACTCCGGACTCACCACTGATTCGCCGGTATCCACGTTCAGGTCGTAGATGCCCTGCTTGGCGGCACGCAAGGCCAGTTCCAGACGCTCATTGACCACATTGAGCGCCTTGAGCGAATCCTCTGCCTGCGCGCGCGCAGCACTGGCATCTTCCAGAAGATTCAGCGCGGCAAGCCTGGCTTCCTTCTGACGCAGCAAGGCCTGCTCGTTCTCCTGTAGACGGTGACGCTCAGTCTCAAGCAGACTGGCTTCCGTCGCCTTGCGCGCGGTGGCATCGATCACGATGGAATACAGCAGCGCCTGTTTTCCCAGATGGACAGGCCCGGTATAGACATCGACATCGCATTCCGTACCGTTTGCGCGGCGGTGCCGGAACTCGAAATGACTGCGCTGAGCGAGTCTGGCCCGCTGCATCTCCGCTCGAATGGCTTCCGGCGAGAGGGAGTTCAGATCGCTGACGTGCATGGTCTTGAGCCGCGCACACGACCAGCCGTAAAAGTGTTCGGCCGCCGGGTTCGCCTCGACGATGGCGCCATCGTCAGGGTTAATGACGAGCATCACCAGGTGGTTGTTGTTGAACAGGCTGCTGAAATGCGTCTCGCGCTGCATCATCACCCCCAGCTCACGCTGGCGCTGCAGGCGATCGATCAGCAGCAGGCCCAGCGCGAGCGTGATGAACGGGTAGAACAGCATGACTGGCAGTCCGGCAAGGCCAAGCAGCGTGCGCGCCATCTCCCATGGCAGCAGTGTCAGCGAAACGAACAGGGTCAGGTGCACCACAATGCCGAAGATGGTCAGCTGCTGCCAGCTCAGGTCGGCAAGCGACGTCCGCCACAGGCGCCGAAAGCCGAGTCCGAGCGCGCCGGAGAGCACGATCATCACAATCCCGGCCGCGGCGCCCGTCCCGCCGAGCGACAGACGGAACGCTGCTGTCATCGCCACCGCGAGCAAGGTGGGCAAGGGGCCAAAGAACAATCCGCAGATGGCCAGCAGAACCGAACGGGTATCGAAGAACACGCCCGGAATCAGCGTGTTGCTGACACCAATCAGGACGATCCCGATGACCCCGACCCCGACCCCGATGACGACGCCGGAACCGACCGACGTACTCGACGGCCAGCCCGAACGGTCACGCAACGCGAGGTCGACCAGCTGCACCAGGCTGAGCAGCAGCGCGGCATTGATGAACAGTGCAAGGCTGACACCCCCCCAGGTCGGAACAACCGCGCTCACGGCTGCGCCTCCGCCGACGCGTCCGGCATCGCCTGCGCATCGGTGCCCGCCTTGAACACGGCAAGGCTGTAGGGCTCAGGACGTCCAAGCGCCGCAGAGAGGGTGTTCACTTCGCGCTTGAGACGGATCATGTCCAGTTCCCGTCCGACCATCGCGAGGTTGAAGCGGGTGAGCTCATCATTGCTCCGGCTCAGGGCGTCCTCGAAGGTCTTGCGTTCAGTGATGTCCCGCGAGATGCCGTACATGCCGATGATCTTGCCTTTGTCGCCGTACAGGGGGCCCTTCACGGCAAGAAACACGAAGGATCCGAGCGGCGTATCGAACGCTTCCTCGTAGGTGAACACGCGCCCCTCCCGCATGACCTTCTGGTCGTTGGCCATGATCTGCCGTGCATGCTCGGCCGGAAAAATCGTCGTGTCGGTGCGCCCCAGCACCTCCTGAACCGCCTTGCCCGTCACCCGCTCTGCAGCGTGGTTGAACAGCAGATAGCGTCCCTCCAGATCCTTGGCAAAAATGGCATCGCTCGAACTGTCGGCGACCGTCGAGAAGAGCTTCAGCGACTGCAAGCGTCCATCCTGTTCGCGCTGCATCGCCTTGGCCCGCATAATCGCGCCGCGCTGGTGATAGAGAAACAGCCCGGTCAGCATCATGAAAAACAGCAGTACGCCCACCAGCGTAATCCATAGTGCATCGCGCCTGGTCAGCGCGTAGAGCTCGCTCCAGTCCATTTTCGCCAGCAGGTACCAGTCGGTTCCGTCGATCCGCTTGCCCACCGCGAACACCGCCTCTGCACGATAATCCTGGCCTTCGACGAGACCGTTTCCGGCCTCCGGCAACTGCAGGAAACGGCTTGCCATGAGCTCACTGTTCGAAAGCGGCATTCGCAGGCGCACCGCAGAATCCGTCCGGTACTTCAACTCGTTGAGGTAGAGCACATCCTCGCCGTCACGACGAAAAAGCACGATCTCGCCACTTGAGGTCGGTATCGGCCAGGCCAGCAAGTCGGTCGGGGGGAAGCTCGCGGAGTTGGAGCTCACTACGACTGCAAACCCCGGATGGCCCCGCATCGCGTCGACTGGCACGACGAGATCGAAATGGACAATGCCCTTATCATCAAGATAGGGGCCAAGATGGGCAGGCTTCCCGCTTTGAACCACCTCGCGCAACGCGGCCTGGTGTCCGGCATCCTTCCATGGCTCAAGGCCAGGGGTATTCAGGACCACATCGCCCCGATCATCGAGCAGCAGCACGCCGCTGTATCTTTCCAGTGTGCTGAACGCGCTCAGACGGTTCTGAATACGCTCACGACTCGCCGCACTGCCGGAATCGTGCCACTGGTAGTAGTCTTCAAGAAAGTTCTCGTTGCGGCTGAGGATGCGGGCATCGTCAAGGCGCTCGTCAAGCCAGTTGGTAATCTGGGTGGCCTTGAGGTTGGCAATGGCCTGCAGACGCGCAACCTCGATTTCCTTCTGCTGCTCGACGGAAATGGCGATGGCGATCACGGTCAGGACGGCGGTCACCAGCATCATGACGACGACCGGCAGCACCGGGATGCGTGCCCTTGCCACCGTCTCCTTCTCCGGGCCGTCAGGCAGACGTCCGTCTAGTGCATCCATGGCTCACACTCCGTGCATTACCTATGCGTGAAACCAGCGCGCAGCGCGCCGTCGGGTTCCGGCTCAGGCTGCCACAAGCCGGGTTCGTTCACACTGCAACCGTGACGCCGTGTCCACGTTCCGGGTCCGCATCCCGCTGTGCGATTTCGACAAGCACGTCAAAGATGTCCATGAATGCATCGGCGACATCCGGATCGAAATGACTGCCGCGTCCTGCGGCAATGATCTCCCGGGTTTCGACAAGCGACATTGCCGGCTTGTACACACGTGGCGTCACCAGCGCATCGAACACATCGGCCACCGCCATCAGCCGGGCCGAGACCGGAATCTGCTCACCCGCCAGGCCGTCCGGATAACCGCTGCCGTCCCATTTTTCGTGATGCCAGTGCGCGATCTCCTTGGCCAGGCCGAGAAAGGCCACGGGACGGGCCGCGTCGCGCTCGGCCATTTCTATCGCATTCGCCCCCATGGCGGCGTGGGTCTTCATGATCGTCCATTCGTCGGCCGAGAGCGGACCCGGTTTGCGCAGGATCTGATCCGGAATACCGACCTTGCCGATGTCGTGAAGGGCGGCGGAGCGATGCAGCAAGGTGATGTAGCGCTCGTCGAGCGTGGCCGAGAACCGCGGATGCTCACGCAGGCACAGGGCCAGCTCCTTGACGTAATTCTGCGTGCGCAGAATGTGATTGCCGGTCTCGGAGTCGCGTGTCTCGGCCAGATGGGCGAGGGCACGGATGCTGACCTCCTGCATGATGTCATTCTCTTCCAGCCGGCTCGCCACCTCTGACTCCAGCCAGGCATTCTGATTCGACAGCAGATCACGCGCCTGCTTGAGTTCCAGCTGGTTCCGCACCCGCGCCAGCACGATGGGCTGCACCAGCGGCTTGGTGAGGTAGTCCTGTGCGCCCAGATCGAGGCCGCGCAGCTCGGCTTCCACACTGTCCATCGCGGTGACGAAGATTACCGGAATATCCCGTGTTGCCCGGTCTGCGCGCAGGCGTGCAAACACTTCGTAGCCGTCCATTACCGGCATCATCACATCGAGCAGGATCAGGTCCGGAAGCGGCTCGCTGCACGCAATGCTCAGGGCCTTTTCGCCCGATGTGGCAACGCGGACCCGATAGAGCGGCGACAGCAGCGCATTGAGCACAGTCAGGTTTTCGATCGCGTCGTCGACGATCAGGAGGGTGGGTGGCTTTTGCAGCAAGATAATTGCTTACACATCGAGTCTAATGACTGAACTATCCCGGCAACCGGGCCAAATATCAATTACATAATGATCTGTTGATATCGCGCCCCCCCTGGCGCAGCAATCGGGCCGCGGTCACCGCCATGCCGGCGCCCCCGCACCGCTAGTACTTTTCGTCAGCCTTGAGCACTTCGATGCATTTGAGCACGCGCTGCGCACGCCCGGACAGCGGCCACTCGGCGCGATGCAGCAGCCATAAGGTATCGACCACCTGAGGCTCGCGCTCCACCACGCGGATCGTATCGGCACGCGCAAATGCCTTGCGCGCAAAGCGCGGAATCACGGTAAAGCCCAGGCCGCGTGCAACCGGCTCCAGAATGAGACCAATCTGATTGGTGAAACCCCTGCACGGCAGGCTGCGCACACCCGGACTGCCCGGAAAACAGCGGCTCAGCAGGCGTCCGGCCATGGCCTCGCCATCGGGGTGATCGATGAAGCCAAGGCGCACCAGATCTTCCCAGCTTTCGACCGCCGCGCCGGCGGGCACGACCAGCTCAAGCGGCTCCTGCACGAAGGGCTGAACGCTCAGGCGCGGATCGTCCGGCTTCAGAGTAACCAGGCCGAGCTCGTAACGGTTGGCCAGCACCGCCTCGATGACTTCGCTGGTTGGCGCAAAGCGCTGGCGGATGCTCAGACCCGGATGCGCGGCCTGCAGATCGAGCAGCAGCGGATACAGCGCGAGACCGATGCTGCCCGGACTGATCAGGCTGATCTCGCCGTGCTCGGCGTCGGTGCCGGACAGGCGCAGCTGCAGGCGCTGATCCGCGGTGGCGAGCTCGCGACAGTAGTCGAGCAAGGCGTGACCGGCGGGGGTCAGCTCGACGTGGCGCGGGTGGCGGACCAGCAACTGCCCGAGCGCGTCCTCCAGTCGCTTCACATGCTGGCTTACCGCGGCCTGAGTCAGGTCCAGGCGCTCGGCCGTGCGGGTGAAGTTTCCCAGCTCTGCCAGCGTGGCAAAACTGCGCAGCCATTGAGGGCTAAGCATAATGAACTCTTATCAAACCGATAACATCTGCCTTGTTCTTATTATGCCTGCGTCTGCCTAGACTACGCGCCACGTACTCAACAAGGAGCTCAGCATGTCTCAGGTCTATCCGCGCAGCTTTTCCCATATCGGCCTTTCGGTCACCGATCTCGACGCCGCCGTGAAGTTCTACACCGAAGTCATGGGCTGGTATCTGATCATGCCGCCCACCACCATTACCGAAGATGAATCCCCCATCGGCGTGATGTGCACCGATGTGTTTGGCGCCGACTGGAAATCGTTCCGCATCGCCCACCTGTCCACCGGCGACCGCATCGGCGTGGAGATCTTCGAGTTTCGCAATGCAGTGAAGCCGGAGAACAACTTCGAGTACTGGAAGACCGGCATTTTCCATTTCTGCGTGCAGGATCCGGATGTGGAAGGACTGGCCGCGAAGGTCGTCGCCGCAGGCGGCAAGCAGCGCATGCCGGTACGCGAATACTTCCCGGGCGAGAAGCCCTACCGCATGGTGTACATGGAAGACCCCTTCGGCAACATCCTGGAAATCTACAGCCACAGCTACGAACTGACCTACGCCGCAGGCGCTTACCAGTAAGCTCAGTTCCAGCTATCCCCCCAGCCGTCGAAACTGCCGCGCGCATGGAAACGGCTGGCCACCTCCGCCAGCGCCGCCGTCATCGGTGCATCGAAGGGGCTGTGGCCTGCGTCGTCGATGAAGCGCAAGCGGCTACCCGGCAGCGCATGCTGAAGCTTGCGTGCGTTGGCAGGGCGGCAAACGAAGTCGAGACGGCCGTGCAGGATGGCGACCGGCATCCCTGCCATTGCCCCGGCACAGCGCAGCGCCTCGGCTTCGCCGATGAAGCAGGCATGGGCCAGGTAATGGGCCTGGATGCGGTACTTGTCGAGCGCCACGTCGAGCGCATCGGCCGATAGCGGCTCCTCCGCCGGCGGCAGACGGCCGGGGCTCGACAGCGCGGCCTCCCATTGCATCCAGCGTTGCAGGGCCCGTGCGGCAGTCAGACGGTCCGGCGAGCGCAGCGCGTCGAGATAGTGCTGCGCGATGTCCTCCTGCCCGCTTTCGTCGAGGTAGTCGGCGAGGCGCTCCCACGCCACGGGCAGCAAGGCAGCCGCGCCGCGGAAGAACCAGTCGAGATCGTCCTGCCCGGTGAGGAAGATGCCGCGCAGGATGGCACCGCTGCAGGCATCGGGATGGCGGGCGCAATAGACCAGCGCCAGGCTCGACCCCCATGAACCGCCAAACACCAGCCAGCGCTCGATGCCGAGATGGCTGCGCAGGCGCTCGATGTCGGCGACCAGGTGGTCCGTGGTGTTGGCTGCAATCTCGCCGCGCGGCGTGCTGCGGCCGCAGCCACGCTGATCGAACAGCACCACGCGAAACAGCGCGGGATCGAGCAACTGACGATGGCGCTCGCTGCAACCGCTGCCCGGCCCGCCATGCAGGAACAGCACCGGCATGCCATCCGGCGCGCCGCACTCCTCAAAATAGACTTGATAACCGTCGCCCACGTCCACATGGCCGTGGTTGAAGGGCTCGATCGCATCGAACAGGGCGCCGGCGGTGGGTTCGTCGGCGGCAGGCGGAATGGTGGGAAGGGTCATTGTCAGATCATATCGTGCCCGGTTACGGATTGCTCGGGCTGCAAGGCTGCGTTCCGGTGCGCTGCGGACAATCTCCAGAAAATCGCTAGATGGCTTTCAAGAGATGCGCGATGCGCGCCAGCGCCCGGCGGCGCACCATGCAGTCGTGCCCTGCCATGCCGGCAGTCACGGTTCAGAAACCACACTGGAGACACGCCATGAAATGGGAAACGCCTGCAGCTTGCGATTTTCGCTTTGGTTTTGAAATCACGATGTACATCGCCAACCGCTGATGTGCCCCGGTGGGGCGGGCAGGTCGGCCGCCCCACCCACGAATGAATCGGGAGGCCGCGTGAGAATACGAGTACTCGGTGCCGCAGCTGGCGGTGGATTTCCGCAGTGGAACTGCAACTGCCCCAACTGCGACGGCCTGCGCAAAGGCAGCATCCGCGCCCAGGCCAGAACCCAGTCGTCGATTGCAGTCAGCGGCGACAACGAGCACTGGGTACTGTTCAACGCCTCCCCGGATGTACTGCAGCAGCTGCGCAGCTTCCCCGAACTTCAGCCCGGCCGCGCCCTGCGCGACACCGCCATCGCCGCCATCGTGCTCATCGATGCACAGATCGACCACACCACCGGCCTCTACATGCTGCGCGAACATCGCCAGCCGTGGCCCGTCTGGTGCACGCCCGGCGTGCGCGAAGACCTGTCGGTGGGCAACCCGCTGTTTGGCGTGCTCGGCCACTATGCCGGCATCGACTGGCATGAGGTGCCGCTGGCCGGCGCCTTCAGCATCGAGCGCGCCGCCGGCCTCGGTTTCGAGGCCCTGCCGCTGACCAGCAACGCGCCGCCCTACTCCCCGCACCGCGACCGTCCGCAGCCGGGCGACAACATCGGCGTCAGCCTGATCAACACGAAAAACGGCAAGCGCGTGTTCTACGCCCCGGGCCTCGGCGAGATGGAGCCGCATGTGTGGGCCGCGATGGAACGGGCCGACTGCGTGCTCGTCGACGGCACGCTGTGGACCGACGACGAGATGATCCGCCTCGGCGCCTCGCAGAAGACCTCGCGTGCCATGGGCCACCTGCCGCAATCGGGCGCGGGCGGCATGCTCGAATGGCTGGATCGCCTGCCCGCCACCACGCGCAAGGTGCTGATCCACATCAACAACACCAACCCGATCCTCGACGAAGACAGCCCTCAGCGCGCAAGCCTGAGCGCGCGCGGCATCGAGGTCGCTTTCGACGGCATGGAGATCGAACTGTGATCGCATTCGACACCGACAACACCATCGAACATATCGCCGACATCAGCCTTGCCGCAACGCAGGAGGCGCCGTGGTCGCCGGCCGAGTTCGAAGCCCTGCTGCGCGAGAAGGGCACCAGCTACCACATCCATCATCCCTTCCACCTGATGATGGCCGCGGGCGAGCTCACGCCAGCGCAGCTGCGTGGCTGGGTCGCCAACCGCTTCTACTACCAGATCGCGATTCCGGTGAAGGACGCGGCGATCCTCTCCAACTGCCCCGACCGCGAGATCCGCCGCGAGTGGATACAGCGCATCCTCGACCACGACGGCTACCAGATCGGCGGCCTGGAAGACGCCGGTGGCATCGAAGCCTGGATCCGGCTCGGCGAAGCGGTCGGCCTGAGCCGCGACGATGTCACCTCGCTGCGCTTCGTCGCCCCAGCCGCGCGCTTCGCGGTCGATGCCTACATCAACTTTGCCCGCCAGCGCCCGTGGCAGGAAGCCATCGCCTCCAGCCTGACGGAACTCTTCGCCCCGCACATCCACCAGCAGCGCATCGACACCTGGCCCACCCAGTATCCCTGGGTCGACACCGAAGGCCTGCAGTACTTCAGGAACCGCCTCACCCAGGCACGCCGCGACGTGGAGCACGGCCTGCGCTTCACCCTGGAGTATTTCAGCCAGAGCCGGGCGATGCAGCAGCGTGCGCTCGACATCCTGCAGTTCAAGCTCGACGTGCTGTGGGCGCTGGCCGACGCCATCATGCTCAGCCAGTGCGAAATCGAGATCAAGGGGCCGAAGGCATGAGCACCGCGACACCGGAACGCGACATGCTCGCGGCCATGCCGCGCGTATCGAAGAAATTCCGCCTGCAATGGGAAGACGCGCAGCAGGCCTGGGTGCTGCTCTACCCCGAAGGCATGGTGAAGCTCAATCAGAGCGCTGGCGAAATCCTGAAGCGCTGCAGCGGCGAGCAGACCGTGGCCGCGCTGGTCACCGACCTCGAACAGGCCTTCGACACCACCAAGCTGCAGACTGACGTGCTCGCCTTTCTCGCCATGGCGGAGCAGCAGCACTGGATCGAGTACTGACATGAACACGCCCGCAGCCCCGGAACACGCCAGCCCGCAAATCGGCCCGCCGCTGTGGTTGCTGGCCGAACTCACCTACCGCTGCCCGCTGCATTGCGTGTTCTGCTACAACCCGGTCGATTTCGCCCACCACCCCGACGAGCTCTCCACCGACGACTGGCTGCGCGTGCTGCGCGAGGCGCGTGCGGCAGGCAGCGTGCAATGCGGCTTCTCGGGCGGTGAGCCGCTGTTGCGCGACGATCTCGAAATTCTGGTGGCCGAAGCGCACAGGCTGGGCTTCTACACCAACCTGCTCACCTCGGGCGTCGGCCTCACCGAAAGCCGCGCCGCCGCGCTCAAGGAAGCCGGTCTGGATCACATCCAGCTCTCGTTTCAGGACTCCACCCGCGAGCTCAACGATTTCCTGTCGCACACCCGCACCTTCGAACTGAAGCAGAAAGTGGCCGCCATCATCAAGGCCAATGGCTGGCCGATGGTGATGAACTGCGTGATCCACCGCCTCAACATCGACTACATCGACCGCATCATCGACATGGCGGTGGAGCTGGACGCCGAATACCTCGAGCTCGCCAACAGCCAGTACTACTCGTGGGCGCTGCTCAACCGCGACCAGCTGCTGCCCTCACGCGAACAGATCGAACGCGCCGAGCGGGTCACCAACGCACGCCGCGAGCAGTACGGCGACCGCATCCGCATCTTCTACGTGGTGCCCGACTACTACGAGAACCGTCCCAAGAAGTGCATGAACGGATGGGGCAACGTCTTCCTCACCGTCACCCCCGACGGCACCGCCGTGCCCTGCCACACCGCCGCCATGCTGCCCGGCCTGAGCTTTCCGAATGTGCGCGACATGGACGTGAAGCAGATCTGGTACGACTCGGAAGGCTTCAACCGCTACCGCGGCGACGGCTGGATGAAAGACAGCTGCCGCAGCTGCCCGGACAAGGAAAAAGACCTCGGCGGCTGCCGTTGCCAGGCCTTCATGCTCACCGGCGACCCGGCGGCCGCCGACCCGGTATGCGACAAGTCACCCCATCACCACGTCGTCACCGCCGCCGTCGAACGCGCACAGAGCGGGGATCGACGGCTGCACGAAGCACCGCTGGTGTTCCGCAGCCCCGAAGAGTCGCGCAAGCGCCCGGTGCTGAGCGACTGATCTGACGCCCCTGTGCAGACATGGCCACCTTCTCCTGCAGCAGCAAGGCTTACTCGTGTCGCAGCGCCTCGATCGGATCGAGCTGTGCCGCCCGACGTGCCGGGAAGTAGCCGAACACCACGCCAATCGCCGCCGAAAACAGGAAGGACAGCAGGTTGATGGAGGGGTCGAACAGGTAGTCGATGTTCATGACGCCGGACAAGGCAATGGAGGCCGCCGCCGCGAGGAGGATGCCGATCACGCCCCCGAGGCTGGAGAGCACCACTGCCTCGATCAGGAACTGCAGCAGCACTTCGCGTTCGAGTGCGCCGATGGCCAGCCGGATGCCGATCTCGCGGGTGCGCTCGGTGACCGACACCAGCATGATGTTCATGATGCCGATGCCGCCTACCAGCAGACTCACCGCCGCCACGGCCCCCAGCAGCATGGTGAGGATGCGGGTGGTACCGGTGAGGGTTTCGGCAAGCTGCCGGGTGTCCATCACGCGAAAGTTGTCGTCCTCGTTTTCGCCGATGTTGCGGCGTTCGCGCAGCAATTTTTCGAGCTGGGTCTTGATGGCATCGACCGCATCCGTACTGCTGGCGGAGACCATCAGCATGTTGATGTCCTGGCTGCCGCTCAGCCGGCGTTGCACGGTGCGCAGCGGCATGACGATGGTGTCGTCCTGGTCCGAGCCCATCGCCGACTGCCCCTTGGACTTCAGCAGCCCGATCACCTCGCAGGCGAACTGACTGATGCGGATCTCCGCGCCCACCGGATTCTGTGCGCCAAAGAGGTTCTCGCGCACCGTGCTGCCGATCACGCACACGGCCTTGCCGGACCGCTCTTCTGCGTCGGTAAAGCCCCGCCCGGCGACCAGTTCCCAGCCCGCCGCACTGAAGTAGTCGTTGCTGGTGCCAGTCACCATGGCCGACCAGTTCCGTGCCTGATAGACCACGGTCGCCCCACTGTTCGCCACCGGCGCCACGGCTGCGGCGCCGGTGATCTGGTTGCGTATCGCCTCGACGTCGGCGGCCTTGAACTTGGCCGCCTCATCGCTGCCCGGTCCGAAGCGCTGCCCCGGGCGCACCATGAGCAAGTTGCTGCCCATGCTGGCGATCTGATCGGCTACCGAGCGCGTCGCACCGTTGCCCAGCGTCACCATGGTGATGACCGCCGCCACCCCGATCACCACCCCGAGAATGGTCAGGAAGGAGCGCATCAGGTTGCGGCGGATTGCCCGCATCGCCAGCAGTAAGGTATTCCACAGCATCAGGCGCAGGCCTCCTGCCGATGATCGCTGTCCACCCGACCATCGACGAAGCGCACCACACGTTTCGCGTAGGCGGCCATGTCCGGCTCGTGGGTGACCATGAGCACGGTGATGCCGTGCTCGCGATTGAGGCCCGCGATCAGTTCCATGATCTCCTGGCTGTTGTGGGTATCGAGGTTGCCGGTTGGCTCATCGGCAAGCAGGACCTTGGGACCGGTGACGATGGCGCGGGCGATGGCAACGCGCTGCTGCTGACCACCGGAGAGTTCGTTGGGCGCGTGGTCTTCCCAGCCCTCGAGCCCGACCTGCTTGAGCGCGGCGCGCGCAGCGGCGTGACGGGATGCTGCCGGTTCGCCGCGATAGATCAGCGGCAGTTCGACGTTCTCCAGCGCGGTGGTGCGCGACAGCAGGTTGAAGCCCTGGAACACGAAGCCGAGAAAATGCCGCCGCAGCAAGGCCCGCTGGTCGCGTGTCATGCGCTCCACGTGCACACCCTGAAACTCGTAACTGCCTGCCGTCGGCGAGTCGAGGCACCCGAGAATGTTCATCGCCGTCGACTTACCCGACCCGCTCGGCCCCATCACGGCGACAAAGTCGCCCTCGTCGACGTCAAGATCGATGCCCTTCAGTGCCTGAAACTCGGCCGCGCCGCGCCCATAGCTGCGGGTGATGCCCGAGAGCCGGATCAGCGGCATCGTGGAGCCCGTGCCGGCGCTCATTTCGCAGCGCTCACGGTTTCGGTGATCACCTGCGTACCGGCCTGGAGCTCGCCTCCGGTGATTTCGGTGAAGCGACCGTCGGTCACGCCTGTGCTCACCTCGACCGGCACCGGATTGCCATCGCGCAACACCCACACCTGCTGACTGCCCTCCTTCAGCACCACCTGCTGCTTCGGCGGACCGCCCGGCGGACGCGGCATCAGCGAAGACAGGATGCCGCCCCGCGACTTCCCGCCAGCCTGCTGCACCGGCGGCGTGAAGCGCAGTGCTGCGTTCGGCACCAGCAGCACGTCATCGCGGGTGATCGTGGTGATCTCGGCGGTGGCGGTCATGCCCGGTCGCAGGCTGAGATCGTCGTTGCTCACCTGCAGCACTGCGGGATAGGAGATCACACCATCGGAATCGGTGGCATTGAAGCCGACCCGGGTAATCGCGGCCGCAAAACGCCGTCCCGGCCAGGCATCCACCGAGAACGTGGCCTTCAGCCCGGCTTTCACCTGACCGACGTCGGCCTCGTCGACGTCCACGCTCAACTCCATCCGCGCCAGATCCTCAGCCAACGTAAACAGCGTGACCGCCTGCAGCGATGCCGCCACCGTCTGGCCCGGGTCAACGTCGCGCGCCAGCACCACGCCGTCGATCGGTGAGCGGATCGTGCCCTTGCCGAGGTTGGTGAGGTCGGTCTGCAGACTGGCCTTGGCTTCGGCGATGCTGGCGCGCGCACTGGCGACAGTGGAGTCGGCGCGTTTCACGTCGGCCTCGGCCACCTCCATTTCGATCCTGGAGGGCACCTTTCCACCCGAGAGTCGCGATACTTCACGGTAGCGGTCAAGCTTGGCCGCCGCCTCCTCCCGCGTTGCCTGCGCCTGCACCAGGCTGGCCTCGGTTACCGCCAGCGCCGCACGCGACTTGGTCACATTGTCCTCAAGCTTGGAGAGATCGAGCCGGGCCAGTACCTGCCCCTTCTTCACGCGATCGTCGTCGTCGACCAGCACCTCTGCAACCGTGCCCGACAGTTCGCTTCCCACGCTGACCTGATTGGTCGGCTCAAGGTTGCCCGTGGCCGATACCGTGACCACCAGCCCGCCGGTTTCCGCCGCCTGGGTGCGGAACTGCGGCAGGCCGGCGTCCTTGCTGGCACCGAACATGAACCACGCAAACACCAGCGCCACCACCACAAGGAGCGCAATCAGCCAGCGCTTTCCGTGCGCCTGACCACCGCCACTTCCACTGCCGGCCAGAATTGCGTTGAGGTCGGGCGCCTTCCCATTGCCGGCCTTGCCGGATACGTCATTCATGATGCGGTCCTGGTATCTTGAGCGGAATCTGTCGGCGACCAGCCGCCGCCGACAGCCTTGTAGAGCTGGATCTGTGCGCTGGCGAGCTCCCCGGTGCTGCTGGCGAGCTGGTCTTCGAGGCTGAGCAGCGTGCGCTGGCTGTCGAGCACGTTGAGGAAGTCGGTCAGGCCCGAGGCATAGCGGTGTTCGGCGATCTGCAGCGCCTCACGTGCCGAGGCCGTGGCCTGTATCAGCTGCGTGCGCCGTTCGCCGGAGTTCGCCACTGCAACCAGTGCGTTCTCGACATCTTCAAGCGCGGTCAGCACGGCGCCCTGATAGGCGAGCCGGGCCTGTTCGAGCAAGGCGTCCTGAATTTCGATGTTGGCTGCGATGCGCCCGGAGTCGAAGATCGGCGCCGAAATACCGGCCAGCAGCGATCGCGTCACCGACCCCGTACTGCCGAGTGCATCCAGGCTGAGCGCACTGAGGCCGAGCGAGCCAGACAGGCTGAAGCTCGGGTAACGTGCCGCCTCGGCTTCGCCCAGGCGCGCCGTCTGTGCAGCCGGCCTGCGTTCAGCCGCGCGTACGTCCGGGCGCTGACGCAGGGTGTCGGCCGGAATCCCCACCGCCATCGATACGACGGTCTGCGGAATGTCGGCCTCCGTCAGCCTGGAGGCCAGCTCACCCGGTGAGCGCCCGAGCAGCACCGCAAGCCGGTTCTGCGCTTCCGTCACCGCAGTGCGCAGCGCTGGCAGGTTGGCACGTGCGCTTTCCAGTTCGGTGCGCGCCTGCGCCGCGTCGAGATCGGACACCAGACCGGCCTGTCGCCGCCAGCGGGTCAGATCGAATGTTTCACCACGCGCCGCCACACTGGCCTCGGCAACCGCGAGCCGGCGCTCGCCGGTGCGCAGTTCGACGTAATTGAGCACCACTTCGGCCACCAGCGACACCCGCGTGTCACGCAGGCTCTCGGCACTGGCACCGAGATCGCCCTCTGCCGCCTCTGCCCCGCGCTTCAGGCCACCGAAGATGTCCGGCTCCCAGCTGGCGTCGAAATCCGCGCTGAAGAGATCACTCGTGGTGCCGCTGCTGCTCTCAGAGCTCGTCCTCGACCGGCTCGCCGAACCCGACGCCGTCAGCGACGGCCCCAGCGCCGCGCCGGCCAGCGTGCGTCGCGCGCGCGCCTCGCGCAGTTGCGCCCGCGCAGTCGCCAGATCGAGATTGGCAGCCAGTGCGTCGGCGACCAGCCCGTCGAGGACCGGGTCCTGATACTGCCGCCACCATTCGGCCAGCACGGTCGCGTCCGGCGCCTCCACCTCACCGGTGGCAGACCAATTCGCCGGAACGGCAGTCTGCGGCTGCTGATAGTCCGGCCCCACGGTCATGCACCCGGACAAGGTGAGCACGGCCGCCAGCGTCAGCGCAAAGCGAGTGGTACGCGATGAAGAGGAAACAGTTTCAGGGATGGGCCGCAGCCCGGCAGAGGCAATCATGGACGTTCTCGCAATGTTCACCCTGCGCTGCCCGCATCGCCAGAACGACGAAATGCAGCAGAAACGCGGGGTTTGACGCGAAAATCTTACAGCCCATATCCCCCGCGCATTGTGTTGGAATGTAGCGAATTTGTAGCGACTGACCACCACGTCACCGTGTCGCGCCGTTTTCTCCCCGGTCTTGAACATTTCACTTGCCACACACCGGCATTTCTCGTCTATAATCCGCGCCCTTCAGCACCCTTGGCGCGTCGTTGGCGCGCACTGCCCGATGAAAGTCGGCAGCGGAGCAGAAGCCCTGGTGGTGAAATTGGTAGACACGCTATCTTGAGGGGGTAGTGGCGAAAGCTGTGCGAGTTCGAGTCTCGCCCAGGGCACCAACAGCAGCAAAGAGCAGTACGACTAGAGCCAGATCACCCGCACACGGGAATCTGGCTTTTTTCATTGCAACCATCCGGAGCAGCAGATGCGAGTACAAACGAATTCGTCCGACGTTGGCCGCTGCGGCTGTGGCCGTCGCGAATACTGCGACGGCAGCCACGGCCTGACCGAAGCACAGTGGCAGGCGCTGAAGGCCAAGGAGCGTGAAGCTGCCGGACAGCAGCCTGCCAGCGCCGAACCGAAGAAAGCCGGCTAAGCGAACTTTTCCTGCTTGTAATCAATCTCGTCACGATCGTCCGCCGCTTTGGACATGAGTTCAAAGTTGATTCGCAGCAGCGGTATGTCCGTGTCGTCGGCCTGACAGGTATCCAACAATTTCTCGAGCACCTTGCGCGTCTTGCTGATGCGCGGCGAGTAGTTCGACAGCTGGATGTTCTCGGCTAGGATTGAAAACAGGGTCTTGTTGTCGGTGCTCAGCCTGGCGTAGGCCTCGAGCGCCTTGTTGTGAAGGTCGGACTCGTTCTGCACTGCGTGGTCGCCCGACAGCGCGCTTTCGGTCTTCTGCAGCCGATGGGAAAACGCGAGCTTGATGTGCTCCGGCCTGGGCAGGTTGTCGATGAGGTCGACCAGGAACAGCACCCCGCTGTTGAAGAACGAACGCTCACCCGACTTGCTGCGGGTTGCATTGGTCATCAGGAAATAGCCGGCCAGCAACACCTCGAAACTCAGCCCTTTGACGGGCTTCTGCGCCTCGTTGCGAAAATCGTCCAGCTCTGAAACATAGAGGCAGAACGGCAACAGCGGATGAATCCGGTCACTCGACTCCGAGATGGAAAGCCCGATCTCCTGCAGGTCGAGTCGCTCGGTGATCTCCATCTTCGCGTCGCCGAGCCAGTTGAGATCGTCTCCATCGCCAAAGTGCCCCTGAAAGAAGCCCTTGCGGCACGACTCCAGCAGCAGGCTGCGCCGCCCCGGCTCATGCACCGAAACGTGCCAGGTCTCGTTCACAACCGAGTACTTGAAGGCCTGATCAATGGACGAGACGAGCTGGCTGATATGCGACTTGATGTCCGCGTGGATGTCGGTCAGCACATCGGTGATCCTGTTTCTGTTCTGGGCCAGCATGTCCTGAATGTGGGCGCGCCGATGGTCGTGATCGATAAAGTTGAGCACGCCATACTTTCCCGCTGTTTCCTTGTTCAGCAGCGCATAAAAGGCTTCTTCGAAGCGATTTGCCGCAGAAACGAGCTGATTTGCCGACTGCGTGATCTCGTAGTAGTTGTCGATCAGCTGCTCGTGCAGGCCTTCGTAGTAGCTGTGCGTTTCCTGCGCCTGCTGCTTGGCTGCGATGTCCGTCGCTTTTGAAGCGATGGCGATCGCCACGTAGGCACCGGAGAAGGCGATGGGCAGCCCGAGGATCAGGTTCAGGGAATCGGAGATGCTCGACCAGCGCTCG
Organism: Parazoarcus communis; assembly: GCF_003111665.1. NCBI lineage: Bacteria > Pseudomonadati > Pseudomonadota > Betaproteobacteria > Rhodocyclales > Zoogloeaceae > Parazoarcus > Parazoarcus communis. Next base: position 1,355,617 of record NZ_CP022188.1, on the reverse strand, counting down.
ACACTGAGAATGCCCGGCAGATCTGCACTGCTGCCGAGAAGCAGCGTGACCGCAACAAACAGTAGAAACGCAATGATCAGGAAATAGAGAATCCCGAGCCTGAAATTGCGGAAATCCGTGTTCTTCGTGTTGGCAATGAAGTTCATGATGACTTGCGGCTGTTTCTGCGCTTGATGTCGATCAGCAACTCAAGCTGCTGATCCGGATCCATTCTCGATATTTCGTGCTGGATATCCGATTTGTAGTCGATCAAGGGCAGACGCCCTTCTTCAACCGCCGCGCGCACAACCGCATCATTGGAATCGATCAGCCGGACCATTGAATGCACGACTCTCTTGATCTGCTTGATCGTGATGCTCGCGTCTTCCAGCGGCATGTCCAGAATCATCCGGATCTCGCCATCGCGATGGTCGTAATCGAAGAAGCAGAGCTTCTGCTCAAATGTCTTCCGGATCGCGACCTCAAAGAATGCGCGTCGATGTGCGGTGTTGATGCAGTTGTAGAGTTTGGGAACGATGACCTTGATCAGCTCCCCGTTCTCCTGCACCGTGAACAGAATACCGATGTAGTTGTCGCCATCCTTGTCCTTGTATTCCTTGGTCGGAAAGCCCGCGTACAGATAGCCCTCATTGGCATTGCCGCTCTCAACGGACAGCTTGTATTTCCAGCCAATTTCCTTGAAGAGTGCTTCAAGCTCCACGATTGTTGTAGCCACAGCTCAGGATTTCCCAGGTTCGTACAGTACAAAAAAGTTCAGCCCTGGCCTTGGGCTCAGGGCTGAACCTCGATTCAGTCGATCAGCAAGGATCAGATACCGGAATCGTTATCAAGCGCATGCAGTTGAGCCAACAGCTCCCGACGCTTGCGTTCCTTCTCATCCACAGCGGCGTCTGCCACGCCAAGAACGGCCTTCATTTCGGGGATCAGCGTTGCACTCTTGGCGATAACGCCCAGCATGCGCACAAACTGCTTCAGGGTCAGGTCTCCGTCTTCAATGGGGACGGAGATTGACAGGTGGTGGTCGTGATCGTCCGGATCGTATTCCCACGCCCCGATCTTGCTGCTGTAGTTCGCATTCAGCATCCAGGCCAGCAGCTTTGCACGCTTCTCTTCGCTGGCTTCGGCCACGAGGTCGTCCAGATGCTTCACCGTGCGAATTTCCAGAAGTTCGCCCTCCTCGGTCAGAAGGATGATGACCATCACCGCATTCGGCTGCTCACCAAAGGAGGTGATGATGGATTTCTCATCCCTGACCTTGTAGTTGACTTCCATCTCATCCAGATAGGATTCGATCCTGCTCAAGCTGATTGCCATCAGTGATTCTCCATTAATTGATTCAAGCTGCGTTCATCAAGAATTTCGTCGATCAGAACCTGTTCAGCCACGGCCACAATGCGTGACCAGTGCTGATTCACGAGACTGTCGGTCTGCTCGGTCGCGGCGCTTATCCATGCCGCGACCCTGCTCTCCAGCACACTCTGGAATACCGGGGATCGCGTTTTCTCCTGCAGGGCCGCGCTGTTCACGTTGTACAGCGCGTCATCCATGCCGAGCTCCCCGATCGCGAACCATGCGTACTGCATCACCTGCCTGAGATCGCCGGATGCGCCGCTGTCGAGCCCCTTCGCCCCGAACTGCTTCACCTGGGCCGCACGCCCTGCGAGCGCGACGCAACTCATCCGGAACAGGAAATCGCGGGTGTAGTCGTGCTCCTGCTCGCTGTCGTAGGACACCATGCCGAGAAAGCTGGACCGCGCCACAACCGTGATCTGCTCGATGCGGCGCTCCGGGAGCAGGGTCCGCGAGATCACCGCGTGCGCAGCTTCGTGATAGGCCGTTTCTCGCAGGCGGTCGTGGCAGAAGGCCAGATCCAGGGTTTCGCCATATTTCTGCAGGTTGATCTGCTCGATCAGATGCGCTTCGCTCAGCGTGGACAGGCCTTCACGCAGCGCGAGCAGAATCGATTCGCGCGTGATCTTCTCCAGATCCGCACCACTGAAACCGGCCGTCAGCATGATGATGCGGTCGATGTCGATGTCCGGACCGAACACCGGGTTCTTCAGCATGCGTTCGATGAACCAGCGCCGTGCATCCTTGTCGAGGTTTGGCACCTCATGATGCAGGTCGATGCGCCCGGAACGCAGGATGGCAGGATCGATCAGCTCCTTGCGGTTGGTCGCCGCGATGATGAAGATGTCGCTGTCACCGTTATTGAAACCGTCAATCTCGACCAGCATGCGGTTGACCAGCGCATCGGCAAGCGGCCCGCCCACGCCCCGGCGTGGCAGTGCATCCACCTCGTCGATGAAGATGATGGCGGGCGCATACTCCCGTGCGCGTGCGAAGAGCTTCTGAATGAACGCTTCATTGAGCAGGTCGTTACCCGAACAGGCCAGGAAGGGCAGACCGGCCTCATGCGCGAATGCCTTGGCCAGCATGGTCTTGCCGGTTCCAGGCACGCCGTACAGCAGCATCCCCTTCGGCGGCTTGATGCCTTGCGCGGCAAGCAGGGGGCGGTTCCTGACCAGATTGACGACTTCCTTCAGCCTGCGCTTGATCTGCTTGTGGCCGGCGATGTCGGCAAACGAGACTTCCGGCAGATCGAGCTGGATGCCCGACGCATCGGAGAAATCATCCTGTTTCGACAGCTTCTCGATTCTTGCCCGCGAATAGCTCAGGATCAGCCTGCTGCCGTCGATCTCGATGTCGTGATCAAAGTAGATTTTCTGGTGCTTGGTGGCGAGCTGATTCGGTACATGCTCGTAATCGAGCCCGGCAAGAAAGCTTGTGGCGGCCTCACCGAGTCTGAGTTCGACCGTTTCAACATCGACGTCCTGATGCAGGAGCAGGTAGTCGGTGACGGGGTCGAACACGTAGTCGCTCAGGCGCGACTTCAGTACGCGCGCATCGAACTCGGGGGCGAAGCCGAGTACGAGCAGCTTCACCAGCGTTTCCAGGTCATCGCACTCGACGGCAAGACCCAGCTTCTGCTCGAAGTCCTTGCGCTCCCTGTGCAACTGCTGCAGCGCGATTCTTGACAGGCCATCGAGCGATAGCCTGTTGAACAGGATGATGCTGCCCTGGGCCAGACGCGACATCATTTCGGGCGGAATCGCTGCGACCTGGTTGCCGCCCTCAATCTTGGTCTCCTGGCGGATGACCTGGAGCAATGTCTCACGCGCCTGGTGCGGGTTCTTGCGGGTCTGGCCAAGGAAGCTGCGGTTACTGTAGTAGCGGCTTCCGAGGTTGGACGTGAACACGACGATGGTGTCGCGAAAATCGATGTCCTCGTCGCTGTATTCGTCTTTCAGAAAGCCTGCAGAGAGCATCCGCAGCAGCGTTGTCTGAACCCGCGTGTGTGATTTCTCGATCTCGTCGAAGACGATGATCGACTTCGGGTGCTGCTTGACGAAGCGGGTCAGCTGCCCTTCACCCGCGCTTTCAAAACCCTTGCGCAAACCGACCAGGGCAAAGCCTTCCTTGTCGGACGGAAACTGGGCCATGTCGAAGGCGCGCACCGCATAGCCCTGCAGCCCCTGTCCAAGCAGTTGGGCCATATAGGTCTTTCCGGTGGCGGGCGGGCCGAGAAACGAGAAGATCGCACGCGGACGATTCTCCCTTTCACGCCAGGCCATGCGCATCACCGCATCACTGACCGCCTCGACGGCATCGTCCTGATCGAAGATCTGCGTCCGCAACAAGGCCTGCAACTCGCTGACGCCAGCGATCACTGACTGGTACAGACCCTTGCGCTGTTCGAGGCTGAAATGGATTTCCGTGATCTCTGAGCTGGCATCCAGCCCGCGCGCCTTGAGTCCGGCGAGAAGGCGCATCACCTCATCGGAGTAGGACAGGCGCGGACGGCTCGCCACCTGCTGCAGAAGCTCAGGCGTGAAGCGCTCGGTCTTTTCATGCGTATCCGATACGTTCAAGGCATCGAGCAGCGCCCGGTATGCGGTGTCGTCGACCGCTATGAGCGAACGGATCGCTTCGGCAAGGTGTGCAACGGAAATATGAGCCGAGTTCGACTCTCGTGCGATGTACTTCGCACCCAGCAATAGACGCCGCATGATGTACTTTCAGGCTCACGACCACGCTGGATGCAAGCGGCGCATCAAGGCAGTTTCATGGCATCCGTTATGAAGAAAATGGTGCTGTGGCCACTCCGGCCGGCATGCGCATCTGCCTCCCGAAGACGGGCAGAACATGCAAATCAGATCATCGGATTATTCGGCGATGGTGCTTGAATTCGGCCACAAGGCGGGCGAAGAATAGCAAGACGCGGCGGAGCACTCCATCACGAATTTATAGTTAATTGATTTAACTCAACAAATTCGATCAAAAACATTCTCACCAAGAATCATTAAGCACATAAAGTGTGCATTAATGCAGATTCGGAGCGAATTTCTCGGGAAAGCCGGCATACGGACAGGTCCCCGTTACGCGCCGATCCACCGGGGGCAGCAGAGCGCGCACGCGTCCGAACAGGTGCGTCAGCGCAAGCGGCGCCTCACTCGCCCGCCTCAAGCCGCAGGTAGGCACGGCTGACGTTGCCCCGGTGCAACTCTGAAAAGTTCGCGAGATGCGCGAACTGAGGCGCATCGCCCAGGGCGGCAACCGCCTGGTCCACGCCGGCCATGTCGTCCGCAAATCGCTGCACGCCCGATGCCACGAAAGCAAGGTAGTCGCCGGTGTCGCGCTGGGCACCCGCGAGATCGGTGACGCTGCCGTGACCCGGCACGACATGCACTGGCGACAGTGCCTTGATGGCCTTGAACGCGTCGAGCCAGGTGCTCACATTGCTTTGTGGCAGGACGCCAAGCAGGCGATCGACGTACACATGATCGCCGGCAAAGACGACACGCTCGGCCGGCAGCCAGACCGCCACATCGCCCGGAAAGTGCGCGTTGGCAAGATAGCGGATCTCCAGTCTGCGCCCGCCGAGTTCGAGCACGACGCGGTCTTCCGCCAGTTCGCGACTGGAGTATGCCGGCTGCGTGCCCGTGAACCGCTCCTTGAGCAGCGCGGCAAGCGCGTCTGACTCGGCAATGGCATTGGCCTTCTGCGTCGCGACCGTTCGCGACAGCGCAATCACCTCGGCGCCGCGCGACGCAAAATAGCCGTTGCCCAGCCAGCGGTGGTCCTGACTCCCGGTGTTGATGACCCACTTCACCGCTTTGCCGGTCAGTCTGCGCGCCTCCGCATCGAGCAGCTTTGCGCCTTCGAACGAGGCGCCACTGTCGATGAGGACTACGCCACCCGGCGTATCGATGACGCCAAAATTCGCGTTCAGCGCATGATTATCGTAGGTACGTCCGCCAATTTCACCGATCAGCGCAAATACCCCGCTGCCAAGCGCCTGCGACTTCAGGAGATCGGCGGCCGAGGCCGGCCCGGCAAGGACGAACAGCACCAGCAAACGCATTGCGAAGCGAAGAAACATGAACAGCCTCCAATCCTGGTCATCTGCAGCAACACGAACCGGGCACACGTGGTGCGCCCACGATGAGCACCCGATCAGCCCTTGTGGCCAACCATCATGATAAAGGGGTATTCCCGCTTCGCGTCGCCCCTGACGCACAAACTTGGCCCGGTCGGCATCCCGGATCGTGGCCCTGGGATCCAGCTGCCTCGTGACCGGCAAGATCCTCGCGGGCACTGGAAGGTGAGGTCGGATCCCCTGTGCCACATTTGGCGGATCACCGGACATGCCCCCGACTGTCAGGCTTGTCCGATCTCCCGCTTCAACGCAGCAATACCAGATCAGCGCCGTGAAACGCGGCGAAAGAGGGCATACGCGCCGCCGCCCAGCGCGCACAGGGCCGGATAGATCAGGAGGTTCTCGGCAATCAGCGGGGCGTCGCTCCCCATCAATGACACTGCGCTCATGCACAGGCCAATCAGGGCCCCCACATACACGGGTGTGGCACCGCGCAGGAACCTGCGTACAAAGGTGCTGAGCGCCAGTCCCGCCAGGGCAGCGGCCAGGAGCAGCAGCAACATCGGCCTCACGCCCAGAAACAGCGCGATACCCGCACCAATGACAAGTGGCACGAAGCGGATCGGGAGCCGGACCGTGTCATAGCCGGAAGAGGCCTCCTGCCCGAGCTGCTGGTCGGCATACCGGCGCGCCTCGCCCGCCGCACGCCCCATCGCTTCGTCCACATTCGACGGCGGTGCCGCGTGCATGCCCGAGTAGCCTTCGCGCTCGGCGCGTTGATGGTCTCTGATGCCCACTGTCTGATCCACCCATTACCTGACGACAGATGAGCCAAGCCTAGTTCGCCGCTACGGCCAATTCAAGCTCACAGGAACAAGTCGTGCTGTGGCGGAGATCGTCAGCCTTGCCACGTACCGGATTGCGCTTGTTCTCGCGTTCGCCACTGCGGGAGCGCTTTGGCGGCGGTTAGGCGCAGGTCGGCCTGCTCAGCCACAGCAGTGTGTCCGTGGACACGAACGGCTTGAGATTCTCCGGGGCTCTGGCGCGAGCCGAACGCAGCAAGCAGTTGAATGACCGGCATTGCATCGGCCTGGCAGACGACATCGTGTCCGAATGGCAGTCGCGCACGAGTGATCTTGCCAGTTTCGATGCGGCCCGAGTTGCGTCTGGCGCCGTATCGGCGATACTCGGGGGCTGACTTCAATGACACAGCCTCGGAGGGCGCAAGGCCATGAGCGACATCACCATCTTTCACAACCCCAGATGCGGTACCTCGCGCAACACGCTGGCGATGATCCGCAACACGGGCGTCGAGCCGCTGGTGGTCGAATATCTGAAGACACTCCCGACGCGAACCCAACTGGTGGAACTGATTGCGGCCAGCGGCCTGTCGGTGCGCGAGGTGATGCGCAGCAAGGAAGCGGTCTTCAGCGAGCTGAGCCTCGGTGATGCCGGTTTGAGCGACGATGCGCTGATCGACGCCATGATGGCGCACCCGATCCTGATCAACCGGCCCATCGTGGTAACGCCGCTGGGGACGCGCCTGTGCCGGCCGTCCGAGGTGGTGCTGGAGATTCTGCCGCAGGCACAGCAGGGCGCATTCACCAAGGAAGACGGACAGGCGGTGGTGGATGCGGAGGGCAATCGTGTCTGATGCACTGAACGACATGCCCAATCTGCGTGCGGATCTGTTCCGGGTGCCCGATCTGGAACAACTGTGCCCCGCACAACGCTCAACCCATGCACCGCGCATCCTGCTGCTCTACGGTTCACTGCGTAAGCGCTCGTTCAGCCGTCTGGTGGTCGAAGAGGCCGCCCGCATGTTGCAGGCCATGGGCGCCGAAGTGCGCATCTACAATCCGAGCGGCCTGCCGCTGCCGGACGACGCGCCCGACACCCACCCCAAGGTGGTGGAATTGCGCGCGCTGGCACAGTGGGCAGAGGGCATGGTGTGGTGCTCTCCGGAGCGCCACGGGGCGATGACCGGCATCATGAAGGCACAGATCGACTGGATTCCGCTCGCGGTGGGGGCAGTACGGCCCACCCAGGGCAAAACGCTGGCGGTCATGCAGGTGAGCGGCGGTTCGCAGTCGTTCAACGCGGTCAATCAGATGCGCGTGCTCGGGCGCTGGATGCGGATGCTGACCATCCCGAACCAGTCGTCGGTGGCGAAGGCCTTTCTGGAATTCGACGACAACGACCGCATGAAGCCTTCCGCCTATTACGACCGGGTGGTGGATGTGATGGAAGAACTGGTCAAGTTCACCCTGCTCACGCGGGATGCGGCCGGGTATCTGGTGGACCGCTACAGCGAACGCAAGGAAAGCGCCGAGGAACTGTCACGGCGAGTGAATCAGAAGGCGATCTGAGCCCCGGGGCGGTGCACCGATCACGAGGTGAAGCGCATGCGCGCGGGTGAGCGGGACAGTGCAATGTCCCCGCGCCCGCAGCGCGGTTTGTGCTGCAATATCCAATGACGTTAAGCTGGACCGCCAATGACACGCGCGGTATCCGGGCAGCAAACGTGCTTCGAACAAATGCGCAGGGAGATCTCAATGAAGCGGCACCTACTCGTACTTCTCACCGTCCCGGCCGTACTCATGGCCGGCTGCGCCTCGAACTCGCTGATGCAGCAGCCCGCGCTCGACGCTGCGCTGACGCAGAACGCCAGCGCCGGTCCGCTGGCGCTCGCCGAGGGCAGCGTGATGATGAACAACGACGCCGCATTCGCAGCGAAGCTGCGGCTGATCTCTGCGGCACGCGAAAGCCTCGATCTGGCGTATTACATCTTCTCCGACGACCACACCTCATCGCTGCTCAGCCAGGCGCTGATCGATGCGGCCGAGCGTGGCGTGCGCGTGCGCCTGCTGGTGGATTATTTCAGCGGCTACAAGGATCTCGACCGTTTCAGCTGGCTCGAACAGCAGGGCGGCGGCAACATCGAGGTGCGCTTCTATAACCGCCCGACGCTGGAAATCATCAAGGATGCAGCCTTCCTTACCCTGAGCTGCGCGGATGTGGGCGCCAGCGGAAGCGCCTGCGACGACGAGAAGGTGCGCGTCGTCAACAGCCACTTCGAACCCGATGCCCTCAACGGGCAGGGCTTCTCCAACCGTAGCTTTGCCGGGTCCGGCCTCTTCCTGTCCGGCCTGTACGGCAAGCACGCACAGTTGCTCGCCTATGCGGTCACGCGCGGCCAGGGCATCGACACCGAGACACTGGCCGCTGGCGCACCGGCGGCCGACGACAAGCGCACCGAGCAGCTCAAGGCGCTCGGCAAACTCTATTTCAAGGCCCGCTACATGGGCGGCGTCGAGAGCACCGTCGCCAAGCTGAAGCTCGCCTACGTGCGCACCGTATTTGCCGATCAGGTGAATCCGGTATTCGACACCGTCAACAGCTACCTGCCACTCGCGCGCCAGAACAACGCGCAGGCTCAGAAGGACTGGGATTACCTCACTGAATTCCTGCACCACAAGTTTCTGCTGGCCGACCGCAGCAGCCTGTTGCTCGGCGGTCGCAACGTGGAAGATTCCTACCACATGGAGCCGGGCCCGCTGTCGGACAAATACACCTTCATGGATACCGACGTGAGGTTGAAGCTCGAAGGGCAGGATGCAACGCTGGCCGGCACTTTCGACCGCCTGTGGCAGCTGCGCAGCATGGTGGCCTCGATCGGCGAGGTGCGCCAGCACGCGCCCAACGACCTGCTCGCCAACTTCGACGCCGTCCAGGCCGCGCAGGATGCGTGCAACGGTGGAAAGGACAGCGCCTGCGTGGATCGCGAACTCGACAAGCGCTTCGTCCCGCTTGCCAGCCGCATGCAGGCAGTCGACGCCAGTCACCGCCAGCACATCCTGCGCTATGCCAACGAATACCGCGTGGCCGACGCCCCGCCGCCGCTGCGCATTGACGACGGCGCCAGCATCCACTACCTGGAGAACCTGCCGGTCACCCAGGGCCAGCGCAGCTACGGCGTGCGCCACAACCGCGAAGTGGCCACGAACAAGCACATTCAGGCGCTGTGGCGCGCCGCGCTGCAAAGCGTGTGCGCTGCCGGAACGACCCCGCGCGAGGTGGTGTTCCACAACGCCTACCTGTTCATGCCCGCCAACCTGCTGCAGGACGTCGGCGCCATGCTCGACGGCACGCGTCCGTGCCCGGGTGTGAGCCTGTCGCTGATCACCAACTCGCTCGCGACCACTGATCTCAACGTGGTAAACCTGCTCGCGGTGTGGCAGCTCAAGGCGCTGGCCGATCACCTGCAGGAGACCGGCACTGCCGCCAACGCAGCCAGCCTGCGTTACCTGGAATACCAGCCGGTGGACAACAGCCGCCGCTCGCTGCATTCCAAGGTGATGCTGTTCGACCGGGATGTCTTCATAGGCTCGGCCAACGCCGATGTGCGCAGCCTGATGATGGACAGCAACAATGGCGTCATGATCCGTAACGCGCCGGACTTCGTCCAGGCCTACCGCGACCGTCTGCAGGCCTTGCTCGCCAGGCCCGGTTTCATTGCCGACCAGACCGCACTCATCGGCCGCGACAAGGCGGAACTGAGCGTGGAGATGAATGCGCTCGTCGATCAACTGCTGGCCCGCTATGCCGGCGACGACCGCCTTTCCGCCGAGCAGCAGGCAGACCTGAAGCTGCAGGTTCAGGACACCACACAGAAGGTGTACACGCTGTCGCGCGAAATCCTGCGCGGCAACGCCAAGGCCGCGGACGAGTTCAACGCATTGTTCAAGGCCATCTGAAGCGGGACTTCGCGGCAACCGAAGCGAGACAATGAACATCGAAACAAGCCTGACTGAGCAATGACCCGTCAGTCGAGATGGCATGACCTTAAATCGCGGGTGGCCGAAGAGTTTGGTCAGCTGCTCGCAATCAACCCGAGCAACCGGCTGTGGCAGATGCCCTTCGCCGCGGCGCTCGCCTCCGGGCTGCCACTCCTGATCGGGGCCTATTTCGGCCACATGGAGTACGGCCTGATCTCGTCGCTGGGCGGCATGGTGTTTCTGTACCTGCCTGCTACGCCGCTGTCGCACCGGATGGTGTGGGTGATGGCGTGCGGCTTCGGCCTCGCAGCGTGTTATGCGCTCGGGGTGATGAGCCACTTCTTCCCGGCGCTGATGATGTGGGTGCTCACCTTCATTGCGGTGCTGGTGACGATGCTGTGTCGTTTCTATGCCGTGGGGCCGCCGGGCAGCCTGTTCTTTGTTCTCTCTGCGGCGATCGGGGCGTACTCCCCCGGCGTGGTGCTGGATATCCCGCTCAAGGTGGGGCTGTTCGCAATGGGCAGCCTGCTGGCCTGCCTGATCGCATTTTTCTACAGCCTGTACGCATTGCGACTGCAGCCGCCGACGCCGGTGCAGCCGCTGGCGGCACCGGGCTTCGATTACGTGATCTTCGATTCGGTCGTGATTGGTGCCTTCGTGGGCATTTCGCTCGCGCTGGCGCAGGTCCTGCAGCTGGAGCGCCCCTACTGGGTGCCGGTGAGCTGCATCGCCGTCATACAGGGCATGTCCCTGCGGGCGGTGTGGACCAAGCAGGTGCATCGTATCGCCGGTACCGGCATCGGCCTGCTACTGGCATGGGCCATCCTGCTGCTGCCGCTGGACAACTGGAGCGTGTCGCTGATCATGATGACACTGGCTTTCGTGATCGAGAATACGATCGTCCGCCATTATGGCCTGGCCGTCATCTTCATCACCCCGCTCACCATCCTGCTGGCAGAAGCCGCCACGCTGGGACAGGGCTCGACGGCCGAACTGGTCCAGTCGCGCTTGATCGACACCATCCTCGGTTGCCTGGTGGGCCTTGCCGGCGGCGTGTGCCTGCATAGCCCGCGCTTCCGTGCGGTGGTGGGCGCCCAGCTGCGGCGCCTGACCCCCTCGCGCCTGCTGCGTTAGTTCAGCCCGTACATGTTGCGACCAATATCGAAGGCGAGACCGGTTTCGGCATAGTTGCCGTTGAACGCTTCGTCGAAGAACGCTTTCACCTTCGCATTCTTCAGCGCGCCGCCTTCAAAGTAGGCGTGTTCGCTGCCGACATGGGGCTGATTGGTGAAATCGACATACACCGCCTGAGGGCAGTCGAGCTTGTACGGATAGTGCCCCAGGCGCGCCTGCTGCTGCTCGCCAACCTTCATCCGTGATGCGAGCAGGGCGCTGTCGCGCTCGTTGATGGTGATATAGATGCGCCCGCGACACTGGATGCGGCCCACCCACTCGGCATGATTCTCGTTGTTGGCGTCGGCGGCCACCATCAGCACGTTGTCGAACAGCAGGCGGTTGCCCCGATACACCGAAGACTTGAGCAGGTGTTTGAACAGGTAATTGCCCATGCTGTGCAACATGATGCTGACGTTGAACGGGCACCATTTCTGCGACTCTTTGGTAAAAAAGAGATCCCACTGTTCCGCATCGATCTGCCCGGGCTTGTCCTTGTTGGCGTAGCGCGCGTTGGCCAGTGCTTCGACCCGCTTCACGTGTTCTTCGTGAATCCGGTTGAGAATGTCCTCGAGCTTGCCCAGGCAGCGGTCGAGTGCGCCGGTAGACGCCAGTGCGTCGCGCTTGTCGCTGAGGTAGCTGACCACGCCTTTCACACCGCCGCCATTGGCCGGCCAGGTGAAGGGCAGGACCTCGACGCCGTAGGTCTCCTCGATTTCTTCGGCGCGATCGAGTACGGCCTGCACGTTGTTGTTGAAGCCGTGCACAAAGAACACCAGGTTGCGGCCCTTCTGCCTGCCCTTGCCTTTGCCCTTCGGCTTTCCGCCGAGCATCTTCGGATTGACCCGTTCGACGATGCGACGGGCCACATAGGCACTTGCATACAGGGGCTTTTTCTCGCCGGTATCCGGATCGACCTCGTGCGTCAGCCCGACCTCGGCGGCCATCTCGTCGGAGATCTCGTCGGGCAGGATCCTGATCCGCCACTCCTTGCCATCACGCACCGCCTCGGCAAGGCGCAATTCGTTCGGCCCGCAGGCATTCGGATACGACTTGAATGCGTCCTTGACGGTGGTCTTGGTCTCGTCGACTTCACGATTGGTGACGATGAACATGCTCGGTCTCCCCCGGACTTGAGTCCTGTTTTTTGTCATGCACTGATGCAGGAGCGCAGCGCAAGGAACGGTGCGGCGCGCTTCTGCACTATAGCAATGTTCAATCAGGCATGACGCCCGCGGTCACCGGCAGCGGGCGGGAAGGGCTCAGAAGCACTGCTCCTCAAGCTGTTCCAGCAGGTCGAGCGCTTCCTGATCGTGATGACGTTCGAAGAGCTCGCGCACCGGGTTGACGAAACTAGCGAGCAGCAACAGATCGTCGCAGCGCACACCGGTCGTCGCGGCCCGACGTTCCTTGAACAGCTTGAGCAAGGGCTGCTCATCGGGATCATCACTCCGCAGACGGAGCAGGGTGTCCATCAGGCGACGCGCGTTGCCGTCGCAATCAATGCCCTTGAAGCTGACATAACGATCGGGTTGTGCGGCACAGCAGGGGGAGGGAGGGGTACTCATGGCGACCTGGCGGATGCGTTATCGGAGGCCACATCATCGCGCCCGCAAGCCTGCGCTGTCTGTCGCGTGGACGACGAAAAATCCAATCAGGACGGCATTCTTCCGCTTTCGCGCCAGTGCTCCAGCCGCTCCAGCTGATTCACCCGCAGCAGACGTCTGCCGCGACGCTCGAGAATACCGAGCCTGACCATCGCACTCAGCTGGGCGGAGACCGTCTGGCGGGTGCTGCCCAGCAACAGCGCAACTTCACCCAGCGACATGCCGAGCGGTGTCAGCCAGCCCTCCCCGTCGGGTGTGCCGCGCTGGCGCGTCGTCTCGGCAAGGTAGGCCGCAAGGCGTGCGCCCGCATCCTTCAGGGAAAGACGCTCGATGCGGCGGATGACGTCGTTGAGCAGCTTGCCCAGCGCACGCATCAGAAAAGGCGTCAGCCCCGGGTGATGCGCCATGCGCTCGGCGAAACGGCGTGTATCCATGGCCACAATGGTGCTTGCACCGGCACTGGCAAGATAGGCCGGTGTATGGGTACTGAAGATATCGCCAGACTCTAGGAAGGATAGCGTGATCTCGCGCTCGTCGCTGGCGAGATAGGCTCGCACGCGCCCGCTGATGACGATGAAGACCCGGTCCTGAGCGCTGCCGGGTGTAGCGATCAGTTCGCCCTTGGCGTACCTGATGTGTTCAAAGCCTGCGAGAAAACCCGCGCCGGCCTCGGAATGCAGAAATGCAAGAAACCCGGGCCGGGCCATCATGCTGGCAGGACGGTGATCAGGCGGGGGGATTTCGTGCATGGGCTCGCGTGGTACTGGCCTGGGGCCGGACGCGCCGAGAGCGCCCCGGCACGGTCCAGACCCTGAACGGCGGCGTGCGAACACCCCGCCAGATACATCCTCAGGCGGTTTTCTTTGCCTTCGGGGCAGGCGCTGCAGCGACCTCTGTCGACTCCTGAATGCTGTCGGTGATGGTCTTCAGGTTGGCCGAGGTCAACTCGGTCGCCTGCTCAGCGAGCTTGGTGAACATTTCGAGCATCGGATTCGTGCTCGGGGTGGTTTCGCCGAGCAGGGCCATTTGCTGGGTCACGACTTTGGAGATTTCCTGCTGCATGTCGGCCGTAATCTGGGTCACACCGCGAAAGTATTCCATGACCTGTTCCGTTGCCTTTGCCCCAAAGGGGCCTGCCAGATTCTGCATCTCGTTCATGTCCTTGATTTCGGTGAATGACTTGGAGGCTGCAATACCGTCCTGAAATGCCGTCTTTGCCGTCGCGAGATTCAGCGCGGAAAGGCGTTCGAGACTCGAAAGCGTGACCTCGGACAAGGTCGCGAACGCTTCGGTGCTCGTCTTCAGGGCTTTTGATTGCTCAGACGTGATCTTAATCATAATGATCTTCCTTGTGAGAGTACGTGTTTCGATGCTTCGGGGCAGGTCTGGCGCGCGCGTGAGTGCGATCCCGTCTTATTGCGAGTTTGTGGTGCGCCGCAACATGCTTTGGTCATTATGGCCGTAATCCGGCCATAGTCAATGTTTGATGCACACGCGGAGGCACTTCCCATTTACGTGTATGTCATACAGCTGACATCAGACCAGACACTGCGCCCGCGGGGCGTCCACACGGCCCACCTTACATCCCGTTTATTGCAGAATTGCCTCGGATTTGCGACATGGCGTCCAGCGAACCGGGACCTTCGAAGCAGCGGGCTCAGCGCGCGAAAGCGGGGCTGTCGACGCCGTCTTGCGCACGCCCGAGCGATTGGTATGCTGCATGAACAACACATCAGGAGACCCCGAATGAGCCAGCTTCGCCCCGAAATCACCCTCGAACTCCTCAAGCAGCGCGGCAGCGAATATCTGCCTGGCTATCTCGGAATCGAAATCCAGAGCATTGCCCAGGGTGTGCTGACCAGCCGGATGCCGGTGAAACAGCTGCACTTTGCGCCGAACAAATTTCTCCACGCAGCGAGCATCGTCGCCCTGGCCGACACCACCTGCGGTTACGGCACCATTGCCCATCTGCCGGCAGGGGCCGAATCCTTTACGACCATCGAACTCAAGAGCAACCACCTCGGCACCGTGCGCGAGGGCAGCATCGCCTGCGTGGCAACCGCCCAGCATCTCGGGCGCAGCACCCAGGTCTGGGACGCCGTGGTCACCGACGAGGCCAGCGGGCGCAAGCTGGCCCTGTTTCGCTGTTCGCAGATGATCCTGTGGCCGAAGGGCTGAACGCCGTCCATACTGAACAGGAGGATTTTGCGGAGCCTGAAATGCGACGCCACCTGACCCGAAGCAAGACCGCGCTCATCGTGATCACGCTGACACTGGCACTGTGCCAGCCGGTGTCTGCCCAGCAGCGGGAGCCGATAACAGGCGACAGGGGCAGCGACATGGTGGTGGATCTCGTCCTGGTGCGCCCGCTCGGCATTGTTGCCACGGTGCTCGGCACAGCAGGCTTCATCGTTGCCCTGCCCTTCACGGTGCCGAGCGGCAGCGTGGAGGACACCGCAAGGGAATGGATCGGTGCGCCGCTGGAATACACCTTCAACCGTCCGCTGGGTAACTTCGATACCTGCGGCGCCGACCGCCACCCCTGCGGCAGCCGCTAGCGCGACAATGCTTCGCCTTGAGCACGGCACCCGCCCACCCGATCGCGTGGCGCGTTACCATCGGTGCGGAATATCCACTGAAGTCCCTTCATGCATCTGCCTCCGCTCCAGTCGATTGTCGCTTTCGAGGCCGCCGCGCGTTGCGGCAGTTTTCTGGCAGCGGCGGACAAGCTGAGCCTGACGCCCTCCGCGGTCAGCCACCGCATCAAGGCGCTGGAAGCCTGGCTGGGCATCAAACTGTTCGAGCGCGGGCATCGCCAGATCACCCTGACCGCCGAAGGCCGGGACTATCTGGCCGAGGTGCAAAGCGCACTTGGCCGCATCGAAACCGCCAGTGCCCGCCTGCGCGGAAGCAGTAAGCACGAGCTGCGCCTGTCTGTTGCGCCCGCTCTGGGGGCGAAATGGTTCGTAGGTCAGCTCGCCGACTACCGCAGCGAACATCCGGAAGTCAGCTTCGTGCTGTCCACCGCGTCGACCCTGGCACCCGTGGCGGCCGGCAAGAGCGACCTTGGCGTGTGTTACGGCGAACCCCCCTGGCCGGGGCTGGAGGCCTACGAACTGCGCCGCGAAACGGTGTTTCCGGTGTGCAGTCCGACGCTCGCAGCGCAACTCGGCATGCCGGCCGATCCCGCACAGCTCGCCACGGTGCCCTTGCTGCGCCACCCGCTGCTCGAATGGAAACCATGGTTCACCGCGGCCGGCATCGACCGCGAAGAACCCGGCGAGGGCATGGTGTTCGAGGATGCAATGATGATGCTCGAAGCCGCTGCAGCGGGCGTCGGCGTGGCGCTTACCGTCGGTCTGCTCGCGCGCAGCTATCTGGCCGAGGGCAGCCTGGTCAGGCCTTTCGCACACCATGCCAAAGGCAAGGGCTTCTATGCCGTGCTGCGCCCGGAAGCCTACGAGCAACGCTGGGTACGGCACTTCGTGCGCTGGCTGCAGACCCGCGCTCGCAGCGAAGTATCGGTTTGAGGACCTTCGCACTCAGTTGAACGCTGTTCACCCGAACTGCCAGCGTTTTCGTTTGAGGCGCCGCACCAGCAACGGCAATCTGCTCACACCCGCCTCACTCGATCACCACACGGCCACGCACACACCCGTGCCCTGCCGCCGAAACCGATAGCCGTTTCTTCTCGTGGATCGAACACACCGCCATCACCGGTGTGCACCAACGCTCCCCGCACATGCGGCGCGGGCGTTTCCCCTTTTCGATCACACAAGGAGCACATCATGAGCATGGAAGACCGCGACGGCTGGATCTGGATGGACGGGCAATGGTTGCCCTGGCGCGATGCAAAGGTGCACGCACTGACCCATACCCTGCACTACGGCCTCGGCTGCTTCGAGGGCATCCGCGCCTACGCCACCGCAGACGGCCCGGCCGTGTTTCGTCTCGACGACCATATCGAACGCCTCTTCGACTCTGCCCACATTCTCGGGCTGGAGATGCCCTTCGACCGCGACGCCCTGCGCACGGCCTGCTGCGAAGCGATCAGCCGCAATGGCCTCGCCAGCGGCTATATCCGTCCGCTCGTCTTTCTCGGTGCCGAGAAGACCGGGATCGACCCCGCCGGCGCTGCGGTTCACGTCATGGTCGCCGCTTGGGTGATGAACGCCTACCTTGGCGACAAGGGCATGGAACAGGGCATCCGGGTGAAGGTGGCGAGCTTTGCGCGCCATCATGTGAACGTGCAGATGTGCCGCGCCAAATCGGTGTCGACCTATACCAATTCCATCCTCGCCTGCCGCGAAGCGCGTGCCGAAGGCTACGACGAGGCCCTGCTGCTCGACACCGACGGCTTCGTCGCCGAAGGGCCGGGGGAAAACGTGTTCGTGGTGAAGCGCGGCGTGATCTGGGAACCCGAGATCACCTCGGCGCTGGACGGCATCACCCGGCGCACGATCCATGCGCTGGCGCAGGAGGCCGGTTACGAGATCCGCGCCCGCCGCATCACCCGCGACGAACTCTATGTGGCGGACGAAGTGTTCTTCACCGGCACCGCGGCCGAGATCACGCCAGTGGTGGAAGTCGACCGTCGCCGCGTGGGCAAGGGTGAGCCGGGCGTAGTGACACGCGAACTGCAACGGCGCTTCTTTGCCGCCGTGCGCGGAGAAGACACGGGCCACGCCGAATGGCTGACCCGCGTCGGTTCAAGATGGCGTGCCGCCGGAGAACTGTTTCCCCGTTCCGGCGGCACGACCGGACAAACCGGTACAAGCCCCTCGATCAGGGGTAAAGACCCCGCTCGGCGCGGGCTTCGAGCACCCGGTGGCAGGCAATGATGAAAGCGGCAGTGCGCAGCGACACCTGCTTCTCGTCGGCGATCTGCCAGATCGCGTTGAAGGCGCCGACCATGATGCGCTCGAGGCGATCGTTGATCTCGTCCTCGGTCCAGAAGAAGCTGGAGAAGTCCTGCACCCACTCGAAGTAGGACACGGTCACGCCGCCGGCATTGGCCAGTACGTCTGGCACCACCAGAATGCCGCGATTGCGCAGGATGTCGTCCGCTGCCGGCGTGGTCGGGCCGTTTGCGCCTTCGACCACGATGCGGGTGCGGATGCCTTCGGCGCGCTGCGGCGTGATCTGGCCTTCGAGCGCTGCAGGCACGAGGAACTCGCATTCGAGACGCCAGAAGTCCTCGATATCGATCGCCGACGCACCGGCAAAGCCAGCAAGACTGCCCTTGGCGGCGACGTGGGCGAGCGCGGCCGGAATGTCGATGCCCGCCTCGTTCACCAGCGTGGCGGCGTGGTCGGCAATCGCGATCACGCGTGCGCCGGACTCATGGAACAGACGGGCGCCAATGCCGCCGACGTTGCCGAAGCCCTGCACCACGACGCGCGCGCCTTCGAGCGGCACATTGAGATGCCGCGCCGCTTCGCGGGCGGTGATGAACACGCCGCGACCGGTGGCCTCACGGCGCCCGAGGCTGCCGCCGAGCGCGATCGGCTTGCCGGTGACGACCCCGGTCGCGGTGCCGCCGCGATTCATCGAGAAGGTGTCCATCATGATGGCCATGGTCATCTCGTTGGTGCCGACGTCCGGGGCCGGGATGTCACGGTCGGGGCCGATGATGATGCCGATCTCCGAGGTGAAGCGGCGCGTGATGCGCTGCAGCTCGCCCTTGCTGACGCTCTTCGGATCAAGGCGGATACCGCCCTTTGCGCCACCGAAGGGCAGGCCGATCGCGGCGTTCTTGACCGTCATCCAGCCCGACAGCGCCATCACTTCATTGAGCGTGACGTCGGGGTGGAAACGGATGCCGCCCTTGCCCGGACCGCGCGACAGGTTGTGCTGCACGCGGTAACCCTCGTAGTGCGCAATCGTGCCGTCATCGCGTTCGATCGGCACATCGACAATCAGGGTGCGCTTGGGGTGCTTGAGGGTCTCGATCCAGCGCTCCAGGTCGCCCAGATAGGGCCGTACGCGCTCGATCTGCTCGACGAAGCTCGCCCACGGCTCGGGCGCAGCCGGATTGAGGTAGGACAGGCCGCCGATGCGGGCCTTGGCGTAATCGGAACCGGGCAATGCAGACATGTGCTTCTTCCGTGTGGGGAGTGAAGCACGCATTCTGCGCAGGTCAATATGGCATGCGGATGCTGTTGACTCATGCCGTCATGCGTTTGACGCATAACCATGCCAAACGGGCATGTGCTGCCTTCGATACCCGTAATCAGGCCGCAGTAGCGGGCGGCGTCACGGTCCCCAGCAGGTGTTCCCACAACTGCGCGAGTTCGGGTCGGGTGTTGGCGCGGTCGCGGTACAGGCGAACCTCCATGTCGAGGCTCCACTCCGGCCCGCCAGCCCCCACCAGATCGCCGCGCTTGAGCTCGCCACTGACTGCACTCTCCGGCAGGAAGGCCAGGCCATGACCTGCCAGCAGCATGGCCTTGAGACTTTCGGCCATGTCGGATTCGTAATGCAACGCGAGATGGGCTGGGGTCGTCGCGCGGTCGAGGATGGTGTCGACCATGCGACGCAGATAGGTGTTGGGGCCGTAACGCAGAAACGGGATCGGCGCATCCGGGGCACCAGGCAGTTGCCAGTGCCGGTCCTGCGCGACTGTGCGGGGAATGAAGGGACGCACACGCTCGACGCCCAGAGTCAGGCCCTCGAAGCGCGCCGGATCGAGCCACACCGGGTGCGACGCGTGGTGATAGCACAGCAGCAGATCGCAGCCCCCTTCGACCAGCGTCATCACCACGTCGTGGACATTGCCCGCCATCAGCCGCGTCGGCAGCTCGCCAAAACTGTCCTTGAGCTGGCCGAGCCAGCCGGGAAAAAACGCGAACGCCAGCGTATGCGGCACGGCAAAGACCAGCGCATCGCTTGCGACCGCCTGGTAGCCGCGCACTTGCGCACGCGCCGCGTGCAGACGCTTTACGAGATCGGCGGCCGGCCCCTTGAAGGCCTCGCCCGCAGGCGTGAGCCGGGTGGGATAGGTACTGCGATCGATCAGGGCAACGCCGAGCCAGGCTTCAAGCGCCCGGATGCGGCGCGAGAACGCCGGCTGGGTGACGTGGCGCTGCTCGGCCGAGCGCGAAAAGCTGCCGCTGGCGACGAGACTCAGGAAGTCCTCAAGCCATTTGAGTTCCATATGCGATTACCCGAGATTCATTGCGAATGCCGATGCGCGAAGGCTGCGACGCCTCATTCTAGAGACAAGCACGCGCACTCGCACCGAAGACTGCATTCCGCCAGCCCGCGGCCTCACGCGCCGGATCATTCACCCCCGTTTCAGCGTCCCGATATGGAATTTCGGCAGCAGTGAGTCGGCATAGGGCGAGTGCGGCCGTCCCTTGGTCTTGGTGAGATAGGCCTCGGAGGCGTCCTTGCCGCACCACGGCGTGATCACATCCGGATCGGACGGGTGCTGCGGCAGATAAGTGCTGAAATCAAAGACATCGGTGCCGAGAATCATCCAGCAATCGGTCGGACTGTTGTGGCCCGCCACCTCGACTGCAGCGATCTGGCGCCCGGCTGCCGCCGGCTTCACGTCGGCCTCGGCAGCAGGCGTCGTGAGCAACAGGCTTGCCACCCAGAATCCGCCAAGCGCAAGGCAGAACACCAGCGTGGACGAAACGAAGAGTTTGCGCATTATCGGAAATCGAACCTTTCAAAGTGGATGGAGGTGCCCGGCACGCCGTGACGGTCGAGCGACGCACGCGCAGCATCGACCAGCGGCGCCGGCCCGCACAGGTAGACGACGCGCCCGGACAAGCCCTCGATGTTGCCGAGCAAGGGGTCGAAATCGGGCGCGCCATCAGCACGGATGGTGATCAGTGTAAGCGCGCAGTCGGCCGCCGCAAGTGCCTTCAGCTCCTCAAGGTAGGCCGCATCGGCATCGCTGCGGTAAAGATAGATCAGCGTGGTCGGATGCGCGAGGCGTTCGCGCCGCAGCGCAGCCAGAAACGGGGTGATGCCGATGCCGCCGGCAATCCACAACTGGGCACTGGAATGGCGCCCGGCCAGAAAGTTGCCGAAGGGGCCTTCCAGCCGCACCAGCACGCCGGATTCGAGCGCCTGCACATGGGTCGAGCACGGCCCCAGCGCCTTGATGCCCACCGCCAGGCTGCCATCGGCGCCGATGCCGCTCACGGTGAAGGGGTGGAACTCGCCACAACCGTGGAAATGCGGGCCATCACCGAAGGCGGCAAACACGAACTGGCCCGGCACCACTCGTATCCGCGCGCCGCAGGGCTCGATCACTGCTTCGATCATCCGCGCCGCAGGCTTCACCACGCTGCGCACCCGGTAGGTATGGGCAGCAATGCCGAGATCCACCCCGAACAGGCGCCAGCACAGGGCGAGCACGGCCAGTGCCATGAAGAGCCAAAGCGCACCGGGCTCGCCCAGCAGGGCCCACACATGGAGCAGCCCGCACAGCACGCCGATGCCCGTGAGGTAATGAAGCGCACGCCAGCGCCGGTAGGGCAGATCGAGGCTGAAGGTCGTGGCGAGACCGGTCATCAGCAGCAGCAGCCCGGCCCAGCCCAGCCATAGCGGCCAGCTCTGGAACCAGGGCGCCAGCGCCCGCCATGCGAGTTGCGGCGACTGTGCCCAGGCATCGAGCGCGATGGCCAGCGGATGCAGAAGCAACAGCACATAGGCAAGCGTCCCGCTGCGATGGTGCCAGCGATACTGAACGTCGAGCCCGCCGAGGAGTGCGGCCAGCCGCGGCCCCCTGACCATCAGCAGCAGACTGCCCACCAGCAGGCCGGTGCCAAGCCAGGCCGATACGATGCCGACGCTGCGCCAGGGCGGCAAACCCTGGGGCAGCGCCCATCCGGCGCCACTCAGCGCAAGCATCAGCAGCAAGGCGGGCGCGATCATTTCATTGAGCGGGAAGCGGAACCGCGTGTTCATTTCAGCCTGCCTTCGGCACGCAACTGATCACACACGGACTGCCGACGCGGGCTCAGCACGAGGCCGGCGCGATCTGCCCTGGCCTGCAGTTCGGCATGGTGTGCTGCTACATAGGCGGAGCAGGCCTCGTAGGCGTCAAAGCCGCGCAGACGGCGCTGATGCTCGATGCGCTCGTCGGGCGTCATCAATTGCCACCCGAACACATTGTTCTCCACCGCCCGCCACGGCCCCGGATACACCGGCGCGGCATATCCGGCGAGCAGGACCAGGATCAGGAAAAGGCGACGCGGCATGACGGACTCTTTGCGATCGACGCACTGTAGACGGGGAAGCATCCAAGTTCACCATAGCCCCCACGCATCACCAGGGATATGCGTCAGATCAAGACCTTGTCGCTGAACGAGCGGCCAGTGCGACTCCGGATCCTGTGCCCGTTTGGCCGGGCTTCATCCTATCCACACAGAACTGCGCTACGCTCGGCCTGAATCGAACCGACAATCCAACAGGAGGCAGTCATGGCCCCCGAAGTTCATGGCGACGCGCCCTACTTTGCCCCTTCGCGCTTCGACGATCCGGTCGCTGCAATGGCCCGTGTAAGCGAGATCTACGACAGTGGTGTTTCCCACCTGCGCAATGCGCTGCAGCGCTTCGTGGCCGGCGACAGCGTCGGCCGTCATGTGCGTGCCTGCTATCCCTTCGTGCGCGTACGCACCGATACCGTGGCGCGCGCCGATTCCCGCCTGTCCTACGGCTTCGTTGCCGGGCCCGGAATCTATGAAACGACGCTGACGCGGCCCGGACTGTTTGCCGACTACTATCCGGACCAGTTTCGCCTTTTGCTCGAAAATCACGGTGTTTCGCTGGAGATCGGCAGCAGTACGCAACCGATCCCGCTGCACTTTGCGATGACCGGCCAGGACCACATCGAAGGTCAGCTCGATCCCGTGCAGCGCCAGCGCCTGCGTGACATCTTCGATCTGCCCGACCTCAACGCGATGGACGACGGCATCGCCAACGGCACCTACGAGCCGCCGGCGGGCGAACCCCATCCGCTCGCGCTGTTCACCGCCCCGCGGGTGGATTACTCGCTGCAACGCCTGAACCACTACACCGGCACCGCGCCCGAGCATTTCCAGAACTTCGTGCTGTTTACCAACTACCAGTTCTACATCGACGAGTTCATCAAGCTGGGCCATACCCTGATGCAGGAAAACACTGCGGATCACGGCTACAAGGCCTTCGTCGAGCCTGGCAACGTCATCACCCGCCGCGCTGGCGAGACCGCGCATCCCGGCGATGAAGCGGGCACGGCACCGCCGCGCTTGCCGCAGATGCCGGCCTACCATCTCAAGCGCAAGGGGCGCGGCGGCATCACCATGGTGAATATCGGGGTCGGCCCGGCCAACGCCAAGACCATCACCGATCACATCGCAGTGTTGCGCCCCCATGCCTGGATCATGCTCGGCCACTGCGCGGGCCTGCGCAATACACAGGAACTGGGCGACTACGTGCTGGCACACGGCTATGTGCGCGAAGACCACGTGCTCGACGAGGAGCTGCCGCTGTGGGTGCCGATCCCGCCGCTGGCCGAGGTCCAGCTCGCGCTGCAGGCCGCAGTAGCTGACGTGACCAAGCTGAGCGGCTACGAACTCAAGCGCCTGATGCGCACCGGCACCGTGGCCAGCACCGACAACCGCAACTGGGAGCTGCTGCCCTCCCATGGCGGCAACAGCAGCCCGGAGCGCCGCTTCAGCCAGAGCCGTGCGGTCGCGCTCGACATGGAGTCCGCCACCATCGCCGCCAACGGCTTCCGCTTCCGCGTGCCCTACGGCACCCTGCTGTGCGTCAGCGACAAGCCCCTGCACGGCGAGATCAAGCTCCCTGGCATGGCCAACCAGTTCTACCGCGAACGCGTCGATCAGCACCTGAGAATCGGCATCCGCGCCATCGAGCTCCTGCGCGAACAGGGCGTGGACAAGTTGCACAGTCGCAAGCTGAGAAGCTTTACCGAGGTGGCGTTTCAGTAGACCACGAACGCATCCCGAGCCTGGCATTCAACAGGCTCGGGGCCCGCGCACCAGACTCAGTACAGCGGCGTCGGCAACTCGATCACAAGCGTATTGCGATCGACGCTTCCGCCCGACAGGCAGGGAAGGCGTGCGTCATGGGGCTCGAACCCGGAAAGGCAGATTGGCCGTCGCGGCCTTGCCGCCAGCGCCCCTGACGGTGATGAACAGGCGATAGGCGCCGGGCTGCTTCGGGGCAAGAAAACTCACCTGGCCGTTGTCCGAGCCGAGGAGCGGGACATCGACCCGCGCGGGCGCAGCCTCGTTGTCGCCACCAAGGCGCAGGTCGGTGGCCTCGGCCCGCACGCTCCACTCCGTGCTCAGACGCACATCGTCGGCGCTGCGGGCGTCGACGCCGGCCGACACCCTCGCGCCCGGCGCGAACACGTCGGCCGAGATGCCCACGCCGAGAATCGTCGGCGCCCGGTGCAGGGGCGGGCGCCCCCAGGCCTCGGCCAGCGCATCGGTCATCTCGGTGAGGCTGCCGTCGGCCAGCAGCAGGCCGTGCCAGGTGGCGGTCTGCTCCTGCTTGGCGCCCCACAGGAAGGGAAACACCCCGCGTACCTGCGGTTCGGCGTGCAGGGCGGCCAGCGCCTTGCGATAGAAGTCTGCCTTTTCGCGGCTGGTGAGTTCTACCGGCGCCCCCCAGGGCTTGCGCCCGGCCTGCCACTGACCCAGCGCACCGAGTTCGGAGACGACAACCGGCTTGGTGATGCCCGCACTACGCAGGCGTTGTGGCAGGTCAAACACCGCGCCAGCATAGAGATTGATGCCGAGCAGATCGACATTGGCACAACAGTCCGCCAGCAGCTTGAGGCGGTCGAGACTGGTGTCGGCCACCACCATCATCGTTGGGCGGCCGGGGTCGAGTGTCTTCACCACCCCGGCCAACCGGTCCACCTCACGCCACGCAGGCATGGGGTCAGCCTCACCGGTTTCGACTTCGTTACCCACGCCCCAGGCAACGATCGCCGGATGGCTGCGATAGCGGCTGACGAAACGGCGGATGTCGGCCTCCTGCGCCTTTCGCGCCGCGGCATCGTCGAGGCGGAAGCCATGGCGCGGATGCCCGACCCACAGGCCCATCACCACCTTGAGCCCCAGTTCCTGCGCCGCGTCGAGCACCCAGACGTCGGACTCACGATAGACGCGGATCACGCGCGCGCCAGCCTCGGCGAGCCGGGTCAGCGCCGCACGGTCGCCCTCGAACGCCGCCCCCTGCCACTGTGGGCCGGAAGTCTGGGCGGGGGCTGCACCGGCAAACATGGACAGCGCCAGCGCAGCGGCAATGCGACGCCAGACCGCAGGGCGCAACGGAAACAGGGAGTGATCGCGGGTCGTGGACATGATGGCCATGAACGATGGAATGTGGCTGTCCGACCACGCCCCCGGCCTAAAGGTTCTGGGCGCTGCATCAAGGCAGCCATCGTGCCTGCACTCAGCGCGGAACGGCGCCGACAACTGCTCGCCCGACGCCGGGCATGTCGCCCCGAACCGGGCAGCAGACAGCGCGCGACCCAAAGTGGTGCGTTCAAGACGCATTAAGTGTGCCAGATGCGTCTTTCGATGGTGTTCAGTTCATGCCACTATTGGCCAACACCGTATCCAGCCCAACACAGCCCGCTGCTCAATGACCCAGACCACTCCCCGGCACAACCCGCACCTGAGCCTGGTCCTGCGCTCGCAGGCGAAGCTGCTGAGCGCGCGCAGTCTGCAGGAAGCCGCGACCGCACTGGCAAACGAACTCGCCACGGCCTTCAGTTTGCGTGCGGCCTGCGTCGGTGTGGTCACGGACGGCAGTGCACGCCTGATCGCGACTGCTCACCTGGCCGCCCCGGACAAGCGCGACCTGAACGACCCGCTGGTCACGGCCGCCATGGACGAAGCCATCGATCAGGCGGCTGTCGTCGTATTCCCGGAACAGAACGCCGCTGGGCTCAATGTCACCCGCGCCCACCAGATGCTTGCCCGGCGCAGCGGCACGGCCCTGTGCACGGTGCCCATCCTCGCGGAAACATCGCCGATCGGTGCCCTGCTGCTGGAACATGAACCGGACGCCGTGTTCAGCGCGGAAATGCTCGAAGCGGTGGAGCAGATCGCCGCCCTCGCGGGGCCTGTGATCGAATTGCGCCAACGCGCCGAAGCCCCGGTGTTGCAACGCGTCGGCAACGCCTTGCGCCCACCCGGCAAGGCACCGGCGCCGCGAACTCGCCTGCTCGGGCTGGCTGCGGCTGTGCTGGTGCTGGCCGCACTGCTGGTGCCCCTGCCGCACACACTGACCGCCGACGCCCGGATCGAGGGCGAGATTCAACGCGCAATGGTCGCCCCCGTAGACGGGTTCATCGAGAAGGCCTTCGTCCGTCCGGGCGACGTGGTGGAGCAGGGACAGACCCTGGTCCGGCTCGCCGATCGCGAGCTTCAACTCGAGCGCCGCAAGCTCGAAAGCGAACTGGCGCAGCACGACAATGCCTTTGCCGCAGCACAGAGCGAAGCCGACCGCGGCAAGATGGTGCTCGCCCATGCGCGCGGCGAAGAATCCGGCGCCCGCATCGCCCTGATCGATCACCAGCTTGAGCGCAGCCTGATCCGCGCACCCATGGACAGCGTGGTACTGACCGGCAACCTCGACCAGGCCGAAGGCACACCGGTGCAGCGCGGAGACGTGCTGCTGGTGCTCGCACCGCAGGCCAGATACCGGCTGATGATCGAGGTCGATGAGCGTGACATTGCGCGGGTCGCTGCCGGTGCAGCAGGGCAGGTGGCGCTGTCGGCCTTGCCCGACACCGCGATGCGCTTCACCGTACAGCGGGTGATGCCGGTCACCACCGACCGCGACGGTCGCCACTTTGTCGAGGTCGAAGCGCAACTCGACGCACCGGCCGCGGCGACCCAGCCCGGCATGCGCGGCTACGCACGCATCGAGAGCGGCACGTCGCCGCTGCTGAGCCAGCTCACACGCCGCCTGCGCGGCTGGTTCGAACTCCAGATCTGGGCGTGGCTGGGGCTGTGAACGAGGCGCTCTACAGCCCGCAATGGCACGAAGTTGCGCCCTTGCGTCCGGCCTTGCGCAGCGTGGTGCGGGCACGTCGGCTGCGAGCGCGTGGCCGTGTGTGGCATGTGCTCTCCAGCCCCGACTCGCGCACCCAGTTGCGGCTCAACGAATCGGCCTGGCGCCTGGTCGGCCTGCTCGACGGCGGTCCCGACCTCGATACCCTGTGGCATCGGCTCGTCGAACGCTTCGGTGACGGTGCTCCGAGCCAGCCCGAAGTGCTGGAACTGCTTGCGCAGCTCAACAGCGCAGGTTTCCTGAAGGCCGACGTCCTGCCCGACCTCCCCACCCAGGTGGATGAAGCCCGGCGCCGCGAGCGCCAGCAGAACCGTGCGGCGATGAGCCCGCTGTCGATGCGGGTGCGCCTGTTCGACCCCGGCCCGCTGCTCGATCGCCTGCTGCCAGGCGTCACGGCGCTGTTTTCTCGCGGCGCCTGGCTGGCCTGGCTGCTCGTGGTCGTCCTCAGTGCGCTGTATGCGGCGAGCGAGTGGTCGGTGCTGGGTGAGGCGATTGCGCAGGCCAGCGGATCGCCCCGTTTCGTGCTGATCGCCTGGATCGTGTATCCGCTGATGAAGTGTGTGCACGAACTCGCACACGGCCTCGCGATACGGCGCTGGGGTGGCACGGTGGACAGTGCCGGTTTCACCCTGCTGGTGCTGGTGCCGGTGCCCTACGTCGATGCCCGTGCCGCCAACGCTTTCGAGCGCCGCCCGCGCATGCTGGTCAGCGCCATCGGGGTGATGACCGAACTGCTCATCGCCGCGCTGGCCTTCTGGGTGTGGCTGGCCGCCGCACCGGGCATGGTCCGCGATGTGGCCCTCACTGCGTTCTTCATCGGCGCGCTGTCATCGCTGCTGTTCAACGGCAATCCGCTGTTGCGCTTCGATGGCTACTACGTGCTGGCCGACGCGCTCGACCTGCCCAATCTGGCGTCACGCAGCCAGCGCTGGTGGCATGCACGCGTCGGCCACCATCTGCTCGGCGCGCGCATGCCGCTGCTCGATACCGCAGCGGGCGAAGGCAAGTGGCTCGCCCTGTATGCGCCTGCCTCGTGGGCCTTCCAGTTCGTCGTCGGCTACCAGATCATGCGCTGGATCGGCACCATGTCGCATCTGCTCGGCCTTGCCGCCGGCGCCTTCCTGATTGTCACCCTGCTGATCCTGCCGCTTGCGCGCGCGATCGGCGCCTGGCGCTCTGCAGACATCGGCCGGGTGCAGTCGCCGGTGCGGCGCCGCCTGATCGGTGTGACGGCGGGCGCCGCGCTTTGCCTCACGCTGCTGCCACTGCCATCGGCGACAACCGTACCCGGCATCATGAGCCTGCCCGAGCAGGCCCGCCTGAGCAGCGACAGCGGCGGCTTCGTGCGCGCAATCCTGGCCCGAGACGGCGACAAGGTGAGCAAGGGCCAGATTGTCGCCCGCCTCGAAGACCCCCGTCTGCTGACCAGGGCACGGGAAGCCCGCAGCCGCCTGTCGGCTCTTGAGGCGCAGCAGTACGGCAGCCTGCTGAGCGATCCGCGCGGCGCCGGCGATCTGGCGCAGCAGATTGCGAGCGCCGAAGCGGAACTTGCCGATATCGAAGCACAAATCGATGCCCTCGACCTGCACGCAGCCACCGATGGGGTGCTCGTCCTGCCACATCAGGACGACTTGCCAGACAGTTTTCTGGCCCGCGGCCATACCCTCGGTTACGTGCTGAAGCACGATGCCTTGGCGGTACGCGCCGTCGTGCCGCAAAGCGCAGCGGCGCGCGTGCGCCAAGCCACCACAGCAGTGAGCGTGCGCCTGTCCAGCAACGCAGACGAGTCCTACCCGGCCCTTATCCGCCAGGCTGCTGCCGGCGCCGGTCATGTGCTGCCCAGCGCGGCCCTGTCCGACCGTCATGGTGGCCCCATCCCGGTGCTCGCCGCCGACCCCGACGCCATTCGCACCGCTGACGCCTTCTTCGAGTTCGACATCGCCCTCGAACGTGCCCCCTCGGCGTGGATCGGCGAACGTGCCTGGATACGTTTCGAGCATCCCAACGAACCACTCGCGGTACAGTGGGGCCGTGACTTGCGCCAGTTGCTGCTGCAATTCTTCGACGGAGCGCCGTGAGATGAGCTTCCTGCGCCTGCCCATGAATACCGCTTCACCACTGCCAGCGCCCGGATTGCGCCATGGCCGCTACCCGCAGCAGCGCGGGGGCGATGCCACAATCGGCCGTGCAACGACCCTGCTACGCCAACTGCGCAGCCTGGCCGCGCCGGGACCAGGCCGCCATCTGCAAGCAGCAAAACGCATACAGGCCAGCATTCCCGCGCACTTCGACGACGCCGAATGTACGCGGCTCCGCCAGGCGCTGCGTGGCAGCGGCCTCGACGCCACCACGCGCGAGCGCGCGCTCGCTTTCATTGCTGCGGCGGCTCACGCCACACTCGGCCTGCGGCCGCACACGGTGCAGCTGGCCGCCGCCCACGCCATGTTATGCGGCGCCTTTGCCGAAATGGCGACCGGCGAGGGCAAGACCCTGGTCGTGGCACTGGCTGCAAGCGGTGCGGCACTGGCCGGCACCCCGGTTCACGTCATCACCGCCAACGATTATCTCGTCAGCCGTGACGCCGCGGAGATGACACCGCTCTACGCACGCCTTGGGCTGCGGGTTGGCACGGTATGCGAAGGCGACGGCGTGGATGCCCGTCGCGCCGCCTACGGCGCCGACATCACCTATGTAACGTCCCGCGAACTCGCCTTCGACTACCTGCGCGACAGCGTGCTCGTGCCTTTCGAGCCCGATCGCCTGACCGAGCTGACGCGTGCCTTTGCCGAGCCCGAACGCATGGGCCTGCGGGTATTGCGCGGGCTGTGCATGGCGATCGTGGACGAGGCCGACAGCGCCTTGATCGACGAGGCCCGAATGCCGCTCGTACTCGCCAGACCTCAGACCGGAGCAAGCGATGGCGCCGCGCTCGCCGCCGTGCTCGACTGCGCACGCAGCCTGGTACAGCACACCCACTTCGGCATCGAACGCGGCAGCCCCCGCGTCGAGCTGACCGCAGCCGGTCATGCCGCCGCGGCCAAGCTGGGCAAGAACACGCGCCTGCAGGCCGCCCGTCTGCAGCAGGCGCTTGCCGCCCTCCATGTCTACGCCCGCGACCGTCACTACGTGGTCAGGGACGGACAGGTTCATATTGTCGACGCCCAGACCGGGCGGATTGCCGACAAGCGCGCCTGGTCGCAGGAGCTGCACCGCTTCATCGAACTCAAGGAGGGCTGCGCGCTCGGCACCGAAAACGTGACCGCCGCGCAGATCACCTACCAGCGCTTCTTCCCGCGCTACCTGCAGCTCGCAGGGGTAAGCGGCACGCTGCGTGAATGCGCCGCCGAACTGGCCGCCGTGTACGATCGGCAGGTGGTGCGCCTGCCCACGCACAAACCACTGCAACGCAAGCTCGGTGCGCCGCGGGTGTTTGCCGACCGTGACGCAATGTGGACCGCCTGTGTGGAACGCGCACGCGCCCTGGCCGCAGCCGGTCGCGCGGTGCTGATCGGCACCGACTCGGTGCTGGACTCGCGCACGCTGTCGGCGCGACTGCACACGGCAGGCCTGCCACATATCGTACTCGACGCCCTGCAGGATGCCGACGAAGCCGCAATCGTCGCCCAGGCCGGGCTGCCGGGGCGCATCACCATTTCCACCCGCATGGCCGGCCGCGGCACCGACATCCGCCTGCAGCCGACGGTGCGCGATGCCGGCGGCCTGCATGTGATCTGCTGCCAGCACAACAGCACTGCACGCACCGACCGCCAGCTGCTCGGGCGCTGCGCGCGCCAGGGCGACCCGGGCAGTGCCGAGCATTTCCGCGCGCTCGATGCTGACGGCGTCGAAGAATGGCTGCCAAGCCTTGCGCGCCGCCTGCTGAGGCGACACCTGAACCGAGTACCCGGCCCGGTCGCGGCCTGGTTTTTCCGCTTTGGCCAGTACCGAATTGAAACCCGTGAACGTCACCTGCGCGCAGCCATGCTGCGTGCCGAACATCTTCAGCACCGCCGCAGCGCCTACCGCGGCCCTGGACTCTAAGCCATGAACAAGATCCTCTGTTTCTCCCTGCTCACCGCCTTCGCCACGATGACCAGCGCCGCACCGCCACCACAGCCGCTGGGTTGCCTGATCCAGGCCGACCAGGTGGCGGAGCTCGGTAGCGCGGTCACCGGCATCATCGACAGCATCAAGGTGGAACGCGGCGATACCGTGCGCCGCGGCCAGGTGCTGGCCACGCTGCGCGACGCCGTTGAGCGGGCGCAGATCGATGTTGCGCGCAGCAGGGCAGAGATCGAGGCCGAAATACGCGGCGCCCAGGCCAACCTGGACCTGGCCAACGACCGCCAGCGTCGCGCCAACGACCTCTTTGCGCGCAACTTCGTTTCATCCCAGGCGGTGGAACAGGCCGATGCCGACGTGCGCATTGCCCAGGAAAAACTGCAGCAGGCGCGCGATCTGCAACGCGTGTCGAAACGCGAACTGGATCTGGCCGAAGCCCGCTTGAGCGAGCGCGTCGTACGCAGCCCCTTTGACGGCGTGGTCACCGACCGCTTCATGTCGGTAGGCGAGCGGGTCGAAGAGCGCGCGCTGCTGCGCGTTGCCAAGCTCAACCCGCTGCGGGTCGAGGTCGTACTGCCGAACACGCTGTATGGCAGCATCGAACCGGGCATGGTCGCCGACATCCGGCCCGACCTCCCGGGGCTTGACCTGATCAATGCCACGGTCACGCGGGTGGACAAGGTGCTCGACGCCGCCAGCAATACCTTCCGTGCCCGCCTCGAACTGCCCAACCCGAACAACCGCATTCCGGCCGGCGTGCGCTGCAAGGCCAGCTTCGCCAACGCCGGCGGCGCAGGCACCGAAACTGCACCGCAACCCAAGGCAACTGCGCCACGCGCCTCGAGCAGCCGTGCCGACATGTCCTTCGACACCGTGCTGACGCGGTTCAGACCGGGGCAGCAGCCACGGCCTGAGCGCCGTCTGTAAGCGGGCGCCACCGCCATGCTACGCCTGCTCACCCGTCACCTGCGCCGCCTGCTACCCGCACGCCCGCCGGCACTGCGACAGCGTCCGCTGGCCGAGCAGATGGAGCCGCGCCTGCTGTATTCGGCAGACCTCTCGCCGGCGGGGCTGTTTTCCGGCGCCGCCATGCCGGCGGCAGAGACCCGCACGCTCGACGCACCCACTGCAGACTGGCTTGCCACCGAGTCCACCCAGGATCTGAGCCGGGAACTCCTCATTGTCGACAGCGGCGTAGAGGATGCCGACGCCCTGATCGACGAACTGCGAGCCACGCGGCCCACGCTCGATGTGGTGTTTCTCGACAGCACGCGTGACGGGGTGGAGCAGATTGGCAGCATCCTTTCGCAGTACTCGAACCTCGGCGCCGTGCACATCCTGTCGCACGGCAGCGCAGGGCAGTTGTTGCTGGGCAATTCCGTACTCGACGCTGCAAGCCTGGAGAGCCGCTCCGCAAGCATCGCCGACTGGTCACTGGCGCTTGGCGCCGATGCCGACATCCTGCTCTACGGCTGCGATGTGGCCGCCGGCGAGGAGGGGCTGTACTTCATCGACCGCTTTGCACGCCTGACCGGTGCCGATGTCGCAGCCAGCACCGACCGCACCGGCGCAACAACGGCCGGCGGCAACTGGGTGCTGGAACAACGCACCGGCGCGATCGAAGCCGCCACGCTCGCCAGTTTCAGCTGGCAGGGCAGTCTCGGGGTCACGGCGGTAAGCGGTGATATCGCACTGAGCTCACCTACCGGCGGCACCCAGGATAACGTGGCTGTTGCCATGCTGGACAATGGTGTCTGGCTGGCCGTTTGGGAATCCGACACTTCTCTCACCGGAAAAGGGATTTTTGGCCGCCTGTACAACGCAGATGGAACGGCAAGGGGCGCCCAATTCACTGTTAATGGAACGACGCTCGGAGACCAGACCACGCCTGCTGTAGCAAGCGACGGGAGTGGAGGTTTCGTGGTGAGCTGGGTAAGCAACCACGGTTTCGACAAGGACGTCTATGTGCGGCGCTTCGACGCTACGGGCAACCCGTTGACCGGC
Organism: Parazoarcus communis; assembly: GCF_003111665.1. NCBI lineage: Bacteria > Pseudomonadati > Pseudomonadota > Betaproteobacteria > Rhodocyclales > Zoogloeaceae > Parazoarcus > Parazoarcus communis. The sequence goes on along the minus strand of NZ_CP022188.1, from coordinate 1,322,495 downwards.
GAGATTCTTGTCACCAGCGGCAATTTCGACGCGACCACTGGCGACCAGTTCACACCAAGTGTGGCCATGGCATCCAACGGCGATTTCGTGGTCGCCTGGAGCGGAAACGGTCTGGCAGACAACGAAGGAGTCTATGCGCGCCGCTTCAGCAGTAACGGAACACCCAAGGCTGAAGGCGTACTCACGGTCAATACCTTCATCTCCAACAAGCAAGTCACGCCAAGCGTTGCAATGGCCGATGACGGTCGCTTCGTCATCACCTGGATGGATGAGGGTCAAAACAAGAGAATTTTCGCACGCACTTATGACAGCTCAGCTTCGGCGGGGAGCGTGATATCGGTTCAGCAGACACGATACGGCGACGCAAAGGGACCTGACGTTGCCATGGATGCCAGCGGCAATTTCGTCGTGGTGTGGGCCGAGGTCAACATTGACTCAGGCCATGCTGTCCGCATGCAACGTTTCGGCGCCGACGGCGCGTTTAGCGGAACCCCCATCACCGTCAATACCTACACATCGAACGACCAGGAAAATCCGAGGATTTCGATGAATGCGCGTGGTGATCTGGTCATTGCATGGGAATCAAACGGACAGGACACCGACAGCGAATCGATTGTGATGAAGAGCTTCCTGAGCGGTTCGGTCACGGGCACTGAGATCCTCGTCAATGGCTACTTCAAGGACACGCAGGAAATACCGGACATCGCCCTCAACAATGCAGGTCAACTCGTCGTCGCGTGGCAGGGAGAGGCCCAGGCGGCCACCAGCGACGATGAGGATGTCTCCGCCAAGACCTATACCTGGCCCGAAAGCGCCACGGCCAATGCCGCACCGGCACTGAACACCAGCACGACGCTTGTGCTCGCGGCCATCAACGAAGACGCCCCGGCGCCAGTTGGCGCGGTGGGGTGGTCGGTCACCGATCTGGTGAGTCTCAACACTTCCGGCAGCGGTCCGCAGAACGTCAGCGACAGCAACAGCGGCGCGGTCACCGGCATCGCCCTGACCGCTGTTGACGCCACCAATGGCCAGTGGCGCTACAGCACAGACAACGGCGTTAACTGGACTCTGATCGATGCTGCCACGCTGAGCTCGACAAACGCCCTGCTGCTGGCAGCGACCAGCCAGACCCGCCTGCACTACACACCAAACGCGAACACCAACGGCACCCTGGCAACAGCGGTCAGTTTCCGTGCCTGGGACCGCTCGAGCGGCAGCAACGGCGCGCTTGCAGACACCTCCAGCAACGGCGGAACGACCGCATTCAGCACCAGCATTGGCAGTGCGAGTCTGAACGTCGTCGCAGTAAACGACGCACCCACGGTGGTCGCGATCGATCTGGGCAATATCAACGAAGATAGCGGCAGTTTCACCATTACCCAGGCCATGTTGCTCGTCGGCGCCGCGGACATCGAAGGCGACACCCTCACCGCGATCAATCTGAGCACCGCTCCCGCAAACGGTACGCTCACCGACAATCTGGACGGGACCTGGACCTACACCCCGACGGCAAACCTCAACGGCCCCGTGAGCTTCAGCTTCGGCGTCAGCGACGGCACAACCACCACCGCCAACACCGCCAGCCTTAACGTCATCGCAGTAAACGACGCACCCACGGTGGTCGCGATCGATCTGGGCAATATCGACGAAGATAGCGGCAGTTTCACCATCACGCAGGCCATATTGCTCGCCGGCGCCTCGGACATCGATGGCGATGCCCTCACCGCGATCAATCTGAGCACCGCTCCCGCAAACGGTGCGCTCACCGACAATCTGGACGGGACCTGGACCTACACCCCGACGGCAAACCTCAACGGCCCCGTGAGCTTCAGCTTCGGCGTCAGCGACGGCACAACCACCACCGCCAACACCGCCAGCCTTAACGTCGTCGCAGTAAACGACACACCCACGGTGGTCGCGATCGATCTGGGCAATATCGACGAAGATAGCGGCAGTTTCACCATCACGCAGGCCATGTTGCTCGCCGGCGCCTCGGACATCGATGGCGATGCCCTCACCGCGATCAATCTGAGCACCGCTCCCGCAAACGGTGCGCTCACCGACAATCTGGACGGGACCTGGACCTACACCCCGACGGCAAACCTCAACGGCCCCGTGAGCTTCAGCTTCGGCGTCAGCGACGGCACAACCACCACCGCCAACACCGCCAGCCTTAACGTCGTCGCAGTAAACGACACACCCACGGTGGTCGCGATCGATCTGGGCAATATCGACGAAGATAGCGGCAGTTTCACCATCACGCAGGCCATGTTGCTCGCCGGCGCCTCGGACATCGACGGCGATGCCCTCACCGCGGTCAATCTCACCGTCAGCGGCGGCACCGCGACCGGCACCCTCACCGCCATCGGCGGCGGCTCCTGGACCTATACCCCCGCAGCCAACTCCAACGGCTCCGTGATTTTCGCCTTCGAGGTCAGCGACGGCACGACCACCACCGCAAACACCGCCAGCCTGAACGTCGTCGCAATAAACGACGCACCCACGGTGGTCGCGATCGATATGGGCAATATCAACGAAGATAGCGGCAGTTTCACCATCACGCAGGCCATGTTGCTCGCCGGCGCCTCGGACATCGACGGCGATGCCCTCACCGCGGTCAATCTCACCGTCAGCGGCGGCACCGCGACCGGCACCCTCACCGCCATCGGCGGCGGCTCCTGGACCTATACCCCCGCAGCCAACTCCGACGGCTCCGTGACTTTCGCCTTCGAGGTCAGCGACGGCACGACCACCACCGCAAACACCGCCAGCCTGAACGTCGTCGCAATAAACGATGCGCCCACCGTGGTCGCGATTGATCTGGGCAATATCGACGAAGATAGCGGCAGTTTCACCATCACGCAGGCCATGTTGCTCGCCGGCGCTGCGGACATCGACGGCGATGCCCTCACCGCGGTCAATCTCACCGTCAGCGGCGGCACCGCGACCGGCACCCTCACCGCCATCGGCGGCGGCTCCTGGACCTATACCCCCGCAGACAACTCCAACGGCTCCGTGACTTTCGCCTTCGAGGTCAGCGACGGCACAACCACCACCGCAAACACTGCCGCGCTGAACATCAACGCGATAAATGACGCCCCGACCGTGAGTACTATCGGCAGTCAAAACATCACGGCCGGCGAGGGCTTTGGCCCGCTCGGGTTTGTGATTGGCGACGTGGATACGTCCGTCACCACACTGGTGGTGAAGGCCTACTCCAGCAATCAGACCGTGGTGCCGGATACTGCCGTGCAGCTCTCCGGCGGCGGCACCAACCGCACGCTGAGCGTGCTGGCAGGCCATGGCGGTGGCGCCGGCACGACCACCATCGTGATCGAGGTCGACGATGGTTTCATCACCACCCGCACCAGCTTCACGGTGAATGCCGTGTCGCCACCCGTGCCAGCGGTCGAAACTGCGCCGCCGGCTGCGCCAGAACCGGCGCCTTCACCGCCCGCCGAGCCCGTCGTCAGGGAGGAAGCATCGCGCGCCGAGCCCACAGATACGGCGGCCGAGGCGCCAGTTGCACCTGCTGCACCCGCGGCCCAGGTACTGGCTGAAGCCCCGTTGCCGCAGATCGTGCTGACCCAGGAAACAAACGACGCCGTCGCAAGCGTAGACATCGTCGAGGATGGCGCCATCGTGCCCGTCTCGCTCAGCCTGAGCGACACCGATGTGCTTGCGCTGCTTTACAGCTCTCCCGATCTGTCGGCTACGCGCACGCTGGAATCGGAGGTGAGCCGCAGCCTGCGCGAGGCCCGAATGGAGCAGGCCTTTGCCGATCTGCGCAACGCGGCCGATCAGGAAGCACGGGGCGAGCGACAGACGGTGGCGGTTGCGACGGTCACTGGGGCCGGACTGACCATCGGCTATGTGGCCTGGATCATCCGTGGCGGGGTACTCGTCAGTAGCCTGCTGACCACCATGCCGGCATGGCGCCTGCTGGACCCGCTCCCGATTCTGGGCAACTCCCGTCAAAGCGACACCGGCGACGACGACTCCCTCGAGTCCCTGGTTGACGGCACACCTGAAAACCCACCCGAGCCGGTTCATACCCCAGAGATCACGCCCGCGGCACCGGCATCCGCGCAGCAACAGGAAGCAAGGCAATGATGCGCAAACTCAGCGCCAAAGCGCATATCTCGGTCGGTCTGGCCTTCCTCGTTCTCAGCGTGCTGCTCGCGGCGAGCTTCTTTGGCATGATTCCCGACCGTGCCGCAGCGGTACGCGACGGCAGGGTTGCACTGGCCGAGGCGATCGCAGCCAACGCCGCCGAAATCGCCTCCAACGGCGAGGAGCACTGGCTCGCACCGACCCTGCGCCTGGTGGTGAAGCGTAACGAGCACCTGCTCTCTGCCGCGCTGCGCAACCAGAAAGGCGAGGTTGTTCTTGAAGTTGGTCAGCACATCGGAAACTGGACGCTTGGCAACGATGAGCGCTCTACCGACGAACAGATCCAGGTCCCCATCCTTGCAGGCAAGACGGCGTGGGGAAAGCTCGAACTGCGCTTCGAACCGATTTTCGCGCCGGGCGTCATGGGGGTGCTGCACAACCCGCTGACACAACTGCTCGGCTTTGTATTCTTCGGCTCGCTCACGGTGTTTTACTTCTACCTGCGCAAGGTACTGCGCCATCTCGACCCCTCCGGTGCGGTGCCCAGCCGGGTGCGCAACGCCCTCGATACGCTGACCGAGGGGCTGCTGGTGCTTGATCGCAAACAGACCGTCGTTCTGGCCAACCGCGCTTTTGCCGAGTTCGTCGGCCGCGAAACCAGCGCGCTGGTGGGCATGAACGCCACCACGCTGCCCTGGGTCAGTGTTGACGGGGCAGCGCTTCAAGCGGAACAACTGCCGTGGACGCTGGCACTGCGCGACGGCGAGCCTCAGGTCAATCACACGCTGCACATGCGCACCGGCGACACCGAACAACGCACCTTCCAGATCAACTGCGCGCCCGTGCTGGGCGGTGACGGCAAGCCTGGTGGCGTGCTGGTGAGTGTGGACGACATTACCGAGATCGAAGAAAACAGCATCGAACTGGAAAAGGCAAAGAACGCGGCCGATACTGCGAACCGCGCGAAGAGCGACTTCCTGGCCAACATGAGCCACGAAATCCGTACGCCGATGAACGCGATTCTCGGCTTTACCGAACTGCTGCGCCGGGGCTATTCACGGGACGACAGCAACGCCGCGCGCCACCTCAACACCATTCATTCCAGTGGCAAGCATCTGCTCGCACTGATCAACGACATTCTCGACCTGTCCAAGGTGGAATCCGGACAGCTCGAAGTCGAATCCATTGCCTGTTCGCCCTATGCGCTCGCCCACCAGGTGGTGCAGACGATGAACGTCAAGGCCGAGGAGAAAGGCCTCAGGCTCGACCTGCATGTCGATGGCAGCATCCCGGAAACCATCCTCTCCGATGCCCCCCGGATCCGCCAGGTTCTGACCAACCTGATTGGCAATGCAATCAAGTTCACCGAGCACGGCGGCGTCACCCTCACCCTGAGCCTGGACACAAGCACCGACCCGGCCCTGCTGCGCTTTGCAGTTCGCGACACCGGTATCGGGATCGCGCAAGACAAGGTCGCAGCGGTGTTCGAACCTTTCGTGCAGGCAGACAGCAGCGTACACCGCCGCTTTGGCGGCACCGGTCTCGGCCTGACCATCAGCCGGCGCTTTGCGCGCGCGCTCGGCGGCGACATCATCGTCACCAGCGTGGCCGGCGAGGGCAGCACCTTCGCCGCCAGCTTCGCGACCGGTGCGCTTGCGGGTATCCGACTGCTCGACGACGCGAGCCTGCGTCAAACCGTCAATGTCGAGCTTGCGGAGGCAGGCTCGCGCTGGGTCATGCCGGCCACGGCACGCATTCTGGTGGTCGATGACGGCGACGAAAACCGCGAACTGGTCGCCACCGTACTCGGCGAATTCGGACTCAAGCCGGATGAGGCCGAAAACGGCCAGATCGCTGTCGACAAGGCAGGTGCCAAGGCCTACGACCTGATCCTGATGGACATGCAGATGCCGGTGATGGACGGCTTTACCGCAACCCGCACGCTGCGCGCTGCCGGGATTGCCACACCGATCGTCGCCCTCACCGCCAATGCGATGCGCGGCTTCGAACAGGAGGTCATCGCGGCGGGCTGCAGTGCCTACCTGACCAAGCCGGTCGATATCGATGCCCTGCTGGCCATGGTGGCGAACGTCGTCGGCGGACACCGCGAACATGCCGGGAGCGACCAGGCAGAGCGTGTGGAGGCGGCAACGCCGGTGATCGCAGCAGACACCGGGACGACCGCGACATCGGCGGAGGCAAGCACAGCTGCGCCGATTCAGTCGCGACTCGCCAGCAAGCCGCGCATGCATGCGGTCATCGGCAAGTTTGTGGTGCGCATGCGCGAACAGCTTCCGGTGCTGGTCTCTGCGCAGGAGGGTGGAAATTTCCGCGAGCTGGCCGCCCTGGCGCACTGGCTCAAGGGCGCGGGCGGTACAGTCGGCTTCGACGATTTCACCGAGCCGGCAGCCGAACTCGAGCAGGCGGCCCGGCAGGACGACGCCGCAGCCTGCGCGCACTGCATGAACACCATCCGCGATATCGCTAGCCGTATCGCAGCGCCCGAGGGAGCGCCACCGTCTCCGGTGGAGACCGTCCCGCCACTGCCCGCGTCGTCACCGCCGCAGGCCGCAACGGACCCCACGGCCGAAGCAGCGCCCGCAATGATCCCGATTGCGGGCGAAAGCGGGGCACTGCACTCCGGGCTTGAGAGCAACCCGCGCCTGCACCGGGTGATCGCGAAATTCGTCATACGCATGCAATCGCAGATGCCCGAGTTCGACGCCGCACTTGCCGCCGGCGATTTCGGCACGCTGGCATCACTCGCACACTGGCTCAGGGGTGCGGCCGGTACCGTTGGCTTCCACGCCTTCACCGAGCCGTCACAAGAACTGGAAAATGCAGCAAAAGCAGCAGATCTGGACGGATGCAACTGTCAAGTTGCGGCGATCAGGGCACTATCCGGGCGCATGGTGGGGCCGCCCGAAACCGAGCACGCAGCATCGACCGCGCCGTGACGACGATCACGCCGGCATTCAGTTCGCATTCGCGATACCCTAGGACGAACTGAACGATGACGTTAAAGTTAAGGCAACCCAGAAGAAACCGACAAGCATCGAAATGAGCGAATTCGCCGCCCCTGAGCTTCCAGACCTGCCGACACGCGCGCCCGTGCGTGCCGTGAACGGAGATCCGATACGGCAATCCAGCATCATGCTGGTGGACGATGAAGAGATCACGCTCGACACCCTGCAGATCTTTCTCGAAGACGCGGGGTACGAGCGCTTCGTGCTGACTGCCGACGCCCGCGAAGCGATCCCCACGCTCGAGCGCGAGCGGCCGGACATCGTGCTGCTCGACCTGATGATGCCGCACGTCAACGGCTTCGAGATACTGGCCTATATCCGCAGTAATGAGCATTTCGAGCACCTGCCGGTCGTCGTGCTGACCTCCTCTTCAGACGCACCCACCAAGCTCAAGGCACTCGAAATGGGCGCCACCGATTTTCTGGCCAAACCGGTCGACGAGAGCGAACTCGTGCTTCGCGTGCGCAACACGCTTGCCGCCAAGGCCTATCAGGACCGGCTGGCCAACACAGACCGCCTGACCGGGCTGCCCAACCGGCATGTACTGGTCGATCGACTGGAATGGGCCATCAAGCAGGCAGAGCGAAACGGCCAGAGCGGCGCGCTGATGCTGCTCAACATCCACCGTTTCAGACAGCTGAACGAGGCCCTCGGCCCCGCCATGGCCGACGAACTGCTGCTTCGCGTCGCCCAGCGCCTTGAAATCGCCACCCGCGACAGCGATCTGCTCGCCGTGCTTCCCCAATCGGACAAGAATCAGGGACTGGCGCGCCTCGGCGGTGACGAGTTCGCCCTGCTCCTGCACGGAGAGCTCAGCCCGGAAACCATCGCCCGTATCGCGAGGCGCCTGCTGCGCGCGCTTGCCGAGCCCTTTCACCTGCAACAACAGGAACTCTACCTCGCGCTCAATATCGGTATCGCCATCTTCCCCGACGATGGAACCGACTCCAACGAAGTGCAGCGCAACGCAGGTATCGCGATCCGCTCACTGGAAAGTGAGCAGGCGAACCCTGAAGGCGCCTTCTGCTTTTATTCGAAGGAGCTCAACGCGCGCACGATCAGTGGTCTGGGACTGGAAAACGAACTGCGTCGTGCGCTGGAGCGCAACGAACTTGAGGTCTTCTACCAGCCAAAGTACGACGTCGTGAGCGAGGAAGTCGTCGGTGCCGAATGCCTGTTGCGCTGGAAGCATCCACAGCGCGGGTACGTCTCGCCGGTGGAGTTCATTCCGGTCGCGGAAGAAACCGGCCTCATCATCGACATCGGTCAGTATGTGCTCGAGGAGGCGTGCCGCAAGATTGCCCAGTGGGATGCGCAAGGTCTCAAACCTGGCACTCTGGCAGTGAATGCCTCGGTGCAGCAGTTCCGCCATCACTCGTTCAGGGGCGCGGTGCGCAATGCGCTGGCCACGTCCGGAATCACCCCGGCCCACCTCAAGATCGAGGTGACCGAATCGCTGCTGATGACGCAGCATGACCAGGCAACGGCCATGCTGGGCGATCTTCGGGCCCTTGGCGTGCAGCTTTCGATCGACGACTTCGGTACCGGATACTCGTCGCTGTCCTACCTGCGCAGCATGCCAATCGACGAACTCAAGATCGACCGCAGCTTCCTGACCGACGTCGAATCAAGCAAGGACAGCGCCGCCATCGTGCGTGCCATTCTGGCAATGGCGCACAGCCTCGATCTGGTGGTGGTGGCGGAAGGCGTGGAGACACAAGGCCAGCTGGCCTTCCTGCGCGAACACCGTTGCGACACCTTGCAGGGCTTTCTTTTCAGCCGCCCGCTCCCGGCACAGGACTTCGAGGATCTCCTCCGCGCCCGCCTCGGCGCCTGACCCTGAGCCAGCGCCGGGCGGCCACCCGCCGGCTGCACTCAACAGGCGATCGCCATCGCGACGGACCGTTTCACTGGAGGGCGCACAAGACGAACCGGGTGATGCACTTGCACAGGCCGGCACTTTGCCACGACCTGCGCGAGCGCGATGATGCCCGCCTCGATCTTCTCCGGTGCGATCGACGCATAGCCCAGCCGGATGAAGTGCGCGTGGTCCGGACCGGAGAAAAAGGGCTCGCCAGACTCGATCAGCACGCCTGCGTCCATCGCCTCCCGACGCAGGCGCACAGGATCGATGTCATCCGGCACTTTGGCCCAGATCGAGGCGCCCCCGCTGGGACGACGGAACTCGAAATCGGGCAGGTGACGAGTCAGGGCATCAGACAACAGCGCAGCCCGCTCCGACAGGATCGACGTGGTCCGGCGCAGGAGTGAGTCGTAATGCCCCTGTGCAATGAAGAGCGCGAGTGCGCGCTGGTTGTTGGATGGCGGATGGCGAACCATCAGGCGGCGCAGCTTTCGGGCAGCTGAAATGAGCTCCGGATTGCCCACCATGTAGCCGACGCGCAGCCCGGGTGAGATCACCTTGGATACGCTGCCGATATACACCACCTGATCGTGACGATCGATGGCCTTGAGCGCAGGCGAGGGCTGGCCGTTGTACTGGATCTCGGCATCGTAGTCGTCCTCGATGATCACCACGTCGTTTCGGGCCGCTTCCTGCAGCAAGGCGATGCGGCGCTCGGTGGACAGCGTGGCGCCTGAGGGGCAATGGTGGCTGGGGGTGCAGTACAGGTAACTCACATCCTTCAGATGACCGGGCGCCAGCGCGCCGTCGGCCTCCATCGGCACTGGCACGATGCGCGCCTGGCGCCGCGCGCAGATGTTGCGGGCGTCCATGTAGCCGGGCTCCTCGATGGCGACCCCGGTACCGGGCTTGATCAGCAGCTCGGCCAGCATGTAAAGGGCGTGCTGGGTGCCAAGGGTGATCAGGATCTCCGACGGGTGCGCGGCGATGCCCCGCCGCGGCAGCACCCGACGGATGAGCTGATCGACCAGTGCGTCGTCGTCATGCTCGATGGCGTCGGACGCCCAGTTGTGAATCTCGCCCACACTCAGCGCCAGCCGGCTGCACTCACGCCATTCGGCCACCGGAAACATCTTCGGATCGAACTGCCCATAGACGAATGGATAGGGGTAGCGCTGCCAGTCGGCCGGCTTCTCCAGCCACTTGTCCCGCTGGGGTGTAGCAGCCAGGCGTTTGCCCCACGCCACCCGCGTCGTGCTGGCTGCATTTTCGGACTGGATCGGCCCGGGTTGGGCAGCCGAACCTTGCCGGACGTAATAGCCGCTGCGCGGGCGTGCCTCGAGATAACCGTCACACACCAGTTGCTCAAGCGTGAGGACCACGGTGTTGCGGGCAACCTTCAGCATCGCAGCAAGATTTCGGCTGGAGGGCAGGCGTGAGCCACTGGCGATACGTGCATCAAGAATCGCCGCAACGATGGCACTGCGCAGCTGGCTTTGCAGCGTGGCGCCATCGCGCTCGAAGTCGGGCAGCAGCTGACGCCACATCAGGCAGCAATCCTTTTCCTGGCTTGGTTTCATGGCACCCGCTCCGGTTATGGTTCAAAGACCGTGGTTATCTGGCCCCATCGATGGAGCCAGATAAGCCCTAAGCAGATCTCGTTCCACCCCTTGGAATCCGGAGAGAATCGGCCACGCCCATGTCAATCAAGGGCTTGAAGGCACTGTGGCGGTGCGTGCCGGGCACCCGATGCACGACAATATTGCACTGCAACACCATGGAGTGCGGGGCTTAGGCACTTCGATTCGGCCCCGCCCTTTCAAGCCCGGGTGAAGAATCTGGCCCCATGGCTTGGCGCCACTGGTCCCATGACACCTCCCGGAAAACGCCGAAACCGGAGCAGAACCGGGCGCAGGCGCCGGAAAGCTGCGGTCGGAATGTAAAAAGGGGTGCCATTCCCTGCGGATGGCACCCCTTTTCGGTTTCGCCGCCGCGCGGGCGGACGAAACGAACGGCAGGAACTTACTTCAGCGCAGCCAGCGCGGCAGCGTAGTCGGGCTCATTCTTGATCTCGGACACGAGTTCGGAATGGATCACCTTGTTATCAGCGTCCAGCACCACGACTGCACGCGCGGTCACGCCGGCGAGCGGGCCCGAGGTGATGGCGACGCCGTAGTCGGTAGCGAAACCTGCGCTGCGGAAGGTCGACAGCGTCTGCACGTTGTCCAGGCCTTCGGCAACGCAGAAGCGCTTGGCGGCAAAGGGCAGGTCGGCAGAGACAACCAGCACCACGGTGTTGTCCAGGCTGCCCGCTTCGGCGTTGAACTTGCGCGTGGAGGTGGCGCAGGTCGGGGTATCGAGGCTGGGAACGATGTTCAGCACCTTGCGCTTGCCGGCAAAGGCGTCGAGACCGACATCCTGCAAATCGGCAGCGGTCAGGCTGAATGCGGGCGCAGCAGCGCCGACCTGCGGGAAACTGCCGGCCACGTCGATGGCGTTGCCGCCCAGAGTTACTGTGCTCATGTTGATGTCCTCTTCAGGGGTGGGGCTGCCGGGCTCTGTGGGTGGCGCCGGTCAGCGGGTGTAATAGCCTACACCAACGAGCTTGCCGTCGACAGCGCGAAAATAGGTGTGCTTGCTCTCGACCTTGGCGGTGGTGGGGTTGCGCCAGGCGTAATCGAGTTCGCCTGCGCCGTTCCTGCGCGCAATGTTGATCATGTCAGTAATGACTGCCTTGCCCTTGGGGTCGCGCAGATCGTGGCCATTGCGCCCGATCAATGCCGGACTCGCACCATGGGCGAGGAAACGTCCGTCCTCCATATTCACCACCAGCACGTACAGATCGTCCAGCGTGAAGTTGCCCCCGATGCGCTGAAATTCGGCCAGCGCAACCGAAGCATCCGCAGCCAGGGCTTCCGCCGCACGGTCGAGCAAATGGCGGGCCTGAGCAGCGGTGGCCCGTGGCGAATAAAAGCCGACGGCCACGATGGTATCGCCGACCTTGCGGAACAGCGTCACCTTGGGCTCTTCACGATTCTGCACCGGATTCAGCCAGCGGTACTCCACCCGGCCGCCGCCCTTGGCAGCCGCCAGATCGAGGATTTCACGAAAGAAGGCCTTGCCACTCGCATCGGTCTGTTCCGATACATTGCTGCCGATCAGGGCAGCAGAAGATCCGCCGCTGGCAAGAAAACGACCGTCGTTGGCGAGCGCGTACACATAGAGATCGCCATCGACAAAGCTGCCCTGGCGGCTGAAGTCAGTGAGGGCGTCCTGCCCCTTCGCCTCGACATGAGCGACCGCGCGTTCGAGCAGTGCGCCGGCGCGCTTCTCGTCCCAGCGCTCGGACAGACGCATTGCCTCCGTGGCCTGAGTCGGGCTCGAAGTCTGGGCGAGGGCGGGCATCGATGCAGCGCCACCCAGCGCCAGCAGCAGTGCAAGACCAAGCGCATTGCGGGTGTAAAACGACATGACGCGTCTCCTGACTATTTGAACGATTGTACGATAAGATAGAAAAAAACGCCGCCGATGTCGAGCAACATCGGCGGCGTGTGCACTTTGGCCGGCTGCGGTCAGGCTGCGGTCAGTTCGCGCGAGGTCAGGGTGTAGCGGAAAGCGGCAGGATCGAGGCTGTCGAAGCGGCCCGCTGCGTTTTCGCCCTGCGGATACATCAGGAAGGGCACGACGGGACCGGTGCTGCCCGGCAGCTTCACATCATGACCGAAGTTGTAGGCCAGCCAGTTGGTTTCCCACGCACCGAACAGCTGCTTGCGCGCCGCCACGACTTTGGCGTCGTCGAGCGCGAGTTTGCCCGGCGGCTCTTCGAGCACGACCTTGCGCACGTCTGCCGGGTCGACCGGCACCCAGCCGAAGCCCGACAGAAAGACTTCGGCGCGGCAATGCTGCGCCTTCGATACATCGCCGCTCTTGCCCAGGCTCTTGTAGCCGAAGCGCGAGTCGGCCACGCGCACGCCGTAGACGTCGCGCGACGGGAGGCCGACAGCACGGGCCAGACCTACGTAGAGGGTGTTGAGGTCGGCACACTTGCCCGACAGGTCACGGGTCTCGAGCATGGTGCGGATGTCGCCGACACCGCAGCCACGGGTCTTGGGGTTGCGGAAAGTGTTGTCCACCACCCAGTCGTAGATCGCGCGCGCCTTTTCCTCGTCGGTGCTCGCGCCACGGGTGATCTCAAGCGCGGTGTCACGCACGATGCCATCGGTCGGCAGCAGTTCGGTGGCACGGGTGTAGAGCTCGAATTCGGCCGCCGACAGTTTGATCGGGCTGGCAGCCGGGCGGCTGAAATCGGTGGCGCGGTCACGGGTGGCGAAGCGACTGACGATCTCGAGCTGCGGATTGACCGTCTCCGGCGCCCACTCGGCGTACAGCATGGAAGCACCGTACACCGGGTCGGTCTCCACCCGCATCACGCTGGCGTTGCCCTGCCACAGGTTGCCCATCGGCCGGAACCACTCGGCGGCATCAACCGACGGCAGGGGCACCCATGCGCGCAGCACGCCACCCGCCTGCTGAGGTTCGACGCGGCTGGTCAGCTCGAAGGTGCGCCAGCCGGCCTCGGGGCTGGGCGCAAACGGCGCAGCCGGGGTCGCGGGAACAGCGGCCTGCGCGGCGAGGCCGGGCATGGCCAGGGTGGCGGCAAGCGTGGTGGTCTTGAGAAAATTGCGACGGTTCATCAGTGTGCTTCCTTTCAATTCAATTGGAGTTCATTCGTGTGTCGATGCCGGCAGCCTTGAGCACGCGGGTGCGCACTGCAGCATCGCGCCAGTCGGCTTCGCCGCGCACGCGCAGCCGGGGCTGGTGCGACGTGTTGAGCACATAGGTGGTGGGGATGGTGCGCACACCCCACTGGCGGGAGATCGCCTGATCGTGATCGGCGATCACGACGAGCGTGTCGAGCAGGTGATCATCGAGAAAGCGACGGGTATCGGCTGCACGGTCGGCCACGGCAACGGTGATCAGCACCATGCCGGGCTCGGCCTCGTCGAGCTCGACCAGGGCCGGCATCTCGTCACGACACGGCCCGCACCAGCTCGCCCAGAAATTGACCATCACCGCCTTGCCCCGCACTCCATCGAGTGCCGTACGCAGAGCGGGCGGAAAAGGCGGCAGCTGGTCGATGGCCTCAAGCCCGTTCGCCTGTGCGCCGAACGGCAGCGACAGGGCGAAGGCAAGGCTGGCGAGAAAGGCCGGGCCGACGGTGCGGCCAGTCTTCACCGCAGCGGATCCGGTTCGGAATGGACCGGCGGTCTGCTGCAAATGGCAGCAGGATTCAGAGGGCTCGCACCAGGCGCGGCACGAGCGCAAACACGCCTTGTGGAGGCGTATTCAAGAAAAAACATGTTGTTGCTCCCGATTTGTCGGTTACTGCACCGGTGCGGGAAGCCGCCGGCACGCATTTATGCCGGCCCTCGCGGGCAGGCGGTTGGATGGCAGTACATAGACCGCCGCTTCGGGAAGGCCAAAAACCTGCCCGAAGCCGTAATTCTAGGAGATTGCAAAGCAATCGGGGCAGGGATCCGAAAATGGATCACCTGCCCCGACCGGTATCACGCCGCCGCACGGGCAGCCAGAAAGATGCTCAGCGCATCGCGCGCAACTTGGCGACGCGTTCCTCAGTCGCCGGATGGGTGGAGAACAGCCCGCGCAGACCGCCGCCGGACAGCGGATTCATGATCATCATCTGCGCAGTCTCCGGATGTGCCTCGGCAGCGTGCATCGGAATGCCGCGGGCGAAAGCGTCGATCTTGGTCAGCGCGCTGGCCAGGGCATCGGGATCGCCCGAAATTTCGGCACCACCACGATCGGCACCGAACTCGCGGGTGCGGCTGATCGCCATCTGGATGAGCATGCCCGCAATCGGCGCCATCAGCATGACGATGATGGAGACGATCGGGTTCGGACGGTTTTCACCATCACGCGAACCGCCGAAGAACATGCCGAACTGGGCGAGCGAGGAAATGGCACCGGCGACGGTGGCAGAGATGGTCGAGATCAGGATGTCGCGGTTCTTCACGTGCGCCAGTTCGTGCGCCATCACGCCGCGCAGCTCACGCTCGGAGAGCATGCGCATGATGCCCGAGGTGGCAGCCACCGCCGCATGCTCCGGATTGCGGCCGGTCGCAAAGGCGTTGGGCTGGTCTTCGTCGATGATGTAGACCTTGGGCATGGGCAGGCCGGCGCGCTGCGACAGATCGCGCACCATGTTGTAAAGATAGGGCGAGGAGCTCTCATCGACCTGACGGGCGTTGTACATCTTGAGCACCGCCTTGTCCGAGAACCAGTAGGCCCACAGATTCATGCCGCCGCCCAGCAGCAGCGCGATCAGCATGCCCTGCTGGCCCCCGATGGCACCACCGACGACGCCGAACAGGGCGACGATACCGGCCATCAGGATGGAGGTTTTCATCCAGTTTCCAAACATTGATCGTGTTCCTCAAGAACGTTGGGTTTGCGCGATAGATGGAGGCAATTACCGGAAAATCAAGCAGCTGCCGAATTTCCGACGGTAAACCTGTCACCCGCATTGACTGCAAAACCGCGCAGAAATTCCCCTGCGCCCATGCGTCTGCTACCGGGTCGCTGCATGGCCGTAAAGCACAGCGCAGCCTCGCCGCAGGCAATCACCATGCCGGCTTCGTCCGCCCGCAACACTGTGCCCGGCTCGCCACCGGCATCGACGAGGTGCGCAGACCAGAACTTGATCGGGGTGTCGCGCAGATGTCCCACCGCTCCCGGGAAAGGGTTGAAGGCCCGCACCGCACGTTCGATCTCCTGTGCCGGGCGCAGCCAGTCGATTTCCGCATCGGTGCGACTGATCTTGCTGGCGTAGGTCACGCCTTCGAGCGGCTGCGCCTGAGCGCGGAGCTCTCCCTCGGGCAGCAGGCGCAGGGTCTCGACAATATCGCCGGCGCCAATCAGCGCGAGCTTGTCGTGCAGACTGCCGGTGGTGTCGTCCGCGGCAATCGGCAGCACGTGCCGCATCAGCATCGGCCCGGTATCGAGCCCTTCGTCCATCTGCATGATGGTGATGCCGGTCTCGGCGTCACCCGCCTCAATCGCGCGATGGATCGGCGCCGCCCCACGCCAGCGCGGCAACAGGGATGCGTGGATGTTGAGACAGCCCAGACGTGGCAACTGCAGGACCTCGGGCGGCAGGATCAGGCCGTAGGCGGCGACCACCAGCACGTCCGGCGTGCACTCGGCAAGGCGGGCACGCTGCTCTGCCGTGCGCAGACGCTCGGGCTGATCAACATCGATGCCGTGCTTCAGCGCGACCTGCTTGACCGCGCTGGGCGTGAGCTTCATGCCGCGCCCTGCAGGGCGGTCGGGCTGGGTGAGGACCAGCGGCACTTCGAAGCCGGCGTCGATAATCGCTTCGAGCGCGCGCGCTGCGAAATCCGGCGTGCCTGCAAAGGCCACGCGCAAGGGAGGGGTCGTCGTCATCGGGTTCTCTGGCAGTCCGCGCTCAGGCGGTGATTCGGGCTTTCTTGGCTAGGCGGCTCTTGATCCGGCCCAGCTTGAGCTGCGACAGGTATTCGACGAATACCTTGCCTTCGAGGTGATCCAGTTCGTGCTGGATGCAGACGGCCAGCAGTCCTTCGGCCTCGAGCTCGAAGGCTTCGCCCTTTTCGTTGAGCGCCTTCACCCGGACGCGCTCAGCACGCGTCACCTTCTCGTAGATGCCCGGGACCGACAGGCAGCCCTCTTCACATATCTGCTCGCCGCTGCGCTCGATGATTTCAGCATTGATCAATGCCATCAGCCCGGTCTGGTCTTCACTGATGTCGATCACCACGACGCGCTTGTGAACATCGACCTGGGTTGCCGCCAGTCCGATGCCGGGTGCCTCGTACATGGTTTCAGCCATGTCCTTGACCAACTGGCGAATGGAATCGTCCACAACGGCAACTTCGGTCGCGCGCGTATGCAGACGGGGATCAGGGAAACGGAGTATTGGTAGTAGAGCCATAAATGCTTGCCGCGATAAGCCTTTAAGTGCAGAATTTCAAGCGCTTTGACATGAATGACCATGTGCTGCGCCTGACGTCGTATTGGGGTATGTCTTCTTCGACGCTCGCCGGCCATTTGCGTTCCGGGCCGGCTCGTGCCGACCCGCATCAACCGGAAGCGAGCAATGATACGAATTATATTCCCTCTCATCGTCTGCATTGCGACCCTTGTCAGCAACACTGCGGCCGCCCAGGGCGCAGAGATTGCAGACGATGCGCCGGACTCCTACACCGTCGTCAAGGGCGACACCCTGTGGGGCATTTCCGGACGCTTCCTCAAGCAGCCGTGGCGCTGGCCGGAAGTCTGGCGCATGAACCGCGACCAGATCCGCAATCCGCATCTGATCTACCCGGGCCAGATCGTGCATCTCGATCGCAGCGGCCCATGGCTCAGCATCGGCAAGCGCCTGGGGATCGACAAGCGCCTTCCGCAGATCTACGAGGAAACATTCGGCAACGAACTGCCCAGCATTCCGCTGAACGCGATCGAGCCCTTCCTGAACAAGCCGCTCGTCGTGGACGAAGCCCGTTTGCAAGGCGCGGCCACCATCATCGCGACTGAAACCAACCGCGTATTCACCGGCCAAGGCGACACGGTCTTTGCCAAGAACGTCAGCGCCGATGCGGATGTATGGCAGATCTTCCGCCCGGTCACGCCGCTGAATGATCCCATCACCGGTGAGATCATCGCCTACGAGGCGGCCTATCTGGGCGCTGCGCGCGTCACCGAGCGCAGCGATCCGGTCACCCTCGAGATCGTGGACTCGGTCGAGGAGATCGGCGTCGGCGACCTGATGCTCCCGAGCGAGCGCCCGAGCGTGTTCTCCTTTGTACCGCACGCGCCGGAGAATCCTGTCGACGGTCGCGTCATGTCGATTTACCGCGGCGTGGCTGAAACCGGCAAGCTCAACGTGGTCTCCCTCAACGTCGGTGAGCGTGACGGCCTTGAACGCGGTCACGTGCTGGCCCTGTATCGCAACCGGGGCATTGCCGAATACAAGGAAGAAGGTGTCAAGGAAACCTATCAGCTTCCCGAGAAGCGCTATGGCCTGGTGTTCGTGTTCCGCACCTTCGATCGTGTTTCCTACGCTCTGGTGATGGATTCGGACGGACACGTTTCAATCGCTGACAGCGCTCGCAAACCCTGACCGCAAACGCTCTAACGGCGGACAGCGCAGAGCTGGCCGCCTGGCTGAGACTGGCGCTGGTGCCCGGCCTGGGCCCCGAGCGCCAGCGCAAGCTGCTGGCCGCATTCGGCCTCCCATCAGGGATCTTCGCGCACAGCCGCAGTTCGATTGCAGCGGTGATCGGGGGCGAGGGCGCCGATCTGCTCCTGGCCCCGTGCGAGCGCACCGCAGTCGATGCTGCGCTGGCGTGGTCCGCAGAAGCCGGCAATCACATCCTCACGCTGGCCGACAGCGCCTATCCGCAGGCACTCCTCGACACCGCCGATCCCCCCATCGTGCTTTACGTGAAGGGCGATCCGGCACTGCTCAACCGTCCAGGGCTAGCCATTGTCGGTGCGCGTTCATCCACCGCCCAAGGCGTGGCAAACGCGGAAGCCTTTGCCCGCAGCCTGAGCGAAGCGCAACTCACCATCATCAGTGGCCTGGCCCTCGGTATCGATGCGGCAGCCCACCGGGGGGCGCTCTCGAGCGGCGAGGGCAGCACAGTCGCGGTCATCGGTACCGGCGCCGACCGCATCTATCCCGCCGGCAATGCCGCGCTTGCGCGTGAGATCGCTGCCAGCGGTGCCATCGTCAGCGAGTTTGCCCTCGGCACCCCGCCCTTGCGACACAACTTCCCGCGTCGAAACCGCCTGATCGCCGGACTGAGTCACGGCGTGCTGGTGGTTGAAGCCGCAATCGGCAGCGGTTCGCTGATCACCGCAAGACTCGCAACCGAGATCGGACGCGAAGTGTTTGCCATCCCCGGCTCGATCCACTCGCCCCTGGCGCGCGGCTGCCATCGCCTGATCCGGGAAGGAGCGAAGCTGGTCGAGACGGCCGAGGACGTACTGGAGGAGTTGCGGGGACGGGTGAGTACGCTGCCGCCCGCCCGCACACGATCACGCCGAAAAGCCGCGTCAGCGCCCCTGACCGCCCCCTCTCAGCCAGAATTGCCGCTCACGCCCGAGGCCTCGAAACTGCTCGCGGCCCTGGGTGACGAGGCCATGGATATCGACACCCTCGCGCTCCGTTGCGGCTTGACGGTCGATGCGCTGTACGCCATCCTGCTGCCCATGGAACTGGAGGCCGTGCTCGTTCGCCTGCCAGGCAACCGGTTCCAGCGCCTCCATAAAGAGGGAGCGCCCGTTCGGGACTAGTACCCGACGTTCGCGAGTGCCGCGTTGTGCGGCCTGTTGAACCGTCAAGCTCATTCCGGGAGGTCATCATGTTCGACGTTCTTGTATACCTCTTCGAAAGCTATATTCACGCCGACGCCTGCCCCGCGTCCGATCAGCTTGCCCGCAAGCTCTCGGCCGCCGGGTTCGAAGACGAAGAAATCAATGAGGCGCTCGACTGGCTCGCCGGTCTGCGCCGCGTCGCCGAAACCAGCCAGCCATGCACGCCGCCGAGCGCGGGTTCGATCCGGATTTATGCCGAAGAAGAACACGCTCAGCTCAGCCCGGAATGTCGTGGCTTCATCGCGTTTCTCGAAGCCGCTGGCGTACTCGACGCCAGCAAGCGCGAGCTGATTGTCGAGCGTGCGATGGCACTGGGCGACTTCAACATCACGTTGAACCGGCTCAAGGTCATCGTGCTGATGGTTCTGTGGCAACAGGAACAACCTGTGGATGGTCTCATCATCGACGAACTGCTATCGGGCGACGATGAAGAGTATCAGCCAGTCTTCCACTGAGTCCGGAGCGGACTCGGCGCCCTTGCAAGTCATCCGGCGGGCTCTTTATCATCCGCCGCTCTACAACCTATCGGACGGACGCCCATCGGGGTGCTCCGCAGCGGCCAAGCCGGCATGAGCAAGCAACTAATCATCGCGGAAAAACCCTCCGTTGCGCAGGATATCGCCCGTGCGCTGGGCGGCTTTACCAAGGAGAAGGACTACTTCGAGTCCGATGACTACGTATTGTCGTCGGCCGTGGGTCATCTTCTTGAACTCGCCGTGCCGGAGGAATACGAAGTCAAGCGCGGCAAGTGGACCTTTGCCCACCTTCCCGTCATCCCGCCGCACTTCGCCATCAAGCCGATCGAGAAGACCGAGGATCGGCTCAAGCTGCTGACGCGGCTGATCAAGCGCAAGGACGTCACCGGCCTGATCAACGCATGTGACGCGGGACGCGAAGGCGAGCTCATTTTCAACTTCATCGCCCAGCATGCCGGCACCGGCAAGCCAATGCAGCGCCTGTGGCTGCAGTCGATGACCGCCACCTCGATCCGCGACGGTTTTGCCAACCTGCGCGCCGCCCGCGACGTCGAAGGTCTGCGCAATGCCGCGATCTGCCGCGCCGAAAGCGACTGGCTGATCGGCATCAACGGCACGCGTGCGATGACCGCGTTCAACTCCAAGACCGGTGGCTTTCACCTCACCACGGTCGGCCGGGTGCAGACCCCCACGCTGGCCATCGTCGTCGAGCGCGAAGACCGCATCCGCAAGTTCAAGCCGCGCGATTACTGGGAACTTGAAGCCACGTTCGGCTGCAAGGCGGGCGAGTACACCGGGCGCTGGCTCGACGAGAAGTTCAAGAAAGTCGAGGGCGACGAACACGCCAACGCGCATCGCCTGTGGGACGCGGCAAGTGCCGAAGCCATTCGCGCCAAGTGCGAAGGCAAGCCGGGACAGGTCAGCGAGGAGGCCAAGCCTTCCAGCCAGATGTCACCGATGCTGTTCGACCTTACCAGTCTGCAGCGCGAGGCCAACGGCCGCTTCGGCTTCTCGGCCCGGGTCACGCTGCAGATCGCCCAGGCACTGTACGAGAAGCACAAGGTCCTGACCTACCCGCGTACCGATGCACGTGCGCTGCCGGAAGACTATGTCGGCACCGTACCTGAGGTGATGAAGGGGCTGCCGATCGAATACGCTCCCTTCGCCAACGAAATTGCGAAGAAGGGCTGGGTCAAGCCGAACAAGCGCATCTTCAACAACGCCAAGATTTCCGACCACTTCGCGATCATCCCCACCGGCGCTGCACCGAAGTCGCTGTCGGAAGCCGAGCAGAAGATTTACGACCTGGTTACCCGCCGCTTCCTGGCGGTGTTCTACCCCGCAGCCGAGTACCAGATCACCACCCGCATCACCCGGGTCGAGGGCGAAGCCTTCAAGACCGAGGGCAAGGTGCTGGTGAACGCAGGCTGGCTTGCCGTGTATGGCAAGGAAGGCACGTCGGACGAAGGCGGCAAGGACAGCAAGGAAGGCGGCGGCGCCCAGCTGGTTGCGGTGCAGCCGAACGAGACGGTGTCCACCGAGGACCTGCTGGTCAAGGCGCTGCAGACCAAGCCGCCAGCACGCTTCAACGAAGCGACGCTGCTCTCGGCGATGGAAGGCGCGGGCAAGATGGTCGACGACGAAGAGCTGCGCGCCGCCATGGCCGACCGCGGCCTCGGTACGCCAGCCACGCGGGCACAGATCATCGAAGGTCTGATCGCCGAGCAGTACATCCATCGCGACGGGCGCGAACTGATCCCGAGCGCGAAGGCGTTCTCGCTGATCACGCTGCTCAAGGGCCTCGGCGTGTCTGCGCTGACCTCGCCGGAGCTGACCGGCGGTTGGGAGCACAAGCTGTCGCGCATGGAGCGCGGCGAGCTGTCGCGCGAAGCCTTCATGAACGAGATCGCCGAGATGACGCGCGAAGTCGTCGATCGCGCAAAGAGCTTCGAGTCCGATACCGTACCGGGCGATTTCGTCACCCTGAGCACGCCGTGCCCGAAATGTGGTGGGGTGGTGAAGGAGAACTACAAGAAGTTCGCCTGCCAGTCCTGCGACTGGAGCACGTGGAAGATCGTTGCCGGCCGCCAGTTTGAGTACAACGAGATCGAGACCTTGCTACGCGAAGGCAAGGTCGGCCCGCTGCTCGGCTTCCGCAACAAGATGGGCCGGCTATTCAACGCCGACATCGTGCTCAACGAAGACAAGCAGCCGACTTTCGACTTTGGTCAGCCCAAGGAAGGCGAAGAGGCCGAACCGGTCGACTTTTCCGCTCAGGAAAGCCTCGGCAGCTGCCCGAAATGTCAGGCGCGGGTGTTCGAACATGGCATGGCCTATGTCTGCGAGAAATCCGTGGGGCCAGGCAAGAGCTGCGATTTCCGCTCGGGCAAGGTCATCCTGCAGCAGCCGATCGAACGCGAGCAGATGAGCAAGCTGCTGACCGAGGGCAAGACCGAATTGCTCAAGGGCTTCGTCTCCGCGCGCACACGACGCAAGTTTTCGGCTTACCTGGTACGCGGCAAGGACGGCAAGGTCGGCTTCGAGTTCGAGGCCAAGGCACCGAAAGCCGGCGCAGCCAAGACCGCAGCGAGCAAGACCGCCGCCACCAAAGCCAGTACCAAGAAGACGGACGAGGACGGCGAAGCTGCTGCGGCGAAGCCGGCGCCACGCAAGCGCGCGACGAAGAAATCCGCCTGACCACGACAGGACCTGTGACCGCAGGCGTGCAAGCACGCCGCCGCGCTGCAGGCCCTGTCGCTTCATCCGGGCTGTGCCGATCGCCACGATCGGGCCCGGTTCCTTGGTAGAATCGTGCCTGTTCCCGCCTCGCCCCATCGGGCCGGCGGCTTTGTTTTTTGCGGATCTCCCATGGCCGATACCCCTTTCCCGCCCGAACTGCTGCGCGATGTCCAGAAGCGCCGCACCTTCGCCATCATTTCCCACCCCGACGCCGGCAAGACCACGCTGACCGAAAAGCTGCTGCTGTTCGGCGGCGCAATTCAGCTCGCCGGCACGGTGAAGGCGCGCAAATCGGCCCGCCATGCCACCTCCGACTGGATGGAAGTCGAGAAGCAGCGGGGCATCTCGGTCACCAGCTCGGTGATGCAGTTCGAGTACCAGGGCAACACGATCAACCTGCTCGACACTCCGGGCCACGAAGACTTCTCCGAAGACACCTATCGCGTGCTGACCGCCGTCGATGCCGCAGTGATGGTGATCGACGCTGCCAAGGGTGTGGAAGCGCAGACCATCAAGCTGCTCGACGTCTGCCGCCTGCGCAACACGCCAATCATCACCTTCGTGAACAAGATGGACCGCGAGGTGCGCGAGCCCTTCGAACTGCTGTCGGAAATCGAGGAAGTGCTCAAGATCCAGTGCGCACCGGTGAGCTGGCCGATCGGCATGGGCAAGGCCTTCCGCGGCGTCTATCACCTGCTCAACGATGCCGTGCTGCGCTTTACCTCCGGCGAGGAAAAACGCAGCGACGCCGAAGTCATCAAGGACATCAACAACCCGCTGCTCGACGAGCTGTTTCCGATGGAAATCAAGCAGGTCCGCGACGACGTCGAACTGCTCAACGATGCCTCGCCCCCGTTCGAACTCGAGGAGTTCCTTGCCGGGCGTCAGAGCCCGGTGTTCTTCGGCTCGGGTATCAACAACTTCGGCGTACAGGAGATCCTGCAGGCCCTGATCGACTGGGCCCCGCCACCTCAGCCGCGTGACGCCGGCAAGCGTCGGGTGGAACCGGCCGAGGCACCGTTCTCCGGCTTCGTGTTCAAGATCCAGGCCAACATGGACCCGAAGCACCGCGACCGCATCGCCTTCTTCCGCATCTGCTCCGGGCGCTACAGCTCGGGCATGAAGGTGAAGCACGTGCGGGCAGGGCGTGACATGAAGCTGGCCAACGCGCTGACCTTCATGGCCAACGAGCGCGTGCTCAAGGACGATGGCGTGGCCGGCGACATCATCGGCATTCACAACCACGGCCAGCTGCAGATCGGCGACACCCTGACCGAAGGCGAAATCCTCGGCTTCAAGGGCATTCCGTATTTTTCGCCGGAAATGTTCCGTGCCGCACGCCTGCGCGATCCGCTCAAGTCCAAGCAGTTGCAGAAAGGCCTGCAGGAGCTTGGCGAAGAAGGCGCCATCCAGGTGTTCGAACAGGAAGGCGGGCAGATGCTGCTCGGCGCCGTCGGACAGCTGCAGTTCGAGGTGGTGGCCCAGCGCCTGAAGGATGAATACAAGGTCGATGCGATTTTCGAGTCCGCCGACATTCACACCGCGCGCTGGCTGACCTTCCCCGACGACCTTACCCGACGCAATTTCGAATACGAGCAGGCACTGCGTCTGGGCAAGGATGTGGATGGCAACATGGTCTATCTCGCCACCAGCCGCTACAACCTCGCAGTGACCATGGAAAAGTGGCCGAAGGTCGGCTTCCATGCCACCCGCGAGCACGGCCAGGTCCTCGCCTGAACCGGTCTGCACACTGAGCGATGAACACGCCCGGGCAGCACAGCACCCGCAGACTCGGTCGCATCATGTCGTGGCTGTCGGCGCTGGCGCTGCTCGGCGTGCTGTGGCTGTTCTTTGCCGATCAGGTTGATCGCCGACTCAACCCCAACCGCTACCTGGAAGTTGCGCCGGGTAGCCGCGAACTGGTGCTCCAGCGCAACCGCATGGGGCATTACGTCGCCCCGGGCACCATCAACGGCCAGCCGGTCAGCTTCCTGCTCGACACCGGCGCGACCCAGGTTTCCATCCCCGCCCATCTCGGCCCCGTGCTCGGGCTGCAGGCGGGCGCGCCGGCACAGGTGATCACGGCCAACGGCAACGTCACCGTGCGCATGACCCTCATCGACGAACTCGCGCTCGGCCCCTTCGTGGCCCGCCAGATCCGTGGCGATCTCAACCCGGGAATGCGCGACGACCAGATCCTGCTCGGCATGAGCGTGCTCAAGCACCTCGAGTTCGTGCAGCGCGGGGATACGCTGATCCTGCGGGCGCCGGAATGAGCGCATGAGGATCCGGAACAGTCTCGTCCGGAAGTATTTTCTGGTGTCCCTGCTGGGCGCCGTTTTGCCAATGGTGCTTGTATCGGCGCTCTACGACCGCTACGCCAGCGCACTGCTCGAACAGATCACCGGCGAACGGCTGTCGGCTCAGCTGGCATCGACCGCAAGCCGGCTGAACGCGTTTTTCGACGTTCGCGTCTATCAGATCGAAACCCTGTCCAATCATCCCGCACTTCCCCTGCTCGCGCAGGCCCCTCTGACCGGGCTCGATACCGAAATCGACGCCTTGCTGCGCATCGAAGCCGATGTCCCGGACCTCTACGGCATCCTGATGTTCGGTGCATCCGGACAGCTCAGCAGAATCATCGCCGGCCAGGCCGCTTCCGGCGCCCCCTACTGGAGCGATCTTGCCTTCGATGTGGCCACCCTGCCGGTCACACCTGCATCGGGTGTGGATGTAATCGGGCCCGTCGTACCGGCAGATGGTGCCTCCGGCTGGTTCCTGATGCGACAGTCGCTGCGTAACCTCAACAATGGTGACCATGCGGGCAGCATCGCCTTGCATGTGCGCCTGGCATCGGTAACGGAATTGCTCGGCGGTGCCTCACTTGCCGGCATCCTGCAGCCGGTGCTGAAGACCCCGGCGGGCATCTTCAACGTCGTGGGCCAACCCGTCACCCCCAGTCGCCAGATGGTTGCGGGCCCCGAGGTGTTGCCAGGCTGGCAACCGATGCTGGTCGTCGATCCCGACCAGCTGATCAAACCCTTCAAGACCGCACGTCACGGACTCTACTTCGCCAGCATCACCGCGCTTCTCGTCATCATCGTGCTGTTCGCGCGCCTGGCCGGGGGCCTGAGACAACGGGTCGAACCCCTCACTGCAGGTGCGGAAGCCGTATCGACGGGGGACCTGAATTACCGCATCAAGGTGCTGGGCGATGACGAGATCAGTCTCGTGGCAACCAGCTTCAACAGCATGGCGAGCAAGTTGCAGGAAATGTTCGAACGCACGGTCCGGGTGGAACGCCTCGCGGTGCTCGGCGAATTCGCGACCGGCGTTGCACACGAGATCCGCAACCCGCTGGCGACGATCAAGACGACCGTGCAGGCGCTGGCCCGAAGCGAAAAGAACAACGAGCGCCTCGAACTCCTGGAGGACGTCGGTCGCGAGATCGACCGCCTGAACCGTGTCATGAGCGATCTGCTTGAGTTCGGCCGTCCGCGCCCGCCCGATTTGCAGGCGGTCTCCGCGCGCGCCCTGCTCAGCCGTCTGTATTCCCTGATGAACCCTTCGACCCTTCAGGCGAGCATTAATCTGGAGGTGGCCGAAGATCAGGATCATGTCACTTTTCATGCCGACGAAGACCAGGTGATCCAGATTCTCGTCAACCTGATCCTGAATGCGGTTCAGGCAACACCAGCGGGCGGTTCGGTCAGGCTTCAGGTCGCACGCACCGGTCCGTCCGAAGCCGCGATCGAAGTACGCGACACCGGCACCGGCGTGGACGAGGCCGTTCTCGCCCGAATGGCCGACCCGTTCTTCACCACCAAGCCCAAAGGCTCGGGCCTCGGCCTGAGCATTGCGCGGCAACTTGCCGAATTGCAGGGGGGCCGGCTCGAGTTTTTCAGCACCTTGGGAGAAGGAACAATGGTAAGGCTCACCCTGCCAACACAAGGGGACACGCTTTGAGTGCAGTACTGATCATCGACGACGAAGCCGCCTTGGTACGTTCGCTGAGTTTTGCGCTGAAGGAAGCCGGATACACTCCGCACAGCGCACACAACGGTGTCGAAGGACTGGAGGCCACAGCCCGGATCGCACCCGATGTAGTGCTGCTCGATCTGCGCCTGCCGGACCTTTCAGGCATGGAGGTGCTCGAGCGTTTGCGCGAGCGCCAGCCGGATTTGCCGGTGGTCATGATTTCGGCGCACGGCGATACCCGCGCCGCGGTTCAGGCGGTGAAGCTTGGCGCTGCCGACTACCTGAGCAAGCCCTTCGAACTTGATGACCTGTTCCACGTAATCGAAACGGTGCTCGACAAGAAGCGCATGCGCAGCGAACTCAGCTTCCACCGCGAGGCCGCACTCGGGTCGGGATCACTCATCGGCGACAGTCCCGCGATGCGCGAGCTCGATCAGACCGTGCGCCGCGTCGCCACCAGCAGTTCTGCCCGCGTGCTGTTGCTGGGCGAGTCCGGCACCGGCAAGGCACTCGTCGCACGCGCCATTCACGCATGCAGCCAGCGCGCCGACGGCCCCTTCATCGAGGTGAACTGCGCTTCGCTGCCGGAGCAACTGATCGAGGCCGAGCTGTTCGGTGCGGAGAAGGGCGCCTACACGGGCGCGCATCAGAAACGCACCGGACTCGTCACCCTGGCCGGCAACGGAACGCTGTTCCT
This sequence comes from Parazoarcus communis, assembly GCF_003111665.1. NCBI lineage: Bacteria > Pseudomonadati > Pseudomonadota > Betaproteobacteria > Rhodocyclales > Zoogloeaceae > Parazoarcus > Parazoarcus communis. Next base: position 1,295,165 of record NZ_CP022188.1, on the reverse strand, counting down.
CGACGAGATCGGCGAACTCCCCCTCGCATTGCAGGCGAAGTTCCTCCACTTTCTCGAGGACGGAAGCTACCGCCCCATTGGCTCCGGAAGGGCGCTGAATACGGATGTGCGGGTGGTGGCTGCGACCAACCGCGACCTGGCCGAAGAAGTGAGCCGGGGGCGATTCCGCGAAGATCTGTATTACCGGCTCAACGTCATCCAGCTCCGGATACCGCCCCTGCGCGATCGGGGCGACGACATCATCGAACTGGCAACCCACTTTTGCCAGCGCTATGCGCGCGAGGAAGGCAGCACACCGATCCGGCTGTCAGACGAGGTGCGGGAGATCTTCCTGCGCTATCCATGGCCGGGCAATGTTCGCGAACTGAAGAACACCATCGAGCGGCTCACCATCCTGACGCCCGGACGCAGCATAGTGCCTGCCGACCTGCCAAAGGAGATGACTGTCGGCACGGCGAGTCCGGACGCGGACACACCTGCAGAAAAGGAAAAACCGGCGTCGGTGGGACCCATCACCGGCCAGCTGGCAGAAGCCGAGCGTCAGTTTGTGGAAGCGGCGCTCAGTGAAGCCGGCGGTCAGAAAGGCCGCGCTGCAGACATTCTCGGCATCTCGCGCCATGCGCTGAAACGACGACTGCAGCGGCTCGGCCTGTAAGCGAGCGCAATCCGCTCAGACACGCGCGCACGGCGAGCGGAATCCGCTCATAAAGCGCTCACGTGCGCGCTTCGAGCTCGCATCAACTCGATCACCCCCCCCTTGAACCCCAGCATCCATGCCCCCTGGCGATCAAATCGCCGGGCTGGCATGGGCTTTGCTGTTATTGAACCAAAGTCGTAAGGATGCGTGCATCCGAAACGACATCGAGAGGAGACACCGTCGTGACCCAGTTCCATACAGGGCGCCGTTTTGCAGCCCGGGCAGCATGTTCACTGCTGGTACTTTGTGCCGCGGTCGAGCCGTTGACCTCGTGGGCTCGAGTGGAGCTTGGCGCGCCTGCCGGCAAGGCAGACGCCACGATAGGCTGCATGTTCCCGATGACCGGTCGCGCAGCGATCTACGGTCGCGACAGCATTGCCGGGATGAAGCTGGCACTTGCCGACCTTGCCCGCGATGGCACCCCTGCACCGGCGCTGCGGGTGCTGATCGACGACACCCGCTCGAAAGCCTCCTATGCGGTGCGGATTGCGGAAGATTTCATCCACCGCGATGGCGCCCGTTTTCTATGTGGCATGGTCAGCTCAGGCGTAGCCCATGCGGTGAGCCAGACCGCCCAGCGCAACCGGGTGATCATGGTCGGCACCGACCACGCGTCATCGCGCCTCACCATCGAAGCCTTTCACAAGTACTACTTCCGGGTGTCGAACGACTCCTACACCTCGATGGCGGCCGGTGCCCGCTACCTTGCAGAACTGCAGCGCAAGACCGGCTGGAAGCGCCTCGCGTTCATTGCCCCCGACTACGACTACGGTCACGTCTCGTGGATCGACCTGCGCAGCAACTTCGAGCGACTCGGCGTCAAGTTCGACCTGGTCGGCATGTTCTGGCCCAAGCTCTATGAGCCGGACTACTCCCCCTACATCGACGCGCTGCAAAAGGCCGAACCCGAGATCGTCGTCACCGCGCTGTGGGGCGGAGATTTCATCGCCTTCATGAAGCAGGCGGCAAGCACCGACTTTTTTGACCGCACCCGCCTCGCGAACTTCGATACCGGCGCCAATTACGAGGTCATGGTCGCGCTCGGCGACAAACCGCCAAAAGGCCTGATCGTCTCCGCCCGCCATCACAACAACTGGCCCGAGAGCGAACGCAACCGCCGTTTTGTAAACGATTTCCACAAGGCCGAAGGCCGCTTCCCGACCTATGCAGCCGAAGGCGCATACAGCGGAATCATGATGATCGCGGCAGCGATCAGAAAGGCCGGCAGCGCGACGGACACGGATGCCATCGTGGCAGCGCTGGAGGGGCTGCACCTGCAGCTACCTGAAGATCCCGACGGTTTCACGTCATATATCGACCCAGACACCCACCAGATCGTGCAGATGCAGGCCGTCGGCGAAGTCGTGCCGGACGACCGCTTCCCGCCCGCACGGGTCATGGTCGGCAACTGGACCGTATATCGGGCGGAAGACCTTTCACCGCCGCCCGCCCTTGTCCGCGAACGTCGCTCCCGAGCGGCAGGAACGGCGGATTACTTTCCGTAGAACAAAGCTTTACCCAAGGAGGCAACACCAGATGAAAAGAACAAAATCGTATCTCGCACCCACCGCCCTCGCACTTGCCGCGGCCATCGGTTTTTCGGCGCCGGTCACCGCAGCGGAAAACGGAAAATTCCGTGTGGGTATCGTGACCTTCCTGTCCGGCGCGGCTGCTGGCCCGTTTGGCGTACCGTCGCTCAACGGCGCCAAGCTCGTGATCGATGCCCTCAATGAAGGCAAGGTGCCGGCGCCCTACGGACTGAAGGGCATCAATGGTCTCGAGATCGAAACCGTCATCGTCGACGAGAATGGTGGTGCAAGCAAACAGGTGGAAGAGTTCCGCAACCTGGCCGAGCGTCACAAGGTTGATGCCGTCATCGGCTATATCTCGTCCGGCGACTGCCTGGCCATCGCGCCTGTGGCGGAAGAGCTGAAGCTCACGACGGTACTGTTCGACTGTGGCACCTCGCGCCTGTTCGAGGAGAACAAGGCCCCCACCTACGTTTTCCGTACCGGCCTCGATGCCGCCATCGACAACATCGGCGCAGCGCGCTATCTCATCGATACCGGGCGCAAGCTCGAGTCCGTGGCCAGCATCCAGCAGAACTACGCCTGGGGCCACGACTCCTGGGGCGATTTCTCGGCTGCCATCAAGCAGCTCAAGCCCGGCGTCAAGGTCACCACCGAGCAGTTGCCCAAGCTCTTCCAGGGCCAGTACGGTGCCGAGATTTCCGCGCTCAGCGTCAGCAAGCCGGACGTGATCCACAGCAGCTTCTGGGGCGGCGACATGGAAGCCTTCGTGCTCCAGGGCAACGCCCGCGGCCTGTTCGACAAGCGTACGGCCGTCCTGACCTGTGGCGAATCCGCACTCGACCGCTTCAAGGGCCAGGCTCCCAATGGCCTGGTGATCGGTGCACGTGGTCCTTTCGGTGCCTTCGCACCGGAAAACACGCTGAGCACCTGGTTCCGCACCGCTTATCGCAGCAGCGCGGAAATGGACCCGACCTATCCTGCATTCAAGATGGCACAGGCCATCCTGGGTCTGAAAGCAGCTGTGGAAAAGGCAGCGGGCAAGCCCGGCGTCATTCCGGCCAAGGAAGAAGTGGCCCGCAGCTTCAAGGGTCTGACCTTCGAGTCCGTGTCGGGCACCGTGCGCATGGCGCGTGCCAACGGTCATCAGGCGCTGCAGGGCATTGCCTACGGCGAATACAAGTTCGATGCAAAGTCGGACAAGGCCACGATTGCCAACGTGAAGTCCTACAGCGGCGAATGCGTGACCCCGCCGGACGGCACCAGTGCAGCCGACTGGATCAAGGCCGGCTTCCCCGGTGCGCAGTGTAACTAAGCCTGCGTGACCTGCCCCGGCGGAGCCATTCCGCCGGGGCCTCCTTTCCGTGTTTTCCCCTCTCTCATCGGAGCAATGAGCATGACGACGCTCTATGCAATTCTGATCGACGGGATGATCTACGCCTCATGGTTGTTCATGGTGGCGGCGGGTCTGACCGTGATCTACGGGGTGATGCGCATCCTGAACATGGCACATGGCAGCTTTTACTCCATCGGTGCCTATACGGGTGCATCCCTCGTTGGCTGGTATTTCTCCGGCGCAGAAGGCGCGCCCTACTGGAGCTATGCCTTGTTGCTGGGTGCCGCGCTGGTGTCTGGCGTGGTGGTGGGTCTGCTGATCGAGCAAGGCCTGCTGCAGTTCATGTACAAGCGCGACGAGATCCTGATGGTGATCGTCACCTATGCCCTGCTGCTGATTCTGGAAGATGCCACCAAGCTCATCTTCGGCGTCGACCCCTATTTCACCTTCCAGCCCTACAGCCTGCTCGGCCGCAGCGAGATCGGTGAGCTGACCTTCGCCAATTACGACCTCGCACTGATCGCCGTTTCGGCCGTGATCGGTGCCGCCTGCTGGCTCACGCTGAACCGGACCCATACCGGAAAAGTCCTGCGCGCGGTGATTCAGGATCGCGAGATCGCAATCGCCATGGGCGTGAACGTGAAGTTGATGTTCGCCGCGACCTTCGTGGTCGGTACCACGCTGGGTGCGATCGCCGGCGCACTGACCGCACCAGCGATCTCGGTGTCGCCCGGCATCGGCGTCGAAGTGATCGTGCTGGCGTTTGCCGTCGTCGTGGTCGGCGGTCTGGGCAGTATCGAAGGTGCGATCGTCGGCGCCCTGCTGGTCGGGATCACCCGGGCAGCGGCGGTACACCTCGCACCACAAATTGAACTGTTCGTGATCTACGGCGTTATGGCCCTGGTGCTCGCGGTGCGGCCACAAGGCCTGTTCGGACGCGATCTGGCGAGGAAAATCTGATGTTCAAACTCGATAAAACAGAAATCTGGCTGGTCGTGTCGGCACTCGTGCTGGTTGCGTCCGCCTTCCTGCTGCCGAGCTGGCTGACCTTCATCCTGACCCTGGCCCTGGCCAAGGGACTGGTGGTGCAGGGCGTCGTGATCCAGATGCGTGCCGGTCTGGTCTCCTTCGGACAAGGGCTCTTCTTCTGCATCGGCGGCTACAGCGTCGGCATGGGCGGAGCCTTTCTCGGTATCCACGATGCATTCGTGCTGATCGGCCTCGGGGTTGCAGCCTCAGTGGGCGTGGCCGCGATCCTCGGCTTGCTGATGACCCGCTATCGCGACATCTTCTTCGCGATGCTCTCGCTGGCGCTGTCGATGATCCTGTACGGTCTCATCGTCAAGAACCAGGCTCTGGGATCGACCGACGGTTTCAACGTCCATGACGTCTCCTTCCTCGGCTGGATGCCTGCGGGCGAAGATCAGAAACTGGTCATCTTCGTGCTCACGGTCCTCGTTGCCGGCGGTATCGCGATCGCGCTCAACCGTTACATGAAATCGGGACTGGGCGGCGTCAACGAGGCCATCAAGGAGAACGAGATCCGGGTCGAGTTCCTCGGCCTCTCCCCGCGCTGGATCCTGTACGCCAATTACCTCTTTGCCGCCGGCATTTCCGCCGTGGGTGGCGCATTCACTGCGCTCGCCACCGGCCATGTCGACCCCGAAATGGCGTTCTGGACCACCTCGGGCGAGTTCGTCTTCATCGCCCTGCTCGGCGGCACTTCGCATGTGGCCGCGCCCTTCATCGCCGCCGTGCTGTTCGCGCTGGTGCGCACCTATGCGCTCGAACTGGCACCGCATTCGTGGCAGATGATCCTCGGCTTCGTGCTGCTCGCCATCATCGTCTTCCTGCCCAAGGGCTTGTGGAGTCTGGTCGCCGAGAAACGGAGGGCTGCGGCATGAGCACCATTCTCGAAACCCGCGGCCTGAATCGCAGCTTTGGCGCGGTGACGGCTGCACGTGACCTCAATGTGCAGATCGAATCCGGCGAAGTCGTCGGCGTCATCGGCTCCAACGGCGCCGGCAAGACCACCTTCATCAACATGGTGACCGGCTATCTGCCACCTTCGTCGGGCGAGATCCTGTTCGAGGGCAAGTCCATCGTCGGCAAGAGCACACGCGAGATCATCCGCAAGGGTATGACGCGCTCCTTTCAGGTGGCGCAGCTCTTTCCCGAAATGACCGTGCTCGACAACCTGCTGATTGCGCTCGTCGCGGCCGAGGGGCCACGACCGTCCTTCTTCAGCGGCCTTCGCAGCAAGTCCCGGGTCGCAAGGGCCGACGAGATCCTTGAGGAATTCGCCGTCCAGCAATACCGCGACGCCATCGTCAGCGCAGTGCCGCAGGGCGCACGCAAGCTGATCGACATCGCCATGGCCCTGATCGGAAAGCCCCGCATGCTGCTGCTCGACGAACCCACCAGCGGCGTCAGCGTGGAAGAGAAGTTTCCGCTGATGGACACGGTGATGCTTGCGGTTCGACGCCACAAGGTGACGGTGCTTTTCGTCGAACACGACATGGAGATCGTCGAGCGCTACGTCTCGCGTGTACTCGCGTTCTACAGCGGCGAAATCATCAGTGATGGCGCGCCCGCCAAGGTGTTTGGCGATGCCAAGGTGCAGGAACTCGTCATCGGTCACGGCCACGGTCGCAAGACCGAAGACAAAGAGAGGAGCGCGGCATGACGCTGAATATCAGGGGACTCAACGTATCCATCGACAGCATTCCCATCCTGCGCGACGTTGAGATGGAAGTGCCCAAAGGCGCCATGATTGGTCTGATCGGACGCAACGGCGCGGGCAAGACCACGCTGATGCGCAGCATCATGGGCCTGCTGCCCATCGAGTCCGGCGCCATCCGCATCCACGACCAGGACATGAGCAAGGTGGCCGGTTACAAGCGCGCCGGGCTCGGCGTGAGCTATCTCCCGGAAGACCGCCGCCTGATCCCGCAGCTCACCGTGGAAGAAAACATCCTGATGCCGGCCTGGGCAAACGGGATCAAGGACGCGCCTCAGCGCCTGGCATGGATCTACGAGCTGATGCCCGAAGTGGCGGAGTTCCGGGAGCGCCGCGCGCTGCAGCTCAGTGGTGGTCAGCAGAAGCTGGTGGCCCTGGCGCGCGCACTGATGCCCGGAAGACGCCTGCTGTTGCTGGACGAACCATTCGAAGGCGTCGCGCCGGTGCTCTCGCGCCGGCTGACCGAGGTCATCGCAAGCCTGGGTAATGAAGGCTTGTCCGTGGTGCTTTCCGAATCCGACGACGTCCATTCTGCCGACCTCGTCGACCGCAGTTATCGCATCGAACGCGGTGTGGTCGAAGCCGCCTGATTCCGCCTCAAGGAGAAAAGAATGACGAATTTCGTGTTTGAAACCACGCCCCGGATCGTGTGCGAAACAGGCGCTGCAGCGCGTCTTGGCGATCTGGCAAAGGAACTCGGCATGCGTCACGCGATGATCGTGACCGATCGCGGTCTGATCGAGGCCGGTGTGCTGAATTCTGCACTCGAAGGCTTCAAGTCGGCCGGCGTTGCCACCACCGTATTCACCGACGTGCTGGCCGATCCACCTGAGGAATCGGTGCTGAGCGCAACCGAGGCCGCCCGCGCCGCCGGGGCAGACGGCATTATCGGCTTTGGTGGCGGCAGTTCGATGGACACCGCAAAGCTTGTCGCCCTGCTCGCAGGCGCCCCCCAAACATTGACCGAAGTCTATGGGATCGGGCTTGCCCGTGGTCCGCGCCTGCCGCTGATCCAGGTACCAACCACGGCCGGTACCGGCTCGGAAGTCACGCCAATCGCCATTGTCACCACGCCGACGCAGGAGAAGAAAGGCGTCGTATCGCCCATTCTCTACCCCGACATCGCCGTTCTCGACGGCACGCTGACCGTCGGTCTGCCGGCGCGGGTCACCGCCATGACGGGCATCGACGCCATGGTGCATGCGATCGAGGCCTATACCTCGCGCCACAAGAAGAACCCGCTGTCGGACAGTCTTGCAGTGAAGGCGCTGGAACTCCTCTATACCAATATCCGCAAGGTGATCGCCGACGGCAGCGACCTGCCCGCACGCTCGGCGATGCTGCAAGGCTCGCTGCTGGCAGGCATGGCCTTCGCCAACGCACCGGTTGCAGCGGTGCACGCCCTGGCCTACCCGCTGGGCGGGCATTATCACGTGCCACACGGCCTGAGCAATGCGCTGGTACTGTCACCCGTGCTGGCCTTCAACCGCAGCGCGGCGGAAACGCCCTACGCCGAGCTGGCACAGGTCATCCTGCCCCAGCGCAACTTTGCCAACGCCGCAGAAGCGGCCGACGCCTTCATCGAGGCCATGCGCACCTTGGTCGGCGAAATGCCGTTCGAGCAGCGCCTGAGCGAAGTCGGCGTCGGTGCCGATGACCTCGACATGCTCGCACGCGACGTCATGAACATTCAGCGCCTGCTGATCAACAATCCGCGCGACGTGACCGAAGCCGACGCACGCGCGATCTACGCCTCGGTACTGTAAGGATTCGCCAATATGTCATCGAAGGAAGAAACCCGCGCCGCCTACCCGCATATTCAGGCGATCACCACGCGCTGGATGGACAACGACGTTTATGGTCACGTGAATAACGTCCAGTATTACAGCTACTTCGACACGGTCGTGAATCAGTGGCTGATCGAGCGCGGACTGCTCGATTTCCAGAACAGCGAGGTGATTGGTCTTGTGATCGAAACTTCTTGCGCCTACTTCAGCCCAATTGCCTTTCCCGACGTGGTTCAGGCCGGCCTGCGCGTTGCCCGCATCGGCAACAGCAGCATTCGTTACGAAGTCGGCCTGTTCCGCAATGACGAAGACACGGTTTCAGCCGCCGGTCACTTCATCCATGTATATGTCGATCGCAAAACCAACCGACCGGTGCGCGTACCCGATGCAATGCGTGAAGCACTGGCCGAAATCCAGTCAATCCAGACCAATAACTGACATTCAATAGGAATGAACACAATGACACTCGCACTCAAAGACCCGAGCCTGCTCCGCTCCAGCTGCTACATCGACGGCGAATGGGTCGCTGCCGACGCCGGCGCCACCATCACCGTCACCAACCCCGCCACCGGCGAGACCGTCGGCACCGTGCCCAAGATGGGCCAGGCCGAAACCCGCCGCGCCATCGAAGCCGCCAATGCCGCCTGGCCCGCATGGCGCAGCCTCACCGCTGGCGCGCGCTCGAAGATCCTGCGCCGCTGGTTCGAGCTCATGCTCGAGAACCAGGACGACCTCGCCGTGCTGATGACCTCAGAGCAGGGCAAGTCGCTCACCGAGGCCAAGGGCGAGATCGGCTATGCCGCCTCCTTCATCGAGTGGTTTGCGGAAGAGGGCAAGCGCATCTACGGTGACGTGATCCCCGGTCATCAGCCCGACAAGCGCATCGTCGTCACCAAGGAGCCGATCGGCGTGTGCGCCGCGATCACGCCGTGGAACTTCCCTTCCGCGATGATCACCCGCAAGGCCGGACCGGCGCTCGCCGCCGGCTGCACCATGGTGCTCAAGCCCGCCAGCCAGACCCCGCTGTCCGCACTGGCGCTGGCCGTGCTGGCCGAGCGCGCCGGCATTCCGAAGGGCGTGTTCAGCGTGGTCACCGGCTCGGCCGGCGAGATCGGCGGCGAACTCACCGCCAACCCCATCGTGCGCAAGCTCACCTTTACCGGCTCCACCGAGATCGGCATCAAGCTCGCCGCGCAGTGCGCGCCCACGATCAAGAAGCTCTCGCTCGAGCTCGGCGGCAACGCGCCCTTCATCGTCTTTGACGACGCCGACCTCGACGCCGCCGTCGAAGGGGCGCTCGCCTCCAAGTACCGCAACAGCGGCCAGACCTGCGTGTGCGCCAACCGCCTGCTGGTGCAGGACGGTGTGTATGACGCCTTCGCCGAGAAGCTCGCCGCTGCCGTGGCCAAGCTCAAGGTCGGCAACGGACTGGAAGCCGGCACCACCCAGGGCCCGCTGATCGACATGAACGCGGTCGAGAAAGTCGAAGAGCACATCGCCGACGCGCTGTCCAAGGGCGCCCGCCTGATGACCGGCGGCAAGCGCCATGCGCTCGGCCACACCTTCTTCGAGCCCACCATCCTCGCCGACGTGACCCCGGCCATGAAGGTCGCCAAGGAAGAGACCTTCGGCCCCGTCGCCCCGCTGTTCCGCTTCACCGACGAGGCTGAGGCCATCCGCATGGCCAACGACACCGAGTTCGGCCTCGCCGCCTATTTCTACGCGGCCGGCATGAACCGCGTGTGGCGCGTCTCCGGTGCCCTCGAATACGGCATCGTCGGCATCAACACCGGGATCATCTCCACCGAAGTCGCCCCCTTCGGCGGCATGAAGTCCTCCGGTCTCGGACGCGAAGGTTCCAAGTACGGCATCGAGGATTACCTCGAAATCAAATACCTGTGTATGGGCGGCGTGCAGTAAGGAGACCCAAATGACTGATTTCGTATTCCGTGCCCCGCCACGGATCATCTCCGAGATCGACGGTCTCGAACGCCTCGGTCAGCTCGCGCAGGAGCTGGGGATTAAACGACCGCTGCTGGTTTGCGACCAGGGGATCGTCGCCTGCGGCATCGCCGGTCGGGCAAGCAGAGTCCTCGCTGCGGCGGGACTGAAAGCCGCGACCTTCGATGCCGTCCTTGCCGATCCACCGGTGGAGATGGTGCGCAAAGCGGTGGAAGCGGCGAGAGCCGCCGAGGCCGACGGCGTCATCGGCCTCGGCGGCGGCTCCTCACTGGATACCGCAAAGGTCGTGGCCTTGCTGGCGCATTCGACACAGACGATCGAAGAAATCTACGGCGTCGACATGGCCACTGGCGGCCGCCTGCCGCTGATTCAGGTACCGACCACGGCCGGTACCGGCTCGGAGGTCACCTGGGTGTCCGTCATCACCAACGAGAATGGAGAGAAGAAGGCCGTCTATACGCCCCAGCTGCTGCCCGACATTGCCCTGCTCGACGCCGGACTGACCGTGGGCATGCCACCCAAGGTCAGCGCGGCAACTGCGCTCGATGCGATGGTGCACGCCATCGAGGCCTACACCAGCCGCACGCGCAAGAACCCGGTTGCTGACGCCCTTGCACGCAAGGCACTTGAGCTGCTCTCACGCAACCTGCCCCTCGTTCTCGAGAACGGTCAGGATCTGCAGGCGCGTTCGGCCGTGCTCGAAGGCGCGATGCTGGGTGGTATGGCCTTCGTCAATGCTTCCGTTGCGGCCATCCATGGTCTTGCCTACCCGCTTGGCGCGCGTTTTCACGTCCCTCACGGGCATTCCAACGCCCTGGTGATGGGGCCGGTACTGCGCTTCAATCTCAGGGCTGCCACAGCCGCCTACGCGGAGCTGGCGCGCTGCGTGCTCCCGGGCCGCAGCTTTACGTCCGCAGCAGAGGCCGCAGAGGCTTTCGTCAGCCGCATGGAAGAGATGGCCGGGTATGGTGGGCTGGAAACCCGCCTGAGCCAGCTGGGGGTTAGCGAAGCCGACATTCCCGGTATGGCCGAAGAGGTGGTGACCCAGATTCAACGTCTGATCGCCACCAATCCTTGCGACATGAACCAGGAAGACGTCACGGCGATTTATCGATCGATTCTGTAGATCGATTTTCCGTGTTCGACAAGAGGGGAGGATCCGATGGATTCCTCCCCTTTTTTACGTCCAGAGCGATGACCAGCCGCATCGAAAATGTACGAAAAACAGCATGTATAAGCTGTTATTCAGACACCGTGCAGATTGTGGATAAGTTGAGTAAACAACACTGGAGAAAATTTCATCAACAAATGATCCTGTCGTTTACCAGGGTGCTGTGCACACGTTTACGAGACAGTCAATAGACTGTTTTGTATGGGTAAAAAGTGCTTATCCACAGATTTCGGGTCACTATAATCTTTATAGTCTTTTAAATCTTTAAATACTGTGTACACCCTTTGAACACCCCAAAAAAAAAAAAAAAGCGCCGCCGCAAATGCGACAGCGCTTTGACCTGCTCTTGGGCTTACGCCCTCGTGTCCACTCAGAACGGTGGATCACCTGCAGCTGACTTCGTTACTGCCGAATGAATCTCCGTTGTGGCTTCCTGCTTCAACTCGCCACCCAGTGCTTCAACAACAGCAGGCAGCAACTGCCCAAGCTCGCCGGTCATCAGGGCAAACTCGGCGTTGAACAGCGCCTCTTCGTCTTCGGCCTGACCGTCGATCTGGTCGCGCACCACGTCGAGGAAATCGATGCGCTTGATCTCGAGCTTGTCGGTCAGAACGAAACTCACGCGGTCGTCAAAGGTCAGGGCCAGACGTGTCGGCAACTTGCCGGCCTCGAGGTGCCCCTTGATCTCGTCGCCTTCGAGCGGATGACGAACGTAACGAACAGCAGCCTTGTCTTCGGTGACCGAACGCAGTTCGCAGTCCTGGTCGATGCTGAAACCTGCTGGCGCTTCGTTGCCTGCAAGCCAGTCGGCCATTGCCGACACCGGCGAGCGTTCGGTGCGCACCAGCGTCAGCGGGAAACTGTCGAGGCAGTGACGCAGTTCTTCGATGACATCTTCCGCGCGGGCCTGACTTGGCGCGTCCACCGCCAGCCAGCCGCCAACCGGGTCGATCCAGGCGTGAAGGCGACGACGACGGGTAAAGGCGCGTGGCATCAGTTCCTGTGCGACCTGTTCGCGCAGATCCTTCATCTGCTTGCGACCGAGTTTGAAGCCTTGCTGGTCGGCCATTTCCGCTGCGCGTTCGTCGGCTTCCTGCTTGACCACGGAGGACGGCAGCAGACGATGTTCGAAACCAAGGGAGATCAGCCACTGGCCACCCACTGCATGGACCAGAACTTCGTTACCCAGGGGCGAGAGCCAGCCGCGACTCTCCATGTCCTGGCTGCCGCACGGGTTGAAGGGCTTCTTGGCCAGTTGCTCTTCCAGTTTCTCGATGCTCATGTCCCACCCTGCGGGCAGGCGATACAACTGCAGGTTTTTGAACCACATGATTTATTTCCTGATGTGAACGAAAAAGCGCCCGCTGCACCCGCAACGGACGCCGGATGGAATGGATTATTGCAGTCGTCCCGACTCGGCGATCATGCGGATCACCTTCATGGTGTCGATGTCGGACTGATGATAGGCGGAGCGAACGATATCGGCATACTTTGCCTCTTCGCTGCCGTTGGCTTCCGGCAGGCTGGTCGAATAGACGAAGCGCAGAAAGAGCATCCCGGCCTCGGGCTCTTCGATACTGATCGTCAGTTTGCCGCCCGCGTGCTCTGCCGTGGCTTCGGATTCGAAGCTGATCCACTCGAGTTCGCTGAAGAGCACCCGGTCTCGAATGCTGACCTGTCCGAAATTGAGTTCGCGCAGGAGTTCGCCCTCCTTGCGTTCGAGGATGGTGCAGCGCTCAAGTCCGGGGAGAAACGCACGTGAATCCTCGGCGCGGCACAACAGGCCGAACCAGACTTCTTCGCGGCTAAGCACGGTAAGCAGCGGATTGGCGAGGTCATTGACCTCGATCAGATGTTCGAATTTCAAAAACGGTCTCCTTGCCGGTCAGGCTGTCAGTTTACCCCGACGCAGCCGATGGTCGCAGCGCTGCTGCCCGTCCTGACGGAGATGGGATGAAGCGCAGGCGGCATCCGCGATACCATGCCAGCCATGCAAATCGAACGACTTCTCCACTCCCAGGGTTTTGGCAGCCGCAAGGAATGTCGCGCCCTCGTCCGTGCCGGGCACGTCAGTGTTGCCGGTGTTCCGTGTGACGACCCTTTCGCAGACTATGAACCCGGCGGCAGCGATGGTGTTCCCGGGCTCGAGTTCACGATCGGCGATCAGCCGTGGCAGTTCCGCGCCGAGGCTTACCTGATGCTGCACAAGCCGGTTGGCTACGAATGTTCGCTGAAACCGACTTTTCACCCCTCCGTTTTCAAGCTGCTGCCGCCACAGATGCTGCTGCGCGGTGTGCAGAGCATCGGCCGACTCGACCAGGATACGACCGGGCTGCTGCTGTTTTCCGACAATGGCAAGTTCATTCACTACTGGAGTTCGGGCAAGAAGCGCACGCCCAAGGTCTACGAGGTCACGCTCAAGCACGAAGTGACGCCCGAACTGCTCGCGGCGCTCCTTGCCGGGGTGCAGATGCATGACGAACCCGCACCGGTTGCGGCAACGGCCTGTGTTCAGACCGGTTCGCATACGCTGCAGCTCACCCTGTGCGAAGGCAAGTATCACCAGGTCAAGCGCATGATCGGTGCAGCCAGCAACCGGGTGGAAGCCCTGCACCGCAGCCGTGTTGGCGGACTCGAACTCGATGCGCAGCTGGCGCCGGGTGAATGGCGCTGGCTGGAAGCTGCCGACCTTGAGCAGCTCAACAACTATTCCTGATTGACCCGCAGGCGGTCCTGGGTTCCGGCAGGTGTTTGCCGGACTCGGACCGCCTTTTTGTTTGAGCTTTTGTTTGTTGTTTACTTTATTAAATATAAAGATAAAGAAGTAAACAGTGGACCAAAATCTGTGGATAACTCGGATAGCGCCTGCTGCAGTGCAAGATTCGCGGTCTGATAAGCAGGTTGATAAACCCCCTAATCAGCTGTGCATGAAATGTCCATGCTTTTCCGGCCATTTCCTTCCTAAGCCTTTGTCCACATCCTTTCCCGCTTTAATCCCCCGACTTGTTCACGACGATGACCGAAAACGCGCTTCTTCCCCCGCCTGACTACGAGATTTTCTGTCAGGTTGTGGATAACTATGGGGATATCGGCGTCTGCTGGCGACTTGCGCGTTCACTCGTGCGCGATCACGGCTTTCGGGTGCGACTCTGGGTGGACGACTTCGTCGCGTTTTCGCGCCTGTGTCCGGTGCTTCGCACTGCAGTGCAGCAGGCGGTGGTCGAGGGCGTCGACATCCGGCAGTGGACGATGCCGCTCGAGCGGCTTGAGCCGGCCGCTGTGGTCATCGAGGCCTTCGCCTGTACCTTGCCCGAGGCCCACGTCGAGGCGATGGCTGCACGGCCTGTGGCGCCGGTCTGGATCAACCTCGAGTATCTGTCGGCCGAGGACTGGGTGAGCGGTTGCCATGGTCTGGCTTCGCCCCATCCGTCACAGCCCTTGACCAAACACTTCTTTTTTCCCGGTTTCGATGCCGCCGGTGGCGGGCTGTTGCGCGAGACCGGGCTGATTGCGGCCCGTGACGGCTTTCTGCAGCAAGGCGGGCGGGCCGCATGGCTGGCGACGAACGAGGTTGCACTTCCTGGCGCGGATACGCTGATCGTCTCCCTGTTTGCCTACGAGCAGCCGGGGCTGACGAATCTTGTCGAGATATGGGCGCGGAGCAGCCGCCCGGTGCTGCTGCTGGTGCCTGAAGGCCGGGTGCTGGGCGACCTGGCGCGGGCCTTTGGTGTGCACGGGCTGAGTGCGGGTGCGCGACTGCGCAAAGGCAGTCTCTCGCTCGCCGTGTTGCCCTTCACCGACCAGGACGCTTACGATCGCCTGCTGTGGGTGAGCGACCTGAATTTCGTGCGCGGCGAGGATTCGTTTGTGCGTGCGCAATGGGCGGGCAAGCCTTTCGTCTGGCACATCTATGCGCAGGACGACGAGGCGCACTTCGACAAGCTTGATGCTTTTTTGCAACGCTATCGTGCGGGTCTGGACCCGGCGGCCGCCGGGGCGCTCGTAGCGTTCTGGCATGCCTGGAACGGTCGCGGAGTGCCTGCTGCCGCGTGGTCTGCGTTTGCCGAAGCCCTTCCCGTGATCGGTCCACACGCGGAAAACTGGGGTCTGAGCCAGGCGGCGATGCCGGATCTGGCGGTGCGTCTGACGCAATTCTGCAACCACATAGTCGACGCGAGAGGGTAGAATCGCGCGCTTTCGTATCGGGTTAGCGTCTACGGTCGCGCCGCATCAAGTTCAGGACACAGCATGAAAACCGCACAGGAACTCCGCTCGGGCAACGTCATCATGGTCGGCGCCGACCCGCTGGTGGTACAGAAATCCGAGTACAACAAGTCCGGCCGCAACGCTGCGGTCGTGAAGATGAAGCTCAAGAACCTGCTGACCGGCGCGCCGTCGGAGTCGGTTTACAAGGCTGACGACAAGTTCGAAGTGGTCCAGCTCGACCGCAAGGAAGTGACCTACTCCTACTTCGCTGATCCGATGTACGTGTTCATGGACGCCGACTACGAGCAGTACGAAGTCGAAGCCGAAAACATGACCGACGCGCTCAAGTACCTCGAAGACGGCCTGGCCTGCGAAGTGGTGTTCTACAACGGCAAGGCGATCTCGGTCGAGCTGCCCAACGCCGTCGTGCGCGAAGTGGAATACACCGAGCCGGCCGTGAAGGGCGACACCTCGGGCAAGGTCATGAAGCCGGCCCGCATCAAGACTGGTTTCGAGCTGCCGGTTCCGGCCTTCGTCGAAATCGGCGACAAGATCGAAATCGATACCCGCACCGACGAATACCGTGCTCGCGTGAAGTAATTTGCACCGATCCAATGCAAGGGGCCCTCACGGGCCCTTTGTTTTGGTCAATACGGGAAGTATCTGACAGAATTTTCCTGTCAGACGGTGCAAGCTTAAATTCGCCCAAATGCATGAGATGAGACTGATGAAAACCCTGCTGGCCGCGATGGCCGCTGCAAGCACCCTTTTTCTCGCCGGTTGTAGCGAGGACAAGCCGGCCGACAAGGTCGAACAATCTGCCAGCGAGGCGGTGGACGCCGCCAAAGAGGCGATCGAGAAAGCCGGTGAAGCAGCAGTAAAGGCAGGAGAAGCCGGCAAGGCCGTCGTCGAGGCCGTGACCGAGCAGGCTGCAGAGCAAGCCGAGACTGGCAGCGAGAAGGCGGCTGAGGTCGTCGAATCGGCGGGTGAAACCGCACTCGACGCCAAGGAAGCCACCGAGCAGGCCGCAAGACGCATTGCCGATGCCACCCTGGAAGCGGCAAAGCGGATCAAGGATGCGGGCAAGGGCGTCGTTGATGCAGTGCGTAACAAGCCCGAGGAAGTGCCGCAGGTACCGCAGGAAAAGCCCGCGGAATAAGCGCTACTGGCGCATTCATGCGCCGCTGACACCCGGACCGGATCGGGCTGATCCGGTTTTGCCGGGCGCGTTCGATATGATTGTGATGGCTGCTTGAACCTATCGTCCTGGGATGGGGTCTGCAGCCTACAATGACCATCTTGCGCCCCTCCAGCAGCCCAGCCATGCCCGACCTCAAAGACAGCATCCGCATTCGCGGCGCACGTCAGAACAATCTCCGCAATCTCTCGCTCGACCTGTCGCTGAACCGCCTCACGGTGGTGACCGGCGTATCCGGTTCGGGCAAGTCCTCGCTGGTGTTCGACACCTTGTACGCAGAGGGGCAGCGCCGCTACGTCGAGACCTTCTCGCCCTACGCGCGGCAGTTTCTCGACCGCATGGATAAGCCTCAGGTCGACCGCATCGAGGGCGTGCCGCCGGCCATCGCGATCGATCAGACCAGCCAGGTGCGCACCTCACGCTCCACGGTCGGGACCATGACCGAGCTTGCGGACCACTTCAAGCTGCTCTACGCCCGCGCCTCGCATCTGCACTGCCGCTGCTGCGGCAAGCCGGTCAAGCGTGACTCGGTCGACAGCATCTGTGAGGACCTCGGCCGTCGCGCTGCGGCTGCAGGCGATCCGCGACTGATGGTCTGCTTTCCGCTCACCGTGCCGAAAACCTACAGCGAGGCCGAGATCACCGCGCTGCTCAACGCACAGGGCTATACCCGCATCCATCGGCGCGAAGAGGGTGTGGATGCCGATGTGCTGCAGGTCGTGCAGGACCGCTTCCGCTTCTCGGCGGCCGAGCCCTCGCGTCTGGCTGAAGCGCTGGAAGCGGCACTCCGTCTGGGCCATGGCCGCTTGCGGGTGTTTGCCGCCGGCGATGGCGAAGAGGCTGAGTGGCGCTATTCGCAGGGTCTGCATTGTGCCGACTGCGACATCCATTACAGCGATCCGACCCCGGGCCTGTTCTCCTTCAATTCGCCGATCGGGGCGTGCGAGACCTGTCGCGGGTTCGGCCGTGTCATCGGGGTGGATTTCGGCCTGGTGATCCCGGATGAATCAAAGACGCTCGCCGAGGGCGCGATCAAGCCGTGGCAGACAGAGAGCTACCGCGAGTGCCAGCAGGATCTGGCAAAGATGGCGAAGAAGGCCGGGGTGGCGATGGACGTGCCCTTCCGCGACCTGCCACCGGAACACCGGCAGTGGGTGCTCGAAGGCGACGCCAAGTGGAAGAACTGGGACAGCTCATGGCCGCGTTACTGGTACGGGGTGCGCCATTTTTTCGTCTGGCTCGAGACCAAGGCCTACAAGATGCACATCCGGGTGCTGCTGTCGCGCTACCGCAGCTACACCGAATGTCCCTCCTGCCACGGCGCGCGCCTCAAACCCGACGCCTTGCTGTGGCGCTTGCCCGTTTCAAAGGGGTCAGAGTCGTTTGATCTGACCGCTCGATCAAACGACTCTGACCCCTTTGAAAAAAGAGGGTTGGCGATCCACCAGCTGATGGCGATGCCGGTCGATCGCATCCGCGAAGCCATCACCGCACTTGAGCTGCCCGGTGTGGCGGACGAGGCCACCGAGCTGGTGCTGGGCGAGATTCGCAGCCGGCTGACCTATCTGTCCGATGTGGGGCTGGGTTATCTGACGCTCGACCGGCAGTCGCGGACGCTCTCCGGCGGCGAGGTGCAGCGCATCAACCTGACGACGGCGCTCGGTACCTCGCTGGTGAATACGCTGTTCGTGCTCGACGAACCTTCGATCGGCCTGCATCCGCGCGATATCGGCCGCATTCTGGGGGTGATGACGCGGCTGCGCGACGCGGGCAACACGCTGGTGGTGGTCGAACACGATCCACAGGTCATGGTAGCGGCGGACGAGTTGCTGGAGATCGGGCCCGGCCCTGGCGAGCGCGGCGGCAATATCGTCGCCCGCGGCACGCCGGCGGAGATCACCGCAAATCCGGATTCGGTCACCGGTCCCTGGCTTGCGGGCAGAAAACGTATCGATGTGGAGCGTCCATCGCGTCCGGTCGATGCCGCGACGCCGCATCTGACCCTGATCGGCGCACGTGAGCACAATCTGCGCGGAATCAGCGTGTCTTTCCCGCTGCAGCGCATGACCTGTCTGACCGGGGTGTCGGGTTCGGGCAAGTCGAGCCTGATCCAGGATGTGCTCTATCCTGCGCTGGCAAAGCATTTTGGCGAGGCGGTGGACACGCCGGGCGCCTTCGACGGACTGGAGGGCGTGGACGGACTGCGCGGTGTGGTGATGGTCGATCAGTCGGCCATCGGCAAGAGCTCGCGCTCCAACCCGGTCAGCTATGTTGGCGCCTGGGATCCGATACGCAACCTGTTTGCCGCCCTGCCCGAGGCCAAGCAGCGCGGTTATTCGCCCGGCACTTTCAGCTTCAACGCCGGCCACGGGCGCTGTCCGACCTGCACCGGTTCGGGCTTCGAGCACGTCGAGATGCAGTTCCTGTCCGATGTCTGGCTGCGCTGTCCGGATTGCGACGGCAAGCGCTATCGCCCTGAAGTGCTTGAGCTGCAATGGCGTGGCCATTCCGTGGCTGATGTACTGGAGATGACGGTGCGCGAGGCGCTGGGCTTCTTCGCCGATCAGCCCAAGGTGCTGGCGGCGCTCGCACCCCTGTCCGACGTCGGCCTCGATTATCTGCGTCTGGGGCAGCCAGTGCCGACGCTGTCGGGTGGTGAGGCGCAGCGACTGAAGCTGGCCGGCCATCTGGCAAGCGCGGCGCAGAAGAAGGGCAGTCGTGCGTCGAAAGCTGTGGATAAGGCTGTTGGCAAGTCCGTGGATAAGGCGGTGGACGCTGCGCCTGGTCTGCTCTTCCTGTTCGACGAACCGACGACCGGCCTGCATTTCGAAGACGTCGCTACCCTGCTGGGGGCGTTCAACAAGCTGCTCGAAGCGGGCAATTCACTGATCGTGATCGAGCACAACCTCGATGTGATCGCAGCGGCCGACTGGATCATCGACCTTGGCCCGGAAGGCGGCGAAGGGGGTGGCGAAATCGTGGTCGAGGGCAGTCCGGAGCAGGTGAGGGCACATCCCTCATCTCACACCGGGCTTGCGCTGCGCGAGTATGCGGAAGCGCTGGCGCGCACCCGCGCTGCACCGGCGATGGTGGCCGAAGCGCCGGTGGCCTACCGTGCGCTGACGGCACCGGCGATCGAGATTCATCATGCGCGTGAGCACAACCTGAAGAACATCAGCGTGTCGATTCCGCGCGACCGCTTCACCGTGGTCACCGGCCTGTCGGGCTCGGGCAAGTCGACACTGGCGTTCGATATCGTGTTTGGCGAGGGCCAGCGCCGCTATCTGGAGTCGCTCAACGCCTACGCGCGCCAGTTCGTGCAGCCGTCGAGCCGACCGGATGTCGACGGCGTGTTCGGTATTCCGCCCACGGTGGCGATCGAGCAGCGCACCAGTCGTGGCGGGCGCAAGAGTACGGTGGCGACGTTGACCGAGATCCACCCCTTCCTGCGTCTGATGTACGTCAAGCTCGGCACGCAGTATTGCCCGGACTGCCAGGTACCGGTGACACCGCAGAGCTTCGAGGCGATCGTCGCCCAGATTCAGCGCGAACTCAGAGGTGCATCGGTTGAAGTGCTGGCGCCGCTGGTCACCAACCGCAAGGGTTTGTACACCGATCTCGCCAAGTGGGCCCGCGGCAAGGGCCATGCGCAACTGCGGGTGGATGGCGAATATCTGCCGACCGCAAAATGGCCGCGGCTTGACCGCTACAAGGAGCACTCCATCGAACTGCCGCTCGGAATGGTAGTGGTGCAGCCGGAACACGAGGCGACCTTGCGCGAGTTCGTCGGTGCTGCGCTGGAGCATGGAAAAGGCGTGCTCAAGGTGCTGCGACTTGTTTCAAAGGGGTCAGAGTCGTTTGATCCCCTTGATCAAACGACTCTGACCCCTTTGAAACTATCAAACGACTCTGACCCCTTTGAAATTACGTTTTCGACGCTGCGGGCGTGCCCGAGTTGTGGGACCGGCTTTCCGGAGCCTGATCCGCGTCTGTTTTCCTACAACGCCGAGCATGGCTGGTGTCCAAAGTGCTTCGGGACGGGGCTGAAGACGGCGGCGCGGGTGGAAGATCCGGATGCGCTCGACCTTGGCGATGCGGAAGACACAGTCAGCAGCGATGAGCCCTGCCCGGCGTGTGAGGGTGCGCGACTCAATCCGGTCGCGCGTGCGGTGCGTTTCCGTGACCGCGGCCTGCATCAGCTGGCGAAGCTGGCGGTGAACAAGATTGCGGACTTCTTCGGCGAACTGGTATTGAACGAGCGTGAAAACGACATTGCGCGTGACCTGGTGAGCGAAATCCGCGGTCGCCTCGATTTCCTTCAGCATGTGGGACTGGGCTACCTCGCGCTCGACCGTGCCGCACCGACGCTGTCCGGTGGCGAGGCGCAGCGCATCCGGCTGGCGGCCCAGCTGGGCTCCAACCTGCGCGGGGTGTGCTACATCCTCGATGAGCCCACGATCGGCCTGCATCCGCGTGACAACCGCCTGCTGCTCGATACCCTGGAAGCCTTGCGCGACCGTGGCAATACCTTGCTCGTGGTCGAGCATGACGAGGACACCATCCGCCGTGCCGACCACGTCATCGACCTCGGCCCGGGTGCCGGCGTGCGCGGTGGCCGGGTGGTGGCTGAAGGCAATGTGGCGGCTTTGCTGGCTGCACCGGAGTCGGCCACCGGTGCCTGCTTCCGCAATCCCTTGCAGCATCCGATGCGTCCGCGGCGGCCGGTGGCGGCAGACCACCCGGCGATCCGCATCGAGGGTGCCAGCCTGCACAACCTGCGCAACATCGATGCAAGCATCCCGCTGGCCCGGCTCACCGTGGTGACCGGGGTGTCGGGATCGGGCAAGTCATCGCTCGCACGCGATGTGATTCACGCCAATCTGCGCGCGCGGCTGGGCGATCCTGAGGCGGTGCGGGCGCGACGCCGCGGCAAGGCACAGCCGGAAGAGGTGGATCAGACGCTGGTGGGCTGTCGCAGCCTGGAGGGCTGGCAGCAGGTCGGTCGGGTGCTCGAGGTGGATCAGACTCCGATCGGCAAGACCCCGCGCTCCTGCCCGGCGACCTATGTCGGTTTCTGGGATGCGATCCGCAAGCTGTTTGCCGATACCTTCGATGCCCGCACCCGGGGCTGGAGCGCATCGCGCTTCTCCTTCAACACCGGTGCCGGTCGCTGCCCCTCATGTGACGGGGCCGGGCAGACCACGGTGGAGATGAACTTCCTTCCCGACGTGAAGACGTCTTGCGAGGCCTGTGGCGGTGCCCGCTTCAATCCCGAAACGCTGTCGGTACGCTGGCGCGAGAAGACGGTGGCCGAGGTGCTGGCGATGCCGGTGGACGAGGCGGTGGGCTTTTTCGCTGCCCACCCGTCCATCGCCCATCCGCTGCAACTGCTGCAGGACGTGGGTCTGGGCTATCTGACCCTTGGCCAGCCCAGCCCGACGCTGTCGGGTGGCGAAGCGCAGCGCATCAAGCTGGTGACCGAGCTGTCCAAGGTACGCAACCGGCCGGGCGATGCCGCTGCAAGCGGTGGTGTGCCCCTGCCTGCCGATCGTCACACCCTGTACGTGCTCGACGAGCCTACGGTCGGCCTGCACATGGCTGATGTGGACAAGCTGATCCATGTGCTGCACAGGCTGACCGATGCCGGGCACACCGTACTGGTGATCGAGCACGACCTCGATGTGATGGCCGAGGCCGACTGGCTGATCGATCTTGGCCCAGAGGGTGGGGATGGCGGCGGACAGATCGTGGCCGAAGGGCCGCCCGAGGTCGCGATGGACAATCCCGCATCGCATACCGGCCGCCACCTGGTGGAGTTTCTCGCTGCACGGTGCGGCACTGCGGAACCGAAACCAGCCTGATCCGGTCCCTGAAGGCATAATGGATAGTCGTATTGCAGGGATGGTTTTATGAGCAAGCAAGTTGTGCGGGTGTGGGATCTGCCGACCCGTGTCTTTCATTGGGCGCTGGTGGTGCTGACCGCCGGTGTGTTTGCCAGCGGGCTGATCGGTGGCAACCTGATCGTGTGGCATGGCCGTCTGGGCGTGGCCATTGCCGGTTTGCTGGCGTTTCGTCTGGTCTGGGGCGTGCTGGGTTCGACCTATGCGCGTTTTGCGCACTTCGTGCCGGGACCGGGTCGCATCAAGGCGTACCTGAGCGGTCAGTGGAAGGAACCGGGTCACAATCCGCTTGGGGCGCTGTCCGTGCTCGGCTTGCTTGGCATCATGATCTTTCAGGTGGTGAGCGGGCTGGTGGCGAATGACGATATCGCCTTCGAGGGACCGTTGTATGCGATCGTGAGCAAGAGCACCAGCGACTGGATGAGCAGTCTGCACCGGCAGAACATCTGGATCATCGGCGGTCTGGTTACGCTTCATGTGCTGGCGATCCTGTACTACGCACACGTCAAGAAGGACAACCTGGTGAAGCCGATGATTACCGGGGTGAAGGAGTTTCCCGAACCGGCGCCCAGGCCCGCACAAGGCGGCGGACTGGTGTCCTTCGTGGTGGCGCTGTCCATTGCGGCTGCGACAGTGTGGGTGGCGACGGGTGGGCTGGTTTCGCCACCTCCCCCGCCGCCGCCACAGTCCGTACCCGCCTGGTAAAAACGAAAAAGCCGCAGAAATGCGGCTTTTTCAGTTCTGCGTTCCTGACGAGCGCTTACTCTTCGCGGAACTTGTCGTGACAGGCCTTGCAGGTCTTGCCGAGGTCGCCAAATGCAGTCTTGACTGCAGCGGCATCGCCACTGGCGGCTACTTTTGCCAGGTTGTTGGCGGCGCTGTTGAAGTCACCCGCGAGCTTGCCGACTTCCGGCATGTTCTGGAACAGCTCTGGTTTGACACGGGTTTTCTGGTCTCCGATCGCTTTGTCGGTACCCGGGCCGTAAAGTGCGCCCATGCCCGAGTTGGCGATGCCGGCGATGGCATTGGCGGCCGCAGTGACCTGGGCTGCGTCGTAGGTGCCTTCGAGGTTGTTCTTGATCTTGCCCATGTTCCAGCTCATGAAGCTGTATCCGGCCTTGCGGAACTTGATCTGATCTTCCGGTTTAACCTGGGCCGACGCCATGGTGGCGAGCGACAGTGCGACAATACCGAGTGCCGCGCGGGCGATGGATTTCTTCATGTGTGACCTCTCAGGTTGATGATGGATGATGGATGATGGAATTCGGATACGGACCCCGTGCTCGGACAGGACCTGAATACCTTGGTTCCCAGTATTTATCAGGGTTACATGATATTCGTATCAGGTGACAAATCAATACCGGTGCCACGTGCCAGGCATTTCGTGCGAAGAAATTGCTAAAGCTTTGCATCAGGTCAGCCGATGTTTCAAGTGACTACAGAATGCGCCCGGACCTCGGGCACACAGGCAAGGAGAGAATCATGCGTCGTCTAGCCGACACGCCGATATGGGTGCGCCTCACCGGTGCAATCTGGCTGATGCTTGTGATTGCGTGGGGCAGCATGATCGTGTGGGAGACCCGCGTGAATCGCGATACCGCAATCAATCAGGCGCGTGACTTTGCCAGTTCGGTCAACGAGATGACCATGGCAGGGCTGACCGGCATGATGATCACCGGTACGGTGGCGCAGCGCGACGTGTTTCTCGACCAGATCAAGGAACTGTCTTCGGTGCGCGATCTGAAGGTGATTCGTGGCGAAGCCGTGAGCAAGGTCTATGGGCCGGGCACCTCTGCCGAGACGACGCTGGACGAGGCCGAGAAGAGGGTGATGGCGGGCGGTCCGGCGATTCTTCAGGTCGAGAATGACGACCAGTATGGAGAGCACCTGCGGGTGGTGATCCCGTCTGCGGCATCCAAGAACTATCTCGGCAAGGATTGCACGCTTTGTCACCAGGTCGATGTGGGAACCACGCTCGGTGCGGTGAGCATGCGGGTCTCGCTCGACAAGGTGAATGCCGCGGTGACCGACTTCCGCAACGAGAGCATCCTGTTCGCTTTCCTGGCGTCGCTGCCGCTGGCTGCGTTCATCTATCTGTTCATCCGTCGTTTCGTGACCCGGCCGTTGTCGCACATGACCGAGAGTCTGGCGGAGATTGCCCAGGGTGGCGGTGATCTCACGCGCAGGCTCGATGCACCGGGTCAGGATGAGATTGGTCGTACGGCTGAGACCTTCAACCGCATGATGGCCACGATTGCCGATCTGGTTCGTCAGGTTGGCGCCTCGGCCGAGGCAGTCACGGGCTCGGCACGCAACCTGGTGACAGGCGCCTCGCAGCTGGCCGAAGGTTCGCACCGGCAGAACGACAGTTCGATGGAAGCGGCCAAATCGGTTGATGAACTCAACGTCAAGATTCTGCACATCGCTGAAAGTACCGAGGCGGTGCGCGTACGATCCCGCGACAGCCTTGCCCGTTCGCAGGAAGGCCAGCGCAGTCTGGGAGAGTTGATCAGTGAAGTTGCACATGTCGAAACTGCCGTGCAGCACATGGCGGAATCGGTGGGTGCCTTTGTCGATTCGACGCGGGCCATTACCAGCATGACGCAGGAAGTGCGCGAAATTGCCGAGCAGACCAATCTGCTCGCACTCAATGCAGCGATCGAGGCTGCGCGTGCCGGTGAGCAGGGTCGGGGTTTTGCGGTGGTTGCAGACGAGGTGCGCAAGCTGGCAGAGAAATCTGCGCGCTCAGCGGGTGAAATCGACACCATCACCCACGAGATCAGCCGGCAGTCGGTTTCGGTGCAGGATTCCATTGCCCGCGGTCTGAGCCATCTCGAGTCCAGCCGTCATGCCGCCGACGTGGTGTCGGGCGTACTGGTTGCAGCCAATGCGTCAGTCAGCGATGTGGGCGAAGGTCTGGACCGGATCGCGACCGCGACCGAAGATCAGCGTCGTGCCAGCGAGTCCGTCACCAGCAGCATCGACGAGATTGCCGGCATGGCGCGCGACAACAATGCGGCGATTGAGCATACGGTCGGTGCGGCGCGCGAGATGGAGCAACTGGCGTCGCGCCTGCAGGAGTCGGTATCCCGCTTCAGGGTGTGAGGGGCTTGATAGCGGCCGGCTCGACCCGGTTGCGCCCTGCCGCCTTGGCGCGGTAGAGCGCCTCATCCACCGCGATGAAGAGCTCCCGGGCGTCTCGGCCGTGCTCGGGACAGGAGGCGATGCCGAAGCTGGCGGTGACCTGCTCGAGCGCATCGATGCCCTCCCATGGATGTGCGGCCAGCAGATGGCGCAGGGTTTCGATGCGGTGGCGCAATTGTTCGAGGTTGCTGTCCACGCAAATCAGCATGAACTCTTCTCCGCCCCAGCGGCAAAGAAAATCCGAGCGCCGGATGTGTTTTCCGAACAGCTGCGCGACGCCGGCCAGTACCTTGTCACCACACTGGTGCCCGTGGGTGTCGTTGATATGTTTGAAGTTGTCGAGGTCGAACAGGCAGATGCCGAGTGGCACGCCGAGACGTTCGCAAAGCCCGAGCTGGGTGTCGAGCACGATTTCGGCTTCGCGGCGGTTCAGCAGTCCGGTGAGGCTGTCGTGCGATGCGAGTTGCTGCAGGCGGAGTTCCAGGTTCTTGCGATCGGTGATGTTCTGCACCATGCCGACGACTCTCGAGGGGCGGCCGTTTTCATCACGTTCGCAGATCCTCCCGCGGTCATGCACCCACAGATAGTGTCCGTTGCGGTTGCGCAGGCGGTATTCGGCCTCGTAGCGCTCGCGCTCGCCGGCAAGGTGCTCGTCGAGGACCCGGCCAACCATGCCGGCATCGTCGCGATGGATATTGTCGGTCCAGCTCGACAGCGTGGGCTCGAGTTCGTCCGGTCCGTATCCCAGCATGCGCTTGAGCTGGGGGCTGAAAAAGACCTTGTCGCTGCTGATTTCCCAGTCCCATAGCCCGTCGCTGGCCTCGTTGAGTGCGAAGCGAAGCTGGGCATCGCGCGCGCTCAGGTCGCGTTCGAGTTGCGTGCGCAGCGTGATGTCGCGTGCGACCGACAGGAAATACTCGCGATTGTTGAACTGAAAGCAACGGGTATGCACCTCGACCGGTATTTCTCGACCGAGCCGATGCCGATGGCAGCCGATGAAGACATAAGGGGCACGCGCCCGGATCTCGGCCGCAATACTGAGCCACTGCTCCGGGCCGATGACATCTCTCTGCAGGCTGAGAACCGAATGGTCGAGCAGGTCTTCCGCGCGGCTGTAGCCGAGCCCGGACCAGGCCTCGCGATTGCAATAGACGATGCTTGAGCTCGCGGGATCGATCAGGAAGACGCTGTCGGGCAGCGCATCGAAGACCGCTTCGAGAACGGTGTGTGAATTGTCGGCGTTGGCAAGCGGCATCGCATACCCCGTTCGTACGGGGATCCTGTCCAGTAGCGAAGCATAATAAACGCATCGCAGACGTGGGTATATCGCTTACGTTCTGATCGATACGAAAGCGTCTTCGGAAACTGCAGAAAGAGGCGGGGGCGGCAGGTGGCCCGCTGCATGCCACCGCCGCCGTGCCTGCTTATTCCATGCGGACCGGTACGAAGATGCGTGCATCACCGCGCTGAATCAACAGCGCAAAGCGCTTGCCTGCGCGGTTCAGGTACTGACGGAACTGTTCGACCGTATTCACCTGCTGATTATTGATCGCCAGAATCACGTCGCCGCGTGAGAGTCCGGCGCGTGCGGCGGGGCCGGTGACGCCTTCGATAACGAGGCCGCCGGGAACGCCGACCTGGGCGGCTTCCTGGCTTGTCAGCGGCCGCGCCTTGAGGCCGAGCTTGCCGGTGGTACTTTCGCTTCCGTCCTGTCTGGTATTGGCGCTGAGGTCGGGATTGAGCTCGTCGAGAACCGCGCTTACCTCACGATTCCGGCCGTCACGCCAGACATCGAGTTTTACCTTGGTTCCGGGCCGCTTTTCGCCAATGATCCGCGGCAAGTCCGCAGAGTCAGCGACGCGAATGCCGTCCACACCAAGTACGACGTCGCCCGCCTGCAGACCTGCCTTGTCGGCAGCGCTGCCAGGGTCGACGCTGGCGATCAGTGCACCGCGCGCGTCCGACAGGCCGAAGGACTGAGCGAGCTCCTTGTCCACGCCCTGGATGGCAATGCCGAGACGGCCACGCTGCACCCGGCCATGGGCGACGAGTTGGTCCTTCACCTTCATTGCGACGTCGATCGGGATGGCGAAGGAAATTCCCATGAAGCCGCCCGAACGGGAATAGATCTGGGAGTTGATGCCGACCACCTCGCCGCCGAGATTGAACAGCGGGCCGCCGGAATTGCCCGGATTGATCGCGACATCGGTCTGAATGAAGGGGACGTAGTTTTCATCCGGCAGGCGGCGCGCCTTGGCCGAGATGATGCCTGCGGTCACGGTGTTGTCGAAGCCAAAGGGCGAGCCCATGGCCACGACCCATTCGCCCACGCGGGCGCGATCGGGGTCGCCGATGGTGACCACCGGCAGGTTCCTGGCCTCGATCTTGAGCACGGCGACGTCGGTACGCTTGTCGATGCCGA
This sequence comes from Parazoarcus communis, assembly GCF_003111665.1. Lineage (NCBI taxonomy): Bacteria > Pseudomonadati > Pseudomonadota > Betaproteobacteria > Rhodocyclales > Zoogloeaceae > Parazoarcus > Parazoarcus communis. The sequence goes on along the minus strand of NZ_CP022188.1, from coordinate 1,267,073 downwards.
CGACCTTGGCCTTGAACTCGCGCTTGTCGATCAGACGTACGGTGACTTCTGCACCATCTTCATCAACGACATGGGCATTGGTCAGTACGTAACCATCGGCACTGACGATGAAGCCGGACCCGATGCCACGGCTGATTCGTGGTGCGCCACCCGGTTGCCCGGGCATGTTGGGCATGGGCACACCGAAGCGGCGCAGAAAGTCGTAGAAGGGGTCGTTGGCAAAGGGATTGTCATCGTTTCCGAACTTCTGCTCCTGAACCACGCTGATGTTCACAACGGCGGGGCCGACCTGTTCGACGAGGTCGCCGAAGTCGGGAAGTCCGAACCGGTTGGCGCTGACCGCAGCTGTTACCGGCGCGGCCTGGGTTGTCGAAACGACTGTTCCCTCGGGTAGAAAAGCGACGAGGGCGAGCGCCAGCGTAGTGGCGACGAGGCTGTTTCTCATGGGCATTCCTGTGTTGTGGAAGGCAAATCGACCTTGGGTTGACGCACAAGACCGCGCTGCGTTCCCGCTCGAGATCGTATTCCCGATATGGGGCCGCAGACGCTGCCGATCAAGTCCCGCGCGCTCATGGCCTAGAATCGTGTGCGCACGCTGAGGTAGATCTGCGGTTCGATCGGGTTGGCGGCCTTGCTGCCGCGGTACTCGGGCAAGCGTTCGACCGGTCGATGCACCAGTTCCTGATGGCCGCCGAGCAGATTGATTCCGCTGAGGCGGAACTCCACTGTCCGGTTTCCCAGTCGCAGGCTGCGGGCGAAGCTCAGGTCCAGGGTGGTGTAGGCGTCAACCTTGAAGCGTTCGCTGCCGGCATAGCCCGTACCGGCTTCGGACGGGCCCATACGCAGGACACTGAGGGTGGAATGCCAGGCACCGAAGTGCTGCAACCAGGTCAGGCTTGCGCTGTAGGGTGCGACGGTGGCTTCGACGGCAGGGTCGGCAGCGCTGGCCCGGATCATCGTATGGCTGAAGATGAGGTCGGCATCGGCCCACGGCTGTGCGCGCAGCTGGTACTCGACACCGGTGAGCCGGATTGCATCCCTGCTGTTGGTCCAGCGTGTGCCACCCATGATGCGCTGAAAGAAATTGGGATCGGCAAGGATGTTGTCGGCGGAGGTCAGCGCTGGCGGCAGCGCTTCACGCACGATGTAATCGCGAATGTGCTCGTGGAACAGGCGGACATCCAGATTGCCCCTCACTTCGGGCAACATGCGGATAAATCCAAGCTCGAAGGCATCGATGCGTTGCGGTTTCAGCTCGGGATTGCTTTGATGACGCTGCTGCAGCAGACCGTAGACAGGGTGAACGACGCGCGTATCGGCGTCGCGTTCAAACAGCGAAGGCTGGCGCCATGCCCGGGAGTACCCCGCTTTGACGGTCGTGACTGAATCCGGCTGCCAGTTCAGAAAGAGGCGTGGCGCCAGTCGCAGCTTGTCGCCTTCGATCCGCTCCACCATGGTGCCGACGTTCCACAGCCAATGTGGCGCCATCCGCCATTCGGCATTGCCGAAAATGCGCCATTCCTGCTGGCTGCGGGTGTGCCTGTCGCTGAACAGTGCCTCCGCCTTGAGTTCATCGCGCCGCCATTCCAGTCCCCATACCAGCTGCAACCGGTTCGAGGTGCGCAAGCGGTGCTGCAACTCGATGTTGTCGCGCTGGCTGTCGCGATCCTGATTCACGTCGACGAGAATTCTCGGTGCGGCAAGCAGCGCGGCACGCAATCCCGGGTAGGCGCCCAGTGTTCCGTCCAGATTCCTGTGCGAGTCGACGGACCAGGATTCGCGTGCGCTTTCGCTATTGTGGTACCACGACAGCGACCATTCTTCGTCAGGCGTCGGGGTGTGCTGCCAGCGTACCTGAAGGTGGCTGTTCTGATGGTAGGCGGTGCGAGGCTGACTGCCGTCGAACAGCGTGCCTTCATGGCCGGTACCCCGACGTCCATCGCTGAACCCGCCAATGACGGTGAGTTCGTCGATATTGCCAAGGCGGATGTCGCTGCGCAGATTCAGGGTGTCGATCCGGCGACCGTCCTTGAGGTTTGCCGAGCCGTCGTCCTGCTGGTGGCTGGCGGTGATGCGCAGGCCGAGCGGGCCGTCGTGGGTCACCATGCGCGCGCTGAGATCGGCGACGCCCTGAGTGCCGAGTGTGACGCCGACCGTGCTGCTTGCCTCCGTAGCGGTATGCCGGGTGATGATATTGACCACGCCGAGAAAGGCATTGGATCCGTACGCGGCGGAATCGGACCCGCGTACGACCTCGATGCGATCGATATCCTCGATGCTGATGCCCAGTGCGCCCCAGTCGGCCCCACCGTAGAAATAGGGCGAGTACACCGAGCGCCCGTCGATCAGTACCTGCATCTGGTTCGGGAAATCGTTACCCAGGCCGTGGTAGCTCACCCATTGATCATTGCCGCGTTCCTGCGCGACCTGCATGCCTGGCACCAGTCGCAGCAGGCGGGCGATGTCGCGGTATCCGGTCGCCGCAATGAGCCCTGCGTCGATCACGCTGATTGTGCCCGGCGTATCCTGCATGGGCTGAGGAAGGCGCGAGACGGTGAGGACGACCGGCAGGGGTTCGAAGAAGGGGTCTTCGCTGACGTCGTGGAACGCCAAGGCGGTTGCAGCCGGCGCAGTGAGCAGGCATCCTGCCATGTATCGGGCGATGAGTCGGATCTTCATCCACTTCATTTCTTGTTTCTTGATATGCGCCAAAGTATATAGTCATCCGATGGATGAATTATGCATATTATATAGGCGATTACTACGTTTCCGTCCTTGCTCGCCTCGTCCGCCCTGCGCACGCTTTCGGTAGAAAAACACCATGACGCTGACCGACCTTCGATATCTCGTTGCACTTGCCCATGAACGTCATTTCGGACGTGCGGCGGAAAAATGCCATGTATCGCAGCCGACCCTGTCGGTAGCGATCAAGAAGGTGGAGGAAGAGCTCGGGATCCAGCTCTTCGAGCGCAGTGCGTCCGAGGTGAAGATTACCGAAACCGGCCGGCGCATCGTCGCCCAGGCAGAAAAGGTCATGGTCGAGGCCAGCCAGATTCACGAGATTGCGGCTGCGGGCAAGGACCCCCTGGCTGGGCCGCTGCGCGTTGGTGTGATCTATACCATCGGGCCCTACCTGCTGCCGCGGCTGATTCCGCGTGTGCATCAGCTGGCACCGCGCATGCCGCTGATCATCCAGGAGAACTACACGACACGGCTGGCCGAAGCGCTCAAGCGTGGCGAGCTCGATGTCATCATTATCAGCCTGCCTTTCGAAGAGGCCGGCATCGTGACCCAGTCGGTATATGACGAACCTTTCCGGGTGCTGCTGCCGTCGAGCCATCCCTGGGCTGCACACCGGACGATCGATGCCGAGCATCTTGCGGATGATCAGCTCCTGCTGCTTGGTTCCGGCAACTGCTTTCGCGATCAGGTGCTTGAGGTGTGTCCTCAGTGCCGCAATGTGGGTGGTCTGCAGCGCACGCTCGAAGGCAGCTCACTGGAAACCATCCGCTACATGGTCGCGACCGGCCTTGGTGTAACCGTGGTGCCGAGTTCGGCTGCGGACGAACTCGACGCGCACAACCCTCTGGTCGCGGTCAGACCCTTTACCCAGCCGGAGCCGTCGCGACGGGTTGCGCTGGCCTGGCGGGTGACCTATCCCCGCAGTGGTGCGATCGACATTCTGCGCACCGCAATTTTCGAGAGCAGCCTGCCCGGTGTGCGACCGGTCGGTCGTCTTCCTTCGCTCGACGTTGCATGAGCGCTTGCGCGCTGCAAGCGCATTGCATAGCCCTGTCCGATGTCGCCGATACCGAGTTTCAATTAGATGGATGCCCGGGAACCGCCTAGTATTGAGCTGTGAAGGGTGCAATGTGGCCCGTTGATGAACAGCCCCGAGACAAGGAGTGATGACATGGAAATGGATATCGGCATCAGCAAGAAAGAGCGCGCAAAGATCGCAGACGGTCTGTCCTGTCTGCTGGCCGACAGCTATACGCTGTACCTGACCACGCACAATTTCCACTGGAACGTGACCGGCCCGATGTTCAACACGCTGCACCTGATGTTCGAGGCGCAGTACACCGAACTGGCGCTGGCCGTGGATCTGATCGCGGAACGCATCCGTGCGCTCGGTTTTCCGGCGCCCGGCACCTACCGCCAGTTTCAGAAGCTCACCAGCATGAAGGAGCCGGAGGGCGTGCCGAGTGCGGAAGACATGATTCGTGCGCTGGTGAAAGGCCAGGAAGCCGTCGTCAAGACCGCCCGCAGAGTGGTGCCGCTGGCCGACAAGGTGAGCGACGAAGCCACACTCGATCTGCTGACCCAGCGCATGCAGATCCACGAGAAGAACGCCTGGATGCTGCGCAGTCTGCTGGAAAAGTGACAGCACTTAGCAGTGCTGCAGTAAATGAAACGGGCCCGCGTGGGCCCGTTTCATTTGTGCGTCAGCCGATCATCTTGCCCGGCAACCAGGTCACCAGACCCGGAAACACGTAGAGCAGCACGACGGCCAGTGCCATCAACAGGAAGTAGGGAATGGCATAGCGGGCAATGGTGGTGATCTGCCGCCCTGTCAGCCCCTGCAGCACGAACAGGTTGAAGCCGACCGGTGGCGTGATCTGCGCCATTTCCACCACGACGACCACGAAGATGCCGAACCACAGGGGGTCGATGCCGGCAGACTGGATGGTCGGCAGCAGTACCGCCATGGTCAACACCACGATGGAGATGCCGTCGAGAAAGCAGCCCAGCAGGATGTAGAACACGGCCAGTGCCACCAGCAGCATGCCCGGGCTGAGGCCGAGCGAGCCGATCCATTCGGCCAGATGCCGAGGCAGGCCCATGTAGCCCATGGCCAGGGTCAGGAAAGCCGAACCGCCCAGGATCAGCGCGATCATGCAGTACAGGCGGGTGGCGCCCATCAGCGCGGCGATGAAGCTCGCCTTGCTGAGCGACTTCTGGCTGGCGGCAATGATCAGGCTGCCGATCACGCCGATGGCCGCGGCTTCGGTCGCGGTGGCAATGCCGCTGTAGATCGAACCCAGCACGCCGCCGATCAGCAGCACGACCGGGATCAGGTTGCGCGAGGCGGAGAATTTCTCCAACAGGCTTGTCTTCAGGTCAGCAGGTGGGATGCGCTTGCTGTTGAGCAGCGACCACAGGATGACCCAGCCCATGAACAGCGACGCGAGCAGGATGCCGGGCAGCACGCCACCGACGAAAAGCTTGGAGATCGACACGTCGGCGGACACGCCGTACACGATCATGATGATCGAGGGCGGAATGAGCAGGCCGAGCGTGCCGGCACCGGCGAGCGTGCCAAGGATCATCGACTCCGGATAGCCACGGCGGGTGAGCTCGGGCATCGAGATCTTGCCGATGGTGGCGCAGGTGGCGGCCGACGAGCCGGACACCGCTGCGAACAGCGTACAGCCGATGATGTTGGTGTGGAGCAGACGGCCCGGAAGGCGCTCCAGCCAGGGCGCGAGTCCCTTGAACATGTCCTCCGAGAGCTTGGTGCGAAACAGGATCTCGCCCATCCACAGGAAGAGTGGGAGTGCGGTCAGGGTCCAGCTCGAGCCGGCGCCCCAGATCGCGACCGCCATGCCGTCGCCCGGTGGTCGCGGGGTAAAGCCGAGCATGCCGAGAATGCCGATGGCCATCAGGGCCAGGCCGATCCAGACGCCGCCGGCGAGAAGGACGAGCATCAGCCCGATGAGCAGGGCCGCTATGGTCAGTTCCATGATGTTTCTCTCATTCCATGCGGACGGCTTCGTTGCCCGCGCTGGCGAGGCGCCGCGGAGCATGGCCGAGGGTGGTGAGGATGAGGTCGTCGAGCAGGGCGATCACCAGCACGACGGTGCCGATGGCCATCGACAGTTGCGGAATCCACAGCGGCGTCGCATCGATGCCCTGAGAGACATCCTCGAATTCATGTGATTGCCACGCCAGACGCACCGCATACCAGGCGAGTGTCATGGCAATCGTGGTGGCCGCCGCGAGCGAGAACCACTCCAGCACCTTGCGCAGGCGTGGCCCGACGCGCTCGATCACCAGGCTTACGCGGATGTGTTCGCCGTGCTTGAAGGTGTAGGCAAGAGCGAGAAAGCCGCACGCGGCCATGCAGTAGCCGGCATAGTCGTCGGTGCCACTCAGGTAGATGCCGAGCGGGCGACTGAAAATGCCGGCCGAGACCATGACCAGGGTGGCAACCATGCCGATTGCGGCAAGCGCACCCGACAGGCGGTAGAGGGAATCGAGCAGTGCTCGCATGGCGGACTCCGGACGAAAAAAATGGCCCGGCGTGCCGGGCCAGATCGGATTGTTGCTTACTTGGCCTTGCGGTAGGCGTCGAGAATCTTCTGGCCGTCTGCGCCGGTCTTCTCCAGCCACTCGGCGGTCATCTTCTCACCCACTTTGACGAGGTCTGCACGCAGCACGTCGGAAGCGGGGAGCACCTTCATGCCATTGGTCTTGAGCTGGCCGATATACCAGGCAGTCTTCTCTTCCGAGAGCTTCCATCCGCGCGTCTCGGCCGCAGCCGACGCCTTGAGCACGACTTCCTTGGTGGCCGGATCGAGTGCATCAAAAGCCTTCTGCGAGACGAACACGACGTTCTTCGGCAGCCAGGCCTGAACGTCGAAATAGTAATCGAGCTGCTCCCAGCTCTTGGTGTCGTAGCCGGTGGACGATGAAGTGATGTTGGCGGATACCACGCCGGTGGACAGGGCCTGGGTCAGATCGGCGGCCTGTACGGTGACGGGTTGTGCCGACATCAGTTCGATCATGCGGGCAACGGTCGGGCTGTAGGAGCGGATCTTGATGCCCTTGAGATCGGCCATCGAGGTCAGTGCGGTCTTGGAGTAGATGCCTTGCGGCGGCCAAGCCACCGAGTACAGCAGCTTCAGACCGTTCTTGGCCAGGCGGGCTTCGACGGCATCGCGCGAAACCTTCCACAGTTTCTGCGATTCGGCGTAGCTGGTGGCGAGGAAGGGGACGGTGTCCAGCGCATAGAGCTGGTCTTCGTTGGCGAGGCTGGACAGCAGCACTTCGCCGATCTGCGCCTGGCCGCCCTGCACCGCGCGCTTGATCTCGTTGGACTTGTACAGCGAGCCGTTGGAATGCACGGTGATCTTGAGTTTGCCTGCACTGGCCTTGGTTACTTCATCGGCAAACTGCTGGATGTTCTCGGTGTGAAAGTTGGCGACCGGATAGGGCGTCGGCATGTCCCACGTGGTCTGTGCCTGAGCGGCAGACGCCACGCCGAATGCGGCGAGCGAGCCAAGCAGTGTGCTGAGGATGCGGTGCTTCACATTCATCTTGATGTTCTCCGGTGAGGGGACTGAAGGATCGAATTTCCGGGGGCGAAGCCAACGCATGAACCACGATGATCGAAGTCAGCGTTGTTGAAAGATTGGGATTTCATCTATAAATTGTCAAGAATTCGTAAACGAAATGTGAGGAAAAAATGCCCAAGCAACTTGTGCCGCTGGTCGGGCAGGATTGTGGTCGAATTGTTTCCTCCCAGCATCTGGTGTCGCCGAAATCGCCCGAACTGTCCGAGTTCGAGTTCGGGATGATCATTGCCTGGCACGCCTTTTCGCGCTGGATGACACGCTGCATGACCGCTGCCGGGGTCAAGGACATGACGCCGATCGACGTGCTGGTGCTGCACCACGTCGCCCACCGCGACAGCGAAAAACGCCTCGCCGACATCTGTTTCGTGCTCAACGTCGAGGACACCCACGTGGTGTCCTATTCCCTGCGCAAACTCGCCGCGCTCGGCCTGGTACAAAGCAGGAAACTGGGCAAGGAAGCCTTTTTCGCAACGACCGACTCCGGACGCGAGGTTTGCGCGGCTTACCGCGACGTCCGTGAAGCCTGCCTGATGCCCGGTTTCACCGGCAGTGCCGAAGACAACGCACAGATCGGTGATCTGGCACGCCTGCTTCGCACCCTTTCGGGGCGCTACGATCAGGCTGCACGCGCAGCGTCGACATCCGCTCCCTGACAAAGCAAGGAACAAGCCCGTGAGCATGTGTGTGCTGGATGCAGGTGATGCTGCCTTTACCGTCGAGTTCGGCGATGCAATCGACCCGGATCTGCTTGCCGCAGTGAATGCGCTCGATGTCGGCATTGCACGCCTGCAGGCCGAGGGCGGTCTGCCCGGTGTGATTGAGACCATGCCGACCTTTCGCTCGCTCACCGTGTTCTTCGACCCGCTGCAGACCGGGCGCGAGATTCTGCTCGAAGCCTTGCGCCCGCTGTTTGCAGCGAGCGGGCACAGCGGCGGCGACAATGGCCGGCTGTGGCATCTGCCGGTGTGTTACGAGGGCATCTTTGCGCCGGATCTGGCCGAGACCGCGCGCAGTCTGGGGGTCAGCGAAGACGAAGTCGTGGCGCTGCACAGTGGCAGTGAATACCTGGTGTATATGCTGGGTTTCCTGCCCGGTTTCCCCTTCATGGGTGATCTGCCCAAGGCGCTGCGCCTGCCGCGCCGCCCGGAGCCGCGGCTGCGCGTCCCTCCCGGCAGCGTGGCGATCGCGACCGGGCTCACCGCGATCTACCCGTGGGAGAGTCCTGGCGGCTGGCATCTGCTCGGGCGCTGTCCGGTCAGCCTGTTCGACGCCGGGCGCGAATCGCCCTCGCTTCTGGCCGCGGGTGACCATGTGCGCTTCGTCCCGGTCTCGATGGCCGAATACGAGCGCATTGAGCGCTCGCTCAAAGCAGGTGAAATCGAGCCGCAACACTGGCTCACGAGTCCGAGGGCGGAGGATGCGGAGGTGTTGCGATGAACAGCCCGGCCGCTCTCGAGATCGTTTCACCCGGTGCCTATGCTTCGGTACAGGACATCGGGCGCAGGGGCTTCCGCCGTATTGGTGTGCCCTGGGCCGGCGTGCTCGACCCCCGGCTGATGCGCATCGCCAACGCACTGGTCGGCAACGCCGGCACCACGCCGGTCATCGAATGCTTTGACGGCGGCCTGCAGGTCGTCGCGCGTGGCGCCGCCGTGCGCGTGGCGGTGGCGGGCGATGCCGTGATCGAGATTGAGTGCAAGGGAGAGCGCAAGGCCCTGCCGGCGTGGCGCTCGGTCACGCTGGCCGATGGCGAGATCCTGCGTATCCGTCGCATGGGCAGCGGCCGGATTGCCGTGCTTGCGCTTGAAGGGCTGGCGCTGCCGCAGGTGATGGGCAGTGCGTCGACCTATGCGCGTGCCGGGCTTGGCGGCGTGGACGGTCGCGCGCTTGTCGCCGGCGTGCGTCTGCCGGCGCAGGCCGCAAGCGGTGGCGAGCGCATCCTGGCGCAAGCGCCTGTAGTCGACGAGCGCCCGATTCGCGTCGTCGGTGGTCCGCAGGCTGAGCATTTTTCGGCGGAGGCATTCGAGACCTTTCTGGGCAGTGATTACCGCGTGACGGCCGAGGCCGACCGCATGGGCGTGCGCCTCGAGGGACCAGTGCTCGGACACCTCGGCGCGACCGAGATCGTGTCCGATGCGACCGTGCCGGGCTCCATTCAGGTACCGGGCAAGGGCCAGCCCATCGTGCTTCTGGCCGATGCGCAGACAGCCGGAGGCTACCCCAAGATTGCGACCGTGATCGGCAGCGACATCCCCCGGCTTGCGGCCCGTCGTCCCGGACAGACGCTGCGCTTTGCCGCTGTCAGTGCGGCCGAGGGCGAGCGCATCGCACGCGAAACCGAAGCCCAAACGCTCGCCCTGCTTGCCGCAATTTGTCCCTTTGCCGCAGAGGGCGTCGACGAAGCGGCCCTGTATTCCGCCAACCTGGTGAGCGGCGTGGTGCATGCGCTGTCACCCGAGTACCGACCGCTGACCGCGGTCGACGACTGATCTGGAGCCCGACATGAAGATCAACCTCAATGCCGACCTCGGCGAATCCTTCGGCGCCTGGAGGATGGGCGAGGACGAGGCCCTGCTGCAGGTCGTGCGCTCGGCCAACATCGCCTGCGGCTTTCATGCTGGCGATCCGCTGGTGATGCGTAATACGGTGCGCACGGCCCTTGCCGCCGGCGTGAGTCTGGGCGCCCACCCGTCCTATCCCGACCTGCAGGGCTTCGGCCGGCGGCCGATGAAGATGGCCCCGAACGAGCTCGAAGCGATGGTGATCTACCAGGTCGGGGCGCTGGCCGGCATGGCCGCTGCAGAAGGCGGGCGTGTGACCCACGTCAAGCCGCATGGCGCACTCAACAACCAGGCCTGCGAGGACGCGACACTGGCCGATGCGGTGGCGCGCGCCGTGCGTGCCATCGACCCCGGGCTGATTCTGCTCGCGCCGGTGCTGTCGGAGCTGTACAAGGCGGGTGAACGCGCCGGGCTGAGGGTTGCGGCCGAGATCTTTGCCGATCGCGCCTACACCGACGCCGGCATGCTGGTGCCGCGTGGCCAGCCCGGCGCCGTGATTCACGACCACGACGAGCTCGTTGCTCACGTGCTGCGCATGCTCGACGCCGGTGGCGTGGTGTCGCAAAGCGGCAAGGTGCTGCCGGCCGTCATGCACAGCATCTGCGTGCATGGCGATACGCCGGGCGCGGTGGACAACGCGGCCAGACTGCGCGCCGCCCTCGAGGCGGGTGGTCGCGCAGTGGTGAGCTTGCCCGAGGCGCTCTAAGGCGCTGGCGTTCAGGCCCTGGTTTCGACCGGGGCTGAGATTTCGGCGCTGTAGGGCTCGCGCAGATCGACCGGTTTCGCTGCGCCCTTGCGCAGGCGGATGTTGAGCATTTCCACCAGCACCGAGAACGCCATCGCGAAATAGATGTAGCCCTTCGGCACAGGGTGACCAAAGCCCTCGGCGATCAGCACCACGCCGACCACCATCAGGAAGGACAGCGCGAGCATCTTCACCGTCGGATGGGTGGAGACGAAATTGCCGATCGATTCGGCGGCGACCATCATCAGTGCCACGGATGCCACCACGGCGGCAATCATCACCGGCAGGTTATTGACCATGCCGATTGCGGTGATGATGGAGTCGAGCGAGAACACCATGTCGATCACGATGATCTGCAGGATGACCGCTGTGAAGGTGGCCTTGACCGCCGACGAGGCTTCGCCCTCCTCGCCTTCGAGCAACTGGTGAATCTCGGCTGTGCTTTTCCATACCAGGAACAGGCCGCCACTGATCAGGATCAGATCGCGCCCGGACACGCCGTGGTCGAAGAGCTCGAACATGGGCGTGGTGAGACCGGCCAGCCAGGCCAGCACCATCAACAGCCCGATGCGCATGAACATGGCGAGAAAGAGCCCCAGGCGGCGGGCGAAGGCGCGCTTCTCCGGTGGCAGTTTGTCCACCAGGATGGAGATGAAAATGATGTTGTCGATACCCAGCACCAGCTCGAGCACGGTGAGCGTGAGAAAGGCAATCAGCAGTTGCGGATCGGTGAGGAATTCCATCGTGGCGCCAGTAGAGTGATGCGCACACATGTGCGCGAAGCCTCTAACGCGCGACCGGTCGTTCAGGTTGATTGGTATTCATTGCGGTAAACGACAAACGCCGCTTGCGTTATCAGCAAGCGGCGTTTGTCTGCTTTCAATCAGCGCAGGTTTCAGGCCGAAGCGATGACTGCGTCGATGGCGGCGGCGAGGATGTCCAGACCTTCGTCGAGCACGTTCTGCTCAATGGTCAGCGGCACCATCAGACGCAGCACGTTGCCGTAGCTGCCGCAGGACAGCAGCAGCAGGCCGCGCTTGAGCGCTTCGGCGATGATGGCCTTCACCAGTTCAGGCGCCGGGCGGGCGTGGTCGCCGTCGTGGAAGAATTCGACCGCGACCATTGCGCCGAGACCGCGCACATCACCGATGCTCTTCTGCTTGGCTGCGACTTCACGCAGACGGGCCTGCATGTGCTCGCCGATGTCGGTGGCGCGCTGGCACAGGTTCTCGGATTCGACCACGTCGAGCACGGCAAGCGCTGCTGCGCAGGCCATCGGTGCGCCGGCGTAGGTGCTGCCGAGGCCGCCCGGGTTGAGCGCATCCATGATGTCGGCGCGGCCAACCACGGCAGCGATCGGGAAACCGCCGCCGAGGCCCTTGGCCATGGTGATGAGGTCGGGCACGACATTGCTGTGCTCCATGGCGAACATTTTGCCGGTACGGCCGACGCCGCTCTGGATCTCGTCGGCGATCAGCAGGATGCCGTGCTTGTCGGCCAGTGCGCGCAGACGCTGCATGAACTCGGCCGGTGCGGGGTAGTAGCCGCCCTCGCCCTGGACCGGCTCGACGATGAAGGCGGCGACGCGCTTCGGCTCGATGTCGTTCTTGAACAGCAGCTCGATGCCGTGGATGGCGTCATCCACGCTCGTGCCGTGCAGTTCGCAGGGGTAGGGTGCGTGGTAGATCTCGGCCGGGAAGGGACCGACGCCGAGCTTGTAGGGGTCGATCTTGCCGGTGAGGCCGAGCGTGAGCAGGGTGCGGCCGTGGAAGGCGCCGTTGAAGGCGATCACGCCCGGACGACCGGTGAAGGCACGCGCGATCTTGACCGCGTTCTCGACGGCTTCGGCACCGGTGCTGACGAAGAAGGTCTTCTTCGGCGCATCGCCGGGGGCCAGTGCGCTGAGGCGCTCGGCCAGGGTCAGGTAGCCGTCATAGGCCACGACCTGGAAGCAGGTGTGGCTGAAGTGGGGGATCTGCTCCTGGGCAGCGGCGATCACCTTGGGGTGGCAGTGGCCGGTGTTGACCACGGCGATGCCGGCAACGAAGTCGATGTAGCGACGGCCTTCAACGTCCCAGATCTCGGCGTTCAGGGCCTTGGATGCGAACAGGGGGTGAGCCTGGCCGACGCCGCGCGGCAGGGCCGCGGCGCGACGCGCCATCAGCGCGCTGTTGGTTTGTCCTGCCGGCAGGGTGGTTGCGTTCATGCTGATTCTCCTAGGGTATTGTTTTGGCGACGCTGCTTACTGCACGCCGCCCATGCACAGGTATTTGATCTCGAGGTAATCCTCGATGCCGTACTTGGAACCTTCGCGTCCGAGACCGGAGGACTTCATGCCGCCGAAGGGGGCGACTTCGGTGGAGATGATCCCGGTGTTGATGCCGACGATGCCGTATTCGAGGGCACCGGAGACGCGCCACACGCGGTTCATGCCGGCCGCGTAGAAATAGGCGGCGAGGCCGAACTCGGTGTCGTTGGCCATGCGGATGGCCTCGGCCTCGTCGGTGAAGCGGAACAGCGGGGCGACGGGGCCGAAGGTCTCTTCCTTCGCCACTTTCATGGCCGGGGTCACGTCGGCGAGGATGGTGGGCTCGAAGAAGGTGTGGCCGAGCGCATGGCGCTTGCCGCCGGTCATCAGGCGGGCGCCCTTGGACAGCGCGTCGGCGATGTGCTCTTCGACTTTCTCGACCGCGTTCATGTCGATCAGCGGGCCCTGGGTGGTGCCGGCTTCCAGTCCGTTGCCAACCTTGAGCTTGGCCACGGCAGCGGCGAGCTTCTCGGCGAAGGCGTCATACACACCGTCCTGCACCAGCAGGCGGTTGGCGCACACGCAGGTCTGGCCGCTGTTGCGGTACTTGGAGGCGAGCGCCCCTTCGACGGCGGCGTCGAGGTCGGCGTCGTCAAAGACGATGAAGGGGGCGTTGCCGCCGAGCTCGAGCGAGAGCTTCTTGATCGTGGGCGCGCACTGCGCGGCGAGCTTGATGCCGATCTCGGTGGAGCCGGTAAAGGTGAGCTTGCGCACGATGGGGTTGGCGGTGAGTTCGCCGCCGATCTCGCCGGCCGAACCGGTGACCACGCTGAACACGCCCTTCGGAATGCCGGCGCGCTCGGCCAGCACGGCCAATGCAAGTGCGGACAGCGGGGTCTGGCTGGCGGGCTTGAGCACCATGGTGCAGCCGGCAGCCAGCGCCGGTCCGGCCTTGCGGGTGATCATCGCGGAAGGGAAGTTCCACGGCGTGATCGCGGCGCACACGCCGATCGGCTCCTTGGTGACGACGATGCGCTTGTCGGGCTGATGACCGGGGATCACGTCACCGTAGATGCGCTTACCCTCTTCGGCAAACCACTCGATGAAGGAGGCGGCATAGCCGATCTCGCCCTTGGCCTCGGTGAGCGACTTGCCCTGCTCGGAGGTCATCAGCACGGCGAGGTCGTCCTGGTTCTCGAGCATGAGCTCGAACCAGCGGCGCAGGATCTTGGAGCGCGCGCCGGCGGTGAGGCTGCGCCATGCGGGCCAGGCAGCGTTGGCCGCCTCGATGGCGCGGCGGGTTTCGGCCTGGCCCATCTTCGGCACGGTGCCGACGGTCTCGCCGGTGGCGGGGTTGGTGACGGTGATGGTGGCGCCGGCGTCGGCAGCGACCCATTCGCCGTCGATGTAGCAGCTGGAGCGGAGCAGGCTCGGGTCTTTGAGGGTAAGGGGCATGGTGTGTTTCCGGTTGGGGAAGTCGGGATCAGGCGCGCTTGCCGCGGATGCGTTCATTGCGGCGGCGCAGCCATTCGAGGGTGACCAGCATCAGGGTGGACAGCAGGATCAGGATGGTGGCGACGGCAGCAATCGCGGGGCTGATGTTCTCGCGGATGCCGGAGAACATCTGCCGTGGCAGCGTGGTCTGCTCGGGGCTGGCAAGGAAGAGCGTGACCACGACTTCGTCGAAGGAGGTGGCAAACGCAAACAGGCCGCCGGAGATGATGCCGGGCGCGACCAGCGGCAGCGTGACCTTGAAGAAGGCGACGACCGGGTTGGCGCCGAGGCTGGAGGCGGCGCGCACCAGGTTGAAGTCGAAGCCCTGCAGCGTGGCGGTGACCGTGGTCACGACGAAGGGCACGCCGAGCACAGCGTGGGCGATGACCAGGCCGGTGTAGCTGCCGGTGAGGCCGAGCGGGGCGAAGAAGATGTACATCGCCACGCCGACGATCACCACCGGCACCACCATGGGTGAAATCAGGATTGCGGTCAGCAGCGCCTTGCCCGGAAAGTCGGCGCGGACCAGGCCGATCGCCGCCAGCGTGCCGAGCACCATGGCCAGCAGGGTCGACAGTGGCGACACGATCAGGCTGTTCATCATTGCCTGCTGCCACTGCCCGGAGCTGAAGATCTCCTCGTACCAGCGCATCGAGAAACCGGCCATCGGGTACATCAGGAAGGTGTCGGCGTTGAAGGACAGCGGCACGATGACCAGGATCGGCAGGATCAGGAACAGCAGCACGATGCCGACCAGGCCACGCAGGCCGTAGTGCCAGACACGTTCCAGCGGGGATGCATAGGGTTGCAGCATCTGTATCTCCTCAGCGCGGCTTGACCAGCTTGACCCGGGTGGGGCCAAGGTAGCGGGCATAGATCATGTAGAGCACCAGCGTGGCGGCGAGCAGGACGGCGGAGAGCGCGGCAGCCATGCCCCAGTTGATGGTCTGGTTGGTGTAGAAGGCGATGAAGTAGCTCACCATCTGTTCCTGCGGGCTGCCCAGCAGTGCGGGGGTGATGTAGTAGCCCATGCACATGATGAAGACGAGCAGCGCGCCGGCGCCGATGCCGGGCAGGGTCTGGGGGAAATACACTTTCCAGAAGCTCTTGAACGGCGGGCAACCGAGCGAGATCGCGGCACGGACATACACCGGCGAGATGCCCTTCATCACCGAGTACAGCGGCAGAA
Organism: Parazoarcus communis; assembly: GCF_003111665.1. Lineage (NCBI taxonomy): Bacteria > Pseudomonadati > Pseudomonadota > Betaproteobacteria > Rhodocyclales > Zoogloeaceae > Parazoarcus > Parazoarcus communis. Next base: position 1,251,478 of record NZ_CP022188.1, on the reverse strand, counting down.
CCATGAAGGGCAGCAGGATGTGCACCATGGACACATAGACGCCGATACGGTTGAACAGCAGCTGCATCGGCGCATCGGTGATGCCCAGTCCGATCAGTGCCTTGTTGATCAGGCCCTCGTTCTGCAGCAGGATGATCCACGCGGCGACACGCACCAGCACCGAGGTCCAGAACGGCAGCAGCACGAAGAACATCAGCATGTTGCTTTGCTTCGTCGCCAGCTTGGCCATCAGGTAGGCGACCGGGAAGCCGAGCACGAGGCACAGCCCGGTCACGATCAGGCTCATCCAGAAGGTGCGCATCAGCACGTTCACATAGACGGCCTCTTCCGGCGGCGCGGTGACGATGTCGCCGTCTGCATTGATGCTGCGGTCGATGGCCGCGAGCAGGTAGAACGGTGTGGTGGCGCTGCCCGAGCGGCGGATGGCCTGCCAGATTTCGGCCTCGCCCCAACGTGCGTCGATGTCGATCAGCGCGCTCTGCGAGCTTGCCTCCGCAGGCAAGGGGAGCTTGCGCGCGGTTTTCATGATCAGGCTGCGGTAACCGGTTTCCTCACGGTTGAGGCGCTTGGCGATCTCGGCAATCGCCGGGCTGCCCTTGGCGGACTCCAGTTCCTCTGCCAGCGCGGAGAAGGCCGCTGCGGAGGGGAGGTCCTTGCCATCCCACGCCTTCAGTTCGCGCAGCGTGAGTGGCAGGTTTTCATGAACTTCCGGGTTGTCCACGCTGCGCGTCAGCAGCGATGCGATCGGCCACACGAAGGCCACCAGCAGGAAGACGGCGAGGGGCAGGATCAGGGCGCCGTACAGGAGCTTCTTGCGCATCTCGGCACGGCGCAGGCGCTTTTTCAGCGACGGCGCGGATGCGGCAGGGGCGACCAGCGCATCAGCAGTGTTGGAGGCAGCAGTCATGGCAGTTTCCGGTCTGTTCAGGGGCATGCAGGGGTGGCAGTTCCGCACCGGCCAGGGAGGGGAGCCGGTGCCGCACTGTCACTGGGTGCTTAGCGTGCAGCCCAGGCGTTGAAGCGCTGCTCGAGGTCTTCACCGTGCTCGACCCAGAATTCGGTGTCGGTGGCGAAGGCGCCCTTCAGGTTCTCGGGTGCGGTCGGCAGGTCGGCTGCGACCTTCGGATCCATGCCGCTCACAGCCTTGGCGTTGGTCGGGCCGTAAGGAATCTCGGCGGAGAAGACGCGCTGGTTCTCAGCCTGGCTGGCGAACTTGATGAAGCGGTAGGCCTCGTCACGCTTCGGCGAACCCTTCGGGATGGCCCACGAATCGACGTCGTAGATGCTGCCGTTCCACACGATCTTCAGGTTCTTGCCTTCCTTCTGCGCGGCGGCGATACGGCCGTTGTAGACCGAGCTCATCACCACGTCGCCCGACGCGAGCAGCTGCGGCGGCTGTGCACCGGCTTCCCACCACTGGATGTCGCCCTTGATCTGGTCGAGCTTCTTGAACGCACGCTCGACGCCCGCCTTGGTGCCCAGCACCTTGTATACGTCGTCGGCCTTGACGCCGTCGGCCAGCAGTGCGAATTCGAGGGTGTACTTGGCGCCCTTGCGCAGACCGCGCTTGCCGGGGAATTTCTTCACGTCCCAGAAATCGGCCCAGGAGGTCGGTGCCGTCTTGAGCCTGTCGGCGTTGTAGGCCAGCGCGGTCGACCACACGAAGATGCCGACGCCACATTCCGAGACGGTCTTCGGCAGGAATTCCGACTTGGCGCCGACCTTGCTGTAGTCGATCTTCTCGTACAGGCCTTCTTCACAGCCGCGCAGCAGTTCGGGCGATTCGACTTCCACCACGTCCCAGGTCACGTTGCCGGCTTCGACCATGGCCTTGATCTTGGCCTGTTCGCCGTTGTACTCGCCCGGGGTGACGTTACCGGCCTTGGACGCGGCAAAGGGCTCGTAGAAGGCTTTGACCTGGGCCTTCTGATTGGCACCACCGAACGAGATCACGGTGACATCGGCGGCCGCGCTACCGGCCATGACCAGTGCTGCGGTGGCGATAGCGCCTTGAATCAGGGACCTGCTGAGCTTCATTTTCATGCTGACTCCTTGTAATGCAGTGGGTGTGGTGTGTCTCAGGCTGCCGGCAGGGGCTCGAGCGCACGCATGTGTGCCGCGTCCATGCCGATGCGAATCCGGTCTCCGCTCCTGAGCGAATGATCGAGATTGGAGATCGGGGTCTTGATGGTGAAATCGTGATTGCCACACAGGTCGACGCGAATGCGGACCTGATCGCCGAGGTAGATGAACTCCTTCACCACGGCGTCGAGGAAATTGGCGCAGCTGTTGGCCGATTCGTCGAGCACGACGCGCTCGGGGCGCACTGATACCAGGGTGCGGTCGCCGGTCGACACATTGCCGGTGCGGGCGCGGATCAGCGTGCCGCAATCCAGGCGCACATCGCAGTGGTGACCCTCGATGCGCTCGACCTTGCCGACCAGTGCATTGTTTTCGCCGATGAAGTTGGCGACGAAGGCGTTGGTCGGCTCTTCGTACAGGCGCTCCGCGGAGTCGATCTGCTGGATGATGCCCTTGTCGAATACCGCGATGCGGTCCGACATGGTCAGCGCTTCGCTCTGGTCGTGGGTGACGAAGACCACGGTGACGCCGAGGTTCTGCTGGATGTGCTTGATCTCGAGTTGCATCTGTTCGCGCAGGTTCTTGTCGAGCGCGCCCAGTGGTTCGTCCATCAGCACCAGTTGCGGCTCGAACACCAGTGCGCGGGCCAGGGCGATGCGCTGCTGCTGGCCGCCGGAGAGCTGCTGCGGGTAGCGGCTGCCGAAGCTGCCCAGTTGCACCATGTCGAGTGCGCGTTTGGCCTTGGCATCCACTTCCGCCGCCGGCAGCTTGCGCACCTTGAGCGGGAAGCGCAGATTGTCCAGCACGCTCATGTGCGGAAACAGGGCGTAGTTCTGGAACACCATGCCGATGTTGCGCTTGTGCGGGGGCAGCTTGTTGATGATCTGCTCTTCGAGGCGGATCTCGCCGCTGGTCGGGGTCTCGAAGCCGGCCAGCATCATCAGGCAGGTGGTCTTGCCCGATCCGGAAGGGCCGAGCAAAGTGAGAAATTCGCCGCGCCGGATGTCGAGGTTCAGATCGCGGACAATCAGCGTCTCACCGTCATACGACTTCTGCACGTTGCGGAAGCTGACGTGGGGCGCGGAAGCATTTTGGTTCGTCATCCTGTCCTCATTTGTTGGCAAGCAGCCTTTGTCCATGCTGCTGGATGGGTCGAATTCGTGTTGAAGCTATGCTAGGCGATAAAATCGGATTATGTATGAACCAATTCAGTAGATATTGCTGGGTCCAATTTTTGGTGCGGTGCAATGGATAACCGACTGAGCTGTGAAGTGATCGTGCAGGCTTTTGGCAAGCAGACGGCGACGACGAGCAGTCGTGCACGGCTGTACCTGAGCATTCGGGAGGCGATTCTGACGCGCAGCCTCGATGCCGGAACAGTCGTGCCGCCGACCCGTGTGCTGGCCGAAGAGCTCGGTCTGGGCCGCAATACCGTGGTGCGGGCGTATGACCAGTTGCTGGTCGAGGGCTACCTCGAGAGCCGGGTCGGATCGGGGACTTTCGTGTCCGACGCAGTCAGTCAGATTGCCTCGCCACAGCCGCCGCGACGCCTGGTGGGTACGCGCCAGGAAGGCATGTCGCGGCGCGGGAATGCGATCGCCGGCAAGGCGCTGAGCAGTCGCGTACAGTCGGGTGCCTTCATGCCCGGCCTGCCGGACGTGGGGCATTTTCCCTTTCCCACCTGGCGCAGGTTGCTGGCAAAGCAGATGCGGCGCGAGCAGCGCCATCTGGCGCAGTATGGCTACGGCGGCTACGGCCCGCTGAAGATGGTGCTGGCCGATTACCTGAAGGTGACACGGATGATGTCGTGCTCGCCGCGGCAGATCCTCATCCTCAACGGCTCGCATCAGGCGCTCGACCTGTGCGCGCGCATGCTGGCCGATGTGGGCGATACGGTGTGGATGGAGGACCCCGGCTACTGGGGCGCGCGCAACGTGCTGTCCGCGGCCGATCTGCGCATACACCCGGTGCCGGTCGACGACAACGGCATCAACCCGCGCGAGGAAGACTGGCTCAAGCCGCCGCGCATGATCTTCGTCTCGCCTTCGAGCCAGTATCCTACCGGTGCGGTGCTGTCGCTGGAGCGACGCCTGCGCCTGCTCGAGTTCGCCGAGCGCCACCGCACCTGGGTGATCGAGGACGATTACGACAACGAAGTGCGCTACCACTCGCACCCGGTGGCTTCGCTGTTCGGCCTGTCCACTGCGCAGCGGGTGATCTATGTGGGCACCTTCAGCAAGGTCATGTATCCGGGGCTGCGACTTGCCTATCTGGTCGTTCCCGAAGACCTGATCGAGCCATTTACGGTGGGCAACGCCGAACTCTACCGTGAGGGTCGAATGCTCGAGCAGGCGGCATTGGCTGAGTTCATCGAGGGCGGCCATTTCACTGCACACATCCGTCGCATGCGCGGTATCTACGAGGAGCGGCGCGACTGCCTGCGTGACCTGCTCGAAGCGAAACTTGGCGATTCGATCACCTCGCTGGGCGGCCTGGCCGGGCTGCACCTCCCGGTGCGTTTCAACTTTCCGATCGACGATGTACAACTGGCCTCGGATGCCCTGCGCGATGGTGTGGTGCTGCGTGCGCTGTCGCTGTACTCGATCGCCGCCGAGAACCGGCTGCTGGGGATGAATCTCGGCTTTGCGGCCATTCCGGTCGAGCAGATCGAAGCGCCTGCACTCAAGCTGGTGCGCCTGATCGAAACCGAGCGGAAGCGTCGCGGTTGCGGCTGACTGCAGCGGCGCGCGCGATCACCGCGACGGTCGGGCACCGCATGCTTGCGGTTTGAACGTATTGTGCAGGTGCACACGAAACGGCGAAGATGGCTGACAATCAGGAGATTCATGCAGCCACGCGGCTCAGCCCGCCAAACGCACCGGGATCAGGACATTGCGACTCAAACCTCAACATCTTCAGCCTGTGATCATGGCGGGCATCATGGCCTTCCTGATGACCGCGATCATCACCTGGCTCAATCTCGGTTTTCCGCCGGACTTTTTTCTGCGCTGGGTCAAGGCCTTCATCGTGGCCTGGCCGCTGGCTGCGATTGCCGCCTTCATGGCGATTCCGATTGCGCAGCGCGCGACAGTGAAGATTCTTGCCTGGCTGGCGCGGTGAGGCGGGATTCATGACAGATTTTCTGGCGGTCCTGAGTTTTTCATTCTCCGTCACCGGGCCGATCTTCATCATTCTCGGGCTCGGCATCTGGCTGCGCCGTACGGGCATGCTCAACGACGGCTTCATTGAGGGCGGTTCGCGAATTGTCTTCTCCATCGGCCTGCCGGCGGTGCTGTTCCTCAGCATCAGCAAGACCGAGTTTGGCGAGGCGACCAATCTGGCGCTGATCGCCTTCGGACTGATCGGTACTTTTCTGGTCTTTCTGCTGCTGGAGTGGGTCGCGGCACGGTGGGTGGAGCCAGCGGAAGACCGGGGCGTGGTGGTTCAGGGCGGGTTCCGCTCGAACATGGGGATCATTGGCCTCGCCTACTGTGTCAATGCCTATGGTGATGCCGGTCTGGTCGCGGCAGCGCTCTATCTGGGGCTGGTCACCATTCTCTTCAACGTTCTGGCCGTCGTTACCCTGAGTCGGTCGCTGCACCGGCGCCAGGGCACAGGACGGATGGTGAAGGGAATCGTCACCAACCCGCTGATCATCGGCATCGTGCTCGCCCTGCCCGTATCCTGGCTGCAGATTCCCCTGCCCAAGGTCGCGGTGCAGTCGGCCCAGTATTTTGCCGACCTCACCCTGCCGCTGGCCCTGTTGTGCACCGGCGCGACGCTCAATTTCCGCAGCCTGCGTCTTGAAATGAGCAACACCTTGCTGGCGGCGTCGAGCAAGCTGGTGCTGGTGCCGCTGCTCTTTGCGCTGGGCGGCATTGTGGCGGGCTTCCGCGGCGTTGACCTGGGCGTGCTGTTGCTGATGTCGTCGGCACCGACGGCCGCAGCGAGCTATGTGATGGTGCGTGCGATGGGCGGCAATTCAGTGCTCGCCGCCAACATCATCGCCCTGACCACGCTGGGCTCCATCCTTTGCACCAGCATCGGGATCGTGGTGCTGAAAGGCCTGCAACTGATGTAAAGCGGGCAAGGGCCTGATGCTGACGAACAGGGCATGAAGCCAGAGGTTCGACGCTATATGCAGGCTTTTGGGGCAGTGTTAGATTTGCCTCATTGCGGGCTGTCGCTTCTCGATTGGTCTCGATTGCCGGACCAGACGTGGGGCGTGATACTTTGCTCGTTCTGCCTGGAGATGCTGTTTCATGGCGCGATTCCCATCAAGCGTTCTTGCCGCCTGTGTGAGACGACCGCTGCGATCGATCCGAATCGTGGTCGGTCTTGGCTGCCTGTTTGTGCTTGCGTTTCTGTGGCGCGACCTGATCCTGGCTCAGGACGCGGCCGAGGCGGGCGAGCGCGAGCGTATCCGGGCCGAGGCGGCAATGCAGGCGCGTGCAGCAGGCGACTCGATTCAGGCAACGATCAACAGCTTCGACTTTGTTCTGCGCAGCGCCCGCGAGGCGGTTCTTGCCGGACCGAAGCCGCTCGACGTGCTGGGGCGGATCGTCACCGAATCGATTGCGCAGGACCTCGTCATTCAGCTGTTCCATATCGATGATCAGGGGTTTCCGTCGTACTCATCGCTGGGGCCGGTGCGGACGAATTTTCTGGGTGACCGGGCCTATTTCAGGTCGCTCGCCGGGGCCACCGAGGACAGGCTCGTGGTCAGCGATGTGGTGCTCGGGCGCCTGTCCAACAAGTGGAGCATCCAGTTTGCGCGCCGGGTGACGGGTGCCGACGGGGCGTTCAGGGGGGTGGTCTCGCTCGCGGTGTCTCCCGACGCCTGGGTGGCCAAGCTGAAGTCCTTCGAGCTTGGTCAAAGCGACCTCTTTGCGGTACTTAGTGCCGATGGTGCCTATCTGATGCGAACGCTCTACGGCGGTGGGTACTACGGCAAATACGTGCCGCCTGACAGGCCCTTCCTTCTGCACCCCGAGCAGATGGAAGGTGATTACGTCACGTCGGGTGCGCTCGACGGGATAAACCGGCAGTTTTCCTGGGTTCGCCTGCCTTCGGGGCTGATTGTCGCCATGGGTATCGGGCTCGACGAAGCACTGGCACCCGTTCAGAGGCTCAATCACCAGTCATTTTTGCGCGCGCTGGTATTGAGCAGTCTGTTGCTGCTGGCCAGCGCTGCACTGGTGGTTGCACTCGGCCGCTACGAAAAGGTGGTGGAGGCTTCGCAGGAGCGGGAGGCGCACTATCGCAGCGTGTTCGATAACATGGCGGAAGGCATCATGGTGGTCGACGCCCATGAGCGGATTTCCGGCATCAATCCCGCGTTTACTGCGATCACCGGTTATGGGCTGGATGAAGTCGTGGGGCGCAGTCCGGCCCTGCTGTCGCCGAGCGTTCCGGGGGCGCGCAACCTGGGTACGATCATCGGTCGTCACCCCGCCGGCAGCTGGGACGACGATTTCGACGGGCTGCGCTGGAACGGCGAAACCTATACCGGCCACGTAACGCTTTCCGTGGTGCGTGGCACGGACGGCAGGATGGCGAATCGAATCGTGCTGCTCGCCGATGTCACCGAGCGGCGGCGCAAGGACGAGGAAATCTGGCGTCAGGCCAACTTCGACATTCTCACCGGCCTGCCCAACCGGGCCTTGATGATGGACCGCCTCGAACGCATGATCAGCCATGCGCGGCGTCATCCGTCGATGGTGGTGGTGCTGTTCGTCGATCTCGATCGCTTCAAGCCGGTCAACGACAACTTCGGGCACGACACCGGGGATCTGCTGTTGTGCGAGGTGGCGCGCAGGCTCGAAGCCCTGTTCCGGGACGAGGATACGGTGGCGCGCATGGGGGGCGACGAGTTCGTGGTGCTGATGCCGCGCAACGCCGACAAGGCGGCGGTTGAGGCAACGGCGACCAAGATCGTCGAGAGCCTGTCGCGGCCGTTCCAGATCGGCGATCAGGCGCTCGAAATTTCCTGCAGTGTCGGGATTGCGCGTTTCCCTGACGACGGCGACACCGCGGCGGTGCTGCTGCACAAGGCGGACGTTGCCATGTATCGTGCCAAGGAGATGGGGCGCGCGACCTGGAGTACCTGAGTCACTGCGGCGGTGTGTGTGCGTCGAGAGCGGGCGGCTGAGGCGGCAGTCTTGCCCCTGTGCGCGATGTGCGGCATGGTTGCGGGCTTGAGCCCTGCCTCGCCTGTGCGGAGTGCGATGGCTGCTATTCCTGTCCCGGAGAACATCGATGGCTGACCAGACCCGGCATGAAGCGCCTGTGTCCGCCGCGGATGCAGGGGCGAAGGCGGATGTGAGCGCGGGCGAGGGCTGCGCCCGGGCACAGATGGCTTCGTATGCGCGTCGCCCATTGCCGCTGCCGGCTGCGGGAGGCGGGCGTCTGTACCGGCTGTTGCGGATCTGCCGGCAATGGTTCGGCACCGGGCGCTGACGCAGCGATCCTCCCCCTGTTTTCCAGCTTGAGCAGGGGGCGGGGAATCTTTACCGTCGCTTTCAATCTGACTGTTGAACCTATCATTGACCGGCAGCCCTTGCTGCCCGAGGAACTCCATGTATACCGACAAGAGCCGGGCGAATTTCTTCCAGCAGTTCTCGCGTTCGCCTGCCCAACCCCGCACCCTGTTGCAGAAGGCGGTGGCGCTCGTTGCCACCGTCGGCCTGTTTGCCGTTGCCCTGATGTTTTCGGTGTTTCTGTTCGCGGTCGTACTGACCGTCGGCGTGGCCGCCTGGGGCTATCTGTGGTGGAAGTCGCGCGATCTGCGCAAGCAGATGCGCGAGCAGCAGGGCCGCGATTCGGCCGCAGAGGGCCTGGTGATCGAGGGCGAGGTGATTCGCGAAGTGGACCCGCGTGAAGGCGACCGGCCTTGAGCGCCGGTTTGCGGATGGCTGGGCGATCCCTGCGCCAGCACCTTTCGGGCGCAGGCCTGAAGCGTGCCGCCCTGCTCCTGCTCAGCGTTGCGGCGCTGAGTGCATGCACGTCGGTACCGGATGGGGTGACGCCGGTGTCACCCTTCGAGCTCGATCGCTATCTCGGGCGCTGGTATGAAATCGCGCGTCTCGACCATTCCTTCGAGCGCGGGCTCAGCGACGTGACTGCCGATTACCGCCTGCAGGCGGACGGCAGCGTCGAGGTGGTCAACCGTGGTTACGATGGCAAAAAGGCCGAGTGGCGTGAGGCGGTGGGCCGGGCCGTCTTTCTCGGCGAGCGCGACGTCGGCTCGCTGAAGGTATCCTTTTTCGGGCCCTTCTATGGTGGCTATCACATTGCCGATCTCGATCAGCCGGGCTATCGCTGGGCGCTCGTCACCGGGCCCGACCGCGACTACCTGTGGATTCTGGCGCGCACCCCCGAACTCCCCGCCGAGGTGCGGGAGCGTCTGGTGAGCAAGGCGAGTGCGCTCGGCTTTGATACGAGCAAACTGATCTGGGTCGAGCACAAGCCGCTCGATGTGTCGGCGCCGGCGCGCGCATCGGCACACTGAACGCATTCAGTGTCCGGTTCGCGTCACAGACCGAATTCAACCCACAGCGGGTAGTGGTCGGAGACGCGATACGACACCGCACTCTTGCTCAGATCGAGCTCCCGGTACACGAACGGCAGAAAATCAACGTAGCCACCGCGGCGGTAAGTCATGTTGAGCTGGGCCTTGCCGTCGTCGCCGGTGAACCACGCGACCTGATCGTAATGCTTGTTCGTTGAGGAATTTTCCGCGCGGGTGAAGATCGAGCGCGGCACTGCGTCGAGATCTGGCGGCGTCGTCAGTCCGGTCGAGGTGAAGGCCTGCCACAGCGGGTCGCCGCGGCGGTCGATGTTGAAGTCGCCAAGTGCGATCAGGCTTTGCGACCAGGCGTTGGTGTTGTCTGCCCACTTGCGCATCCAGCGCGCAATGCCGCGCAGTTCCGGAATGCGGCCAGCGGCGCTCGCCCCGTAGGTGACGTGCAGGGTGGCCAGGATGAAGGTGGCCGGCCCGGAGCGAAAGCTGACTGCATAGGGTGTGCGGGCAAACTGGCGTTGCAGTGCGTCGGGCCGGATCTCATCCAGCCACTCCTGAGGCACTACCAGTTCGCAGGCGAGCCCTGAGAGCTCCACCCTGCGGCGGTCGAACAGGTAAGCCATGCGCTCGCCGTTGCCCTGCGGGCCCGCAGTCACGTCGGTCATCAGGAAGGCCCAGTTCGGGCCCAGCCATTTCATCAGGTCGCGCAAGGCCCTGAGATCGCCTTTGAGCTCCTGCAGCGCGATCACGTCAAAGCGCCGGACGATCTCGCCAATCGCCAGCAGTCCGCGCAGATCGCGCTTGGGGGAGTCGTGTTCGCCCGCGGTCCATTCCCGGGTGAGCGAGGCGAAGCCGCGGATGTTCCAGGTCGCGATCAGCAGGTTTTCATCCAGACGCTTTGACGGAATCACGTCGTCAAGATGCGCGTGCAGGGCGGCGATATCGGCCTGGACGGCAAGTGGTGGCAGATCGTCGAGTTGCGGCATGACTGCTTCTCCAGGCGCAAAGCCGCGGTGCGGGACGGCGCCGGGCATGAATCGGATGCTGCACCGCGCGTAGCGCCTGCCGGCGTGCTTCGCGGGCGCCGACGGGTCTATCCGGGCTGCTGCGTTAAAGCTAGTCCACAGGGTGGGGGATTCAAGCGCCCGCTTCCGGCCTGCTCAGGATTGCGTCATGGACGCCAGTGCCCGGGTAAGGCTGGCAGCATCCAGATCCGCGTAGCGCGGTGGGTGCTGGCCGCACCACAGCGGCGAAAACGCGCCACTGCCAAGCGCCTCGGCCGCGGCACGCAGTGGCGCGATGGCAGTCGATGCCAGCGGAAACGCTGGTGCAGCGCGGCACAGGGGCCCCAGCTCGGCGATGAAGCGATTGACGATGCTGCGTGCTGGCCGGCCGCTGAACAGGTTGGTGAGTGCAGTGTGCGCGGCATCAGGGCTTTGCAGCGCAGCGCGATGAACGGCGCTGGTGCTGGCTTCCGGGCACAGCAGGTAGGCGGTGCCGATCTGCACCCCTGCCGCCCCGAGCCTCATCGCCGCAGCCACACCTTCGGCGTCGGCGATACCGCCCGCTGCAATCACCGGGATATCGACTGCCCGCACAATGCGTCGCACCAGGGCGAAGGTGCCGGTTTGGGTCGTGATGTCGTCGCTCAGGAACATGCCGCGGTGGCCGCCGGCCTCCAGCCCCTGCGCGATCACCGCATCGACCCCCGCAGCCTCAAGCCATTGCGCCTCCTCGACCGTGGTTGCCGAGGACAGGACCTGTGTTCCCCAGGCCTTGATCCGTGCGAGCAGCGTCGGGTCCGGCAGGCCGAAGTGGAAACTGATGACGGGGGGCTTGAAGGGTTCGATCAGATCGGCTGTCGCAGCGGTGAAGGGTGCCCTGCCGGCGGCGCTCGGAATCATCTCCGGGTCGATGCCGAATTCGGCGTAATAGGGGGCGAGCGTGGCCCGCCATGCCTGTTCACGCTCGCTGCTGTGTTCGGGTTGCGTGTGGCAGAAGAAATTGAGGTTGTAGGGCCTGTCCGTGCCCGCCTTTATCGCCTGCAGTTCCTTGAGCAGCGCATCCGGGGTGAGCATTGCGCAGGCCAGTGATCCCAGTCCGCCCGCGTTTGACACGGCAATGGTGAGCGCGCTGCCCTGCACCCCCGCCATCGGCGCCTGAATGATTGGCAACGCCGTACCAAGGTGTGTCTGCTCTGTCATGCCGTTCTCCGCAAAAAATGTGGCGAGTGTTTGCCTGAGGCGCAGCGCGCTGCCATCTTCCTGACGCCGCGCTCAGTCGTAGGTTGTGCCGTCCTTGTGCGCAAACTCCCAGCGGCCGTCACGCCGTGTGGCCTGGATGTCATCGTCCGGGTAGACGACGCTGTCGCCCGCTGTACGGTCGCCGATTTCCAGATAGACCACATCGGCGTCGCCCGGATTGGCGAGCTGGTGTGCGTCGCCGCTTCCTGCCCTGAAGCCGGCGCACATGCCAGGTGCGAGGCGGGTTTCGCCGGCGTTGGTGTGCAGCACGGGATGGCCTTCGAGAATGTAGATGAACTCATCCTGCTTCGAGTGCGAATGACGCAGCGCGGATACCGCACCGGGCGGCAGACGGGTGAGGTTGACGCCGAAGTTCGACAGTCCGAAGGCATCGCCGAGCGCACGTTTCTCCCGCCCTGCCATGCGTGCTGCAAACACCTTCGGGTAGTTCGACAGGATCGCACGCAGCGGCACGTCCGCTGCAGGCAGGGCAACAGGGCTTGTGGGCTTCATGGTCGGCTCCGGATTGAATTCAGTTCAGTGCTGCGAGAAAGCGCGCACGGGCAGCAGCCAGCTCTGCCCGCGCGGTCTCGTCGGCGAGGCGCAATGCCATTGAATGATAGGTTTCGAACGCGGCGAGCACCTTGTCGGCATCGAGCGTGCGCGATTCGGCCGGTGGCAGTGGCGAGGGCTCGCCTGCCACCGGCTTGAGTACGGCAAACTTGGGGATGAAGTGCTGGCCGCCCTTCTCCGCGGCTGCGGTCATCGGGCCGGTCTTGGTGAGGACCATGCCCTTGTATTCGAAGCGGGCGCCCATCGGGATCTGGTTGAGTTTCATTCCTGTACCCCGCGGAAAAGCCGTCATTCTAGAGCAGCCGCAGGCTGCTAAGATCGGTCCGATACTTGACTATTCGAACGGGGCGTTTTCGCATGACTGCATTCATCATCGGGCTTCTGCTGTTCTTCTCCACCCATTCGAGCCGGATCTTCGCCGAAGACAACCGTAATCGCTACATCGAACACTACGGCATGATGAAATGGAAGCTTGCCTATTCCATCGTGTCGCTCATCGGCTTCGTGCTCATCGTGTGGGGCTACGGGCAGATGCGCATGGACCCCGTCGTGCTGTGGGTGCCGCCGATGTGGACGCGCCACCTTGCCGCCCTGCTCACCCTGCCCGCTTTCGTGCTCCTTGCCGCCGCCTACGTGCCCGGAACGCTGATCAAGGCCAGGATCGGTCATCCCATGGTCGCCGGGGTCAAGCTGTGGGCGCTGTCGCACCTGATCGCCAACGGCACCCTGGGCGATGTGCTGCTGTTCGGCAGCTTCCTGGCATGGGCGATCATGGATTTCGTCAGCTCCCGCAAACGCGACCGCGCACAGGGCTTGGTTCGTGAAGGCAGGATCGCGCGCGACGCCGTGGCGCTGATCGTGGGCCTGGTGGGCTGGTTCGTGTTCGTGCGCTATCTGCACCTGTCGCTGATCGGTGTGGCGCCGTTCGCCTGAAACCGGACCCCGGGTCTGGCGCGCTTGCGGCCGGCCCGCTCACGGGGGCGACAGCTCCGGGGAATGATCCGCGGGGTGTGTCGCCCGGTACATCTCCGCCTGGGCAAGCAGCCAGCCTGAAAAGCGCTGCACGGCGGCGCGGTCCTGCCGACTCTCCGGGCACGCCAGGTAGTAGGCGAGGTCCTCGGTCAGGATGATGTCGAAGGGCGCGACCAGGTCGCCCGAGGCCAGTTCGTCCAGCACCAGAAAGCGCGGTACCAGCGCAACGCCAAGGCCCGCGCGGGCCGCTTCGGCCAACAGCGAGAACAGTTCGAAGCGCGGCCCGCCAATGGCTTCGACCGCCGTGACCCCGGCCGTTTCGAACCAGCGCCGCCACGCATTGTGGCGCGCGGACTGATGGAGCAGGGGGAAACATGCCAGCGCGGCGGGCTCTTCGCACGCTTGCTGCCGCAACAGTGCGGGCGACATCACCGGAATCATTTCTTCGCCGAACAGCCAGGTGCTCGTTGCCCCGGGCCACACCGACTCGCCGAAGTGAATCGCTGCATCGAACACGGTGTCGTTGAACAGGAACTGATCGGACCGTGTCGTGAGGTTGAGGGTGATGCCCGGGTTGCTGCGCTGGAAGTCGGGCAGGCGCGGGATCAGCCAGCGCGCAGCGAAGGTCGGAATCACCGCCAGTTCGAGCACGTCGCCGGCGCCGCGGTGGGTCATGATCGACACCGTGTCGCGCTCGAGCCGGTCGAGCCCGTCGACGACCTGCCTGAAGTAGAGCTGCCCGGCCTCGGTCAGCGAGATGCGCTTCTTGATGCGGTTGAACAGGCGCACGCCGAGATCATCCTCCAGCACTGCCACTTGCTTGGACACTGCACTCTGCGTCAGTGACAGTGCATCGGCCGCACGGGTAAAGCTGAGGTGGCGGGCGGAGGCCTCGAAGGCTGTCAGCGACTCGATGCTCGGTATGCGGCGACGCATGGTTCATTCCTGTAACTCATGATCTTCGTATTCTATTTCGTTTGAAAAGGGATTGTACTGCGACAAGAATGGCGCTCCTTGGGTTCTGCAAGTCATTGTTTAACAGAAACATTTGTGTAAATACTTTTCTTTGAGAAGTGTTTGCAAGCAGCGCTCGCGATTACATTTGATTTCACATTCAGGAGCAAAACTATGCAAGTTGCCGCCAACGCCCTTAACGCCGACATGTCCCAGATCAATGCCATTCGCTCGTTTGCGCTGGCCGCTGCACAGACGGCGCCGTGCACGTCGATGACGCCGGACTGCGCCGAGCGCCCCGAGCTGATCGATGTGGTGCAACTGGGTTACAACTGAACGACTGCAGACCCATGATGCGCAACCCGGCATCCGGGCTTCCCGCGTCGGGACTCAATCATTCCCGTGCGCTGGCGCTTGCCGCGGAGCGAGGTGGTGCTGAGGGCGTGCGGCCGTGCTCTGGGTCCGTCACGCAGCCGCGCCGGATTCGGAGAGGGTGATCGCGTTGCGTCCGCTTTGCTTGGCGTGGTACATCGCGGTATCCGCATTGCGTGCAAGACTGATTGAATCCTTGCCGTGATCGGGATAGATCGCGATTCCGAGGCTGGCTGAAATCGAGAAGGTATTGTTTTCGATTGAAAACGGCTCGCCGAGTCGGGTCCGGATCTTCTCTGCAACCCGCAAGGCATCGCCGGCATGGTGCACGTGTTGCAGCAGCACCACGAACTCATCCCCGCCGAGACGTGCGGGAATGTCTGATTCGCGCACGGCCTGGCGCAGGCGCTGGCTGACCTCGAGCAACAACAGGTCGCCGATGCGATGGCCCATCGTATCGTTCACTTTCTTGAAGTGGTCGAGGTCGATGAACATGAGGCCGAAGCGGCTTCCCTCGCGACGCGCGGTGGCGAGTGCGACGCTGACATGTTCGTCGAACAGGACGCGATTGGGCAGATCCGTGAGCGCATCGTGCTGCGCCATGTGGCGCAGGCGCTGCTCGGCCTGCTTGCGCTCGGTGATGTCGGTGAAGGACACCAGCATCATGTCCTCGAGCCGGTCGGCATTGATCAGGACATCGCGCATCGACCCGTTCTTGCACAGGATGCGCGATTCCATGCCCTCGGCGCTTTCCCTGGGGATCGTACCCACGGCCATTTCCCACGGCAGCGTCAGGTTGCGCCGGGATTGTTCGTCGGGATAGGACAACTGCTCCCAGGTGCCGAGGTCGGGGATCTCGTCGAGGCTGTAGCCGAAAATGCGTACGAACTGCCGGTTCAGGAACACGATCTCGGCCTTGCTTCCGAGCGTGCAGCACGCAATCGCGGTGGGGATGTTGTCGAGCATCTTGCGCATCCGCTGTTCGCTGACCTTCAGCTGTTCTTCGGCGTACTTGCGCGCGGTGATATTGCGACTGACGCCGTGGACTTCCTGCTTGCCCGTTCTCTGATTGCGCGCCTGGGTCATGACAACCTCGGTCCAGACCGTCGAGCCATCCTTGCGCGTCTTTCTGACTTCCTCGGTGACCGTATTGCCGAGCGCCGTGTCGCCCGCCGCCAGACAGCGCACCTGAGCTGCAATCGTCGGGGTCAGGGCGCTCTCGATGGGTAATGCCATGATCTCGGCGGGCGCGAACCCGAGCTGCTTGACGATCGATGGGCTGACGTAGCGCAGGCGCTGGGTCTCCGCGTCGAGCACCCAGACCACGTCATCGATGTTTTCGGTCGTGTTCTGGTAGCGCTCGGTGCGGAGCTGAAAGCGGTGGTGCGCATAGATGATCAGAATGCCGATCAGCGAGAATGCGACGATCCTTGCGATATGGGCCGGGTCGTCGACGCGCAGCGATTGCAGGGGCGCCATGAAGAACCAGTCGGCAAGCACGATGGACAGGATCAGGGCGATGGTGCCGCCCGAACGTCCCCCGATCCAGCTGCTGACGACGAGCGCGGGATAGAAGAGTACGAAGGCAAGCGGCTCAATCGAGGTCCACAGCCGGAGCTGTAGCGCGAGCGCCAGAAACGGCATGAGAATGGCGAATGCCAGTGCGAGATGACGACGCGAGAATGCTTCGGAAGCAGGCATTGGATAGGTGTCGTCTGTGGGGCGTGCCCTGGATGGTACACGGACTTTCCGGCAACAACGTAGCTGTCTTGTACGCCCTTGGTAAGAGGCTGTTACGCGGGCGCGCATGCAGGCATCCGGGGTGAGCCGTCACCCGGGTGCGCTGGCGGAATGGACGACGCGGTTGCGGTCAATGAATATTGTTTGCACTATGTCGGCGTCAACGAAACGAGTGTTGTGATGAAGTGTTCTGCCTGCGGAGATGAGGTCCGGTCCGATGCCCGTTTCTGCAGCCATTGTGGCGCGCGCACGAAGGGTGTCGCGAACACGGGCGTTTCGCCATACGAGCTGCCGTGGGATGGGGGGCAAAACGCCTTCGACACGCCCGATTTCCACGCCGAAGACACGATCATCCCCGACTTCATGCCGCCGACCCCGGCACCCTCCGACACGGCGGACGATGTGTTTGCGGGCGTCGCGGACACCGCGGCCCCGGGCGCCGGCGCAGTGACGGGAAATGCTGCGGCCTCCACCGGGCGCAGGCGCGTTCTGGCTGCCGCGCTCCTCGTGCTGCTGCTTGCAGCCGGCAGTTTCTATTTCCTTCGTGGTGGGGACGAAGCACTTGTGCCGGCACCGGCGACCGTAGTGGCCGTGCAGCCAGCCGATGTTCCGGCTCAACCCGAGGATCAGGCTGAGGCCGGGTCGCCTGCAAAGGCAGAGGAGATTGTTGCGTTGGCGCCGCGTGTGTCGACGGACGAGGCTTCGGCACAGTCTGAAGTGGCGCCGGCTTCGCCGCCGGATCCCGTTGTCGAGCCCGCAAAACCCGAGCCCAGGACCAAACCGACGGAGACCGTGCAGCGCAAGGCAGCGCCTGCGCAACCGGCGCCCGCTGCGCGGTCCGCTCCGGCGCGCGCATGGCTGGCGGCGCTCAAGGCGGACCTGGCCGCATGCGACGCAGAGTCGTTCTTCCCGCGCATTGCCTGTCGCGAAAAGGCGCGCTGGAAATACTGCGCGCCAGACCACTGGAATACCGTGCCCGAATGCGAGGTCGACAGCAGCAAGCGCTAGCGCAGGGCCGGGTGGCCTTGCACTGTGGCGTTCAGGGCTTGAGGCGGTAGCCGGTGCGGAAGATCCAGGCGACGGTCACGATGCAGGCGATGAGGAAAAACAATGTCATTGCCAGACTGAGTGCCGGGCTCACATCGGCAATGCCGTAAAAGCTCCAGCGAAAGCCGCTGACCAGATACACCACCGGATTGAACAGCGTCACCGTCTGCCAGAACGGCGGCAGCATGTTGATCGAGTAGAAACTGCCGCCGAGGAAGGTGAGCGGGGTGACGATCAGCATCGGCACCAGCTGCAGCTTCTCGAAGCCGTCGGCCCAGATGCCGATGATGAAACCGAGCAGGCTGAAGGTGACGGCGGTCAGTACCAGGAACATCAGCATCCACAGCGGGTGCTGGATGGTCAGGGGCACAAACAGCGCCGCAGTGGCGAGGATGATCAGCCCGAGGATGATCGACTTGGTGGCCGCAGCGCCCACGTAGGCAATGACAATCTCGAGATAGGACACCGGCGCCGACAGGACTTCGTAGATGGTGCCTGTGAAGCGTGGAAAGTAGATGCCGAACGAGGCGTTGGCGATGCTCTGCGTGAGCAGCGCCAGCATGATCAGGCCGGGCACGATGAAGCTGCCGTAGCTCACCCCGTCGACCTGTGGAATGCGCGAGCCGATGGCGGCGCCGAACACCACGAAATACAGCGAGGTGGAGATCACCGGGGAGATGATGCTCTGGGTCAGCGTGCGCCGGGCGCGGGCCATCTCGAAGCGGTAGATGGCATTGATTGCGTGCAGGTTCATCGCTCTTCCTTCACCAGATCCACAAAAATATCCTCAAGCGAACTCTGGGTCGTGTTCACGTCCTTGAAGGTGATGCCCGCAGTAGCAAGGTCGCGCAGCAACTCGGCGACCCCGTGCTGCGCACGCTCGGCGTCGTAGGTGAAGACCAGTGCATGACCGTCTGCAGCGCGCTCGAGCCCGTAAGCCGCAAGGGTTTCGGGAATGGTGTCGATGGCCTCCTGCAGTTGCACGGTGAGCTGCTTGCGGCCCAGCTTGTGCATCAGCGTGGCCTTGTCTTCCACCAGGATGATCTCGCCACGGGTGATCACGCCGATGCGGTCGGCCATCTCCTCGGCTTCCTCGATGTAGTGCGTGGTCAGGATCACGGTGACACCCTGCTTGCGCAGTTCGCTGACCAGCGCCCACATGTCGCGGCGCAATTCGACGTCCACGCCCGCAGTGGGCTCGTCCAGGAACAGCACCCGGGGTTCGTGTGACAAGGCCTTGGCAATCAGCACGCGCCGCTTCATGCCGCCCGACAGCGTCATGATCTTGTTGTTGCGCTTGTCCCATAGCGACAGAGAGCGCAGCACCTTTTCGATGTAGGCCGGATTGGCCGGCTTGCCGAACAGGCCACGGCTGAAGCTCACGGCCGAGAACACGGTCTCGAAGGCTTCAGTGGTGAGTTCCTGCGGCACCAGTCCGATCAGTTCGCGCGCCGCGCGGTAGTCCGTCACGATGTCATGGCCACCGACCTTCACCGTGCCGGTCGATGCATTGACCAGCCCGCACACAATGCTGATCAGCGTTGTCTTGCCGGCGCCGTTGGGCCCCAGCAGCGCGAAGATCTCGCCCTGCCGGATGTCGAGGTCGACGGTCTTGAGTGCCTGAAAACCGCCTTCGTAGGTCTTGGATAGATTGGAGATGGAGATCATTGTGGTCATGGCACTTACCATACCAGAGCGTTGGGCCGAGGGTTCCTGCGGATTCGTCCGGCCATGCAGACGGATTGGTGGCTTTGGGGCCGCGAGCTCCTTCAGCCTTCGCCCGCCAGTGCGCGCAGCTTCGCCAGTTCGTCTGTGTCGATCGCAATACCGATGCGCACGGATTCTGCGCGCTGGCGGTAGCGGCGATCACCGGGCTGGCGCGTCTGGCCTGCGTCCAGCATCGCGCCGACCAGCGTTTCCGTGCGCTGTGCGAAATTGCTGCCGGTACCCTTTGACGGATCGATCACGATCAGCAGCTCGCCGGTCCACGGTGTCTTCGCACCCGGATGCTGCGACCAGTCGAAATCGAAGGAGAAATTGCCGCCCGTCAGCGCTGCCGCGAGCAGTTCGACCATCATCGACAGCGCCGAGCCCTTGTAGCCGCCGAATGGCAGCAGTGCGCCACCGTCGAGAATCGCGGCGGGGTCCCGGGTCGGCTCGCCGTTGCGGTCAACGCCATAGCCTTCGGGCAGGGTGTGGCCTTCGCGCGCGGCAATCTGCACATCGCCGTGGGCAATGGCGCTGGTGGCGAGGTCGAACACCAGCGGGTTGGCACCCGCGCGAGGCGCGGCGAAGGCGATCGGGTTGGTGCCGAACAGTGCCTTGTGGCCGCCATGGGGTACGACGCAGGCCATGCTGTTGACGAAAGCCAGGGCGACCAGCCCTTCTTGTGCGAAGGGTTCGACGTCCGGCCACAGGGCCGCGAAATGGTGGGAGTTGCGGATCGCGAGCAGCGCAATGCCGTTGTGCCGGACTTTCTCCAGCAGCAGCGGGCGGGCGGCTTCCAGTGCGGGCTGGGCGAAGCCATTGCCGGCGTCCACGGCCACATAGCCGGGTGCGACATCCTCCACCTGCGGAACCGCCTTGCCATTCACCCAGCCACTGGCCAGCGTGGAGAGGTAGCCCGGGATCCGGAAAACGCCGTGGCTGTCAGATCCGTCGCGTTGCGCACTGGCGCAGTTTGCCGCAAGCACCTTTGCCACGTCGTCCGAGGTGCCGTGACGCACGAAGATCCGTGCCAGGAGGGCTTCGAGCTCGGAGAAAGGGAGAAGGGTCTTGCCGGTCGGTGTGGTCATGTCCTGTTTGCCTGGGCATCAATATCAGCGATCAACATTCTACGCATAAAGCGGAGGCTGCCTGCCAGACGGCCAGATTCGCCTCTCGCGCCGGCATGTGCAGGCCGGTTTCTGCAACGCCCTGCACATGCACCATCCCCACGCATAAAAACATCGCACAATCCATTAAACTACCGGGTTTCGCTCGATCCTTCGCTCGGTACGGGGATTACGTCATTCAAAGCTCGGGGGCACCCATGATCTCGGTTGAAAAAATCGGTGGCACGTCAATGTCGGCATTCGGAGATGTGCTGCGGCACATCATGTTGTACGACAAGACGCGCATTTATGGCCGTATCTATGTGGTGTCGGCCTATTCGGGTGTGACCAACCAGTTGCTTGAGCACAAGAAGACGGGCGAGCCCGGCATTTATGCGCTGTTTGCCGAGCGCAAGGACTACCACGGTGCGCTGAATGGCCTGGCCGTGAGCCTCAAGAAGCTCAACGCGGGTTTCGCCGAACTGGGCCTGCCGCTGGATGTGGCCGATGCATTCGTGGATACGCGTATTGGCGAAGCCAGGAAATACCTTGATGCCATGCACCACGTGCTGGCCAGTGGTTACCTGAGCCGCGAGAACGTGCTGCTGGCGGCACGCGAGGTGCTGGCATCGATCGGCGAATCGCACAGCGCATTCAACGCGGTCGAGATGCTCAAGGCTGCTGGAGTGAATGCGATCCTGCTCGATCTCGCAGGTTTCCATGATGACGAGGCTCTGACCATCGACCAGCGCATCAGCAACAGCTTCAAGGACCTTGATCTGGCGAACAACGTGGTGGTGGCCACCGGCTACACCAAGGGGATCGAGGGCATCATGCGCGAGTTCGACCGCGGATACTCCGAGGTCACGTTCAGCAAGATCGCGGTGGAAGTGAGACCGGCCGAGGCCGTGATCCACAAGGAGTTTCACCTTTCGTCCGCCGACCCCAACATCGTCGGCCTGGAAAACGCAGTGATCGTGGGCGCCACCAACTACGACGTGGCCGACCAGCTGGCCGATGTCGGCATGGAGGCCATTCATCCCAAGGCGTCCAAGCCGATGGAACGGGCCGGCATCCCGATCCGTCTCAAGAACACCTTCGAGCCCGAGCATCCCGGTACGCTGATCACCAAGGATTACGTCGGTGAGCGCGCCCGCGTGGAAATCGTGACCGGCAGCGACAAGGTGACGCTGGTGGAGATCCATGACCCGAGCATGGTTGGCACGGTGGGCTTCGATCTCGGCATCCTGGAGATCTTCCGTCGTCACGACGTGTCCTACATCCTCAAGGCCACCAACGCCAATTCGATCGCCCACCTGCTGTGGGAGAACTCGGTCACGCCGGCGCTGATCGATGAGCTGGAGACCACTTACCAGGTGGTCTCCATCAAGCCGAGCGCCATCGTGTGCACCATCGGTTCGAACATCAGCATCCCCGGCGTACTCGCCCGCGCTGCTCAGGCGCTGGCCGAAGCCGAGGTGAACGTGAACTGCGTGTCGCAGACCCTGCGTCAGGTGAACATGCAGTTCATCGTCGAGCGCGAGGACTACAAGAAGTCGATCATCGCGCTGAACCACTCGCTGTGCGTCAATTCCGGCACACCGGTGCCGGTGGCGTAATCCATCGAGGGGCAGCCGGACTGACAGGTCTGCCCCTCTCGCAAGCGGAACCGCACGCCTGCGCCAGCAGGTTTCAAGCGCGGCGCGACGCTTCTGTTGCCAGTATTCAGCGTCCCCGCGAACTGGCTGGCTGAGAGGCGGCTTCCGGTTGGCGAGGCACGCTGCGGTATGCAATCGCAAGTGCGGCTGCGAGAAGGAGCGCTGCGACTGCGAAGGTGAGCCGCATGCCGAGCGCAACGGATGCGGGAGATGCGGTCGTGATGTCGGCGCTTCCGGAGGCCAGCGCGAACACCGCACCCATTACCGACGCACCAGTGACAAGGCCGAGATTCCGCGCCAGATTGAGCACGGCGGACACCACGCCGCGCTGGTTCGGGCCGGCATCCTTCATCACCGAGGTGTTGTTGGCCGTCTGGAACAAGGCATAACTTGCGGTGATCACCACAAGAGGCGTGATGTAGCCAGGGATGCCGAGTGTGAAGGGGACGATGGATAGCGCAAGCGATCCGCTTGCCATGCCGATCAGTCCGAGGCTGGAAACGCCTTGCGCGCCAAAGCGGTCGGCGATGCGCCCGGCAGGGGCGGCGGTCAGTGCGGCAACGAGCGGGCCAACCGACATGACCAGTCCAACGGATGCCGCCCCGAGTCCGAGTGCGCGTGCCAGATAGAACGGCCCGACAACCAGTGTCGACATCATGACCGTCGATACGATTGCGCTCGTGGCGAGGCTGCTGCTGAGGCTCCGGCTGCGGAAGAGCTCAAGCTGAAGCAGCGGGAATGCGGTCTTTGATTCGACACGCACGAACAAGCAGATCCCGGTCGCTGCGATCAGCAACAGCCCCAGTGTGTGCAGGCCGAAACCGCCGCGGCCTGTTGTCATTGCCAGCGCGTAGGCCGCGAGTGCCAGCGCGAGCAGCAGCGTGCCGATCACGTCGAAAGTGGGGCGCCCGGCACCGGTGTGTGCGAGTTCCCGTGGCAGGTAGCGATCGGTGAGTACGAGCGCCACAATGCCCAGCGGCAGGTTGATGAGAAAGATTGCCGGCCAGCCGTAGCCGTTGATCAACAGGCCACCGAGCGATGGCCCGAGTGCGGTGCCGATTGCTGACATTGTTCCGAGCAGGCCAATCACGCTGCCGGTCCTCGCCTTCGGCGCGATCTCTCCGACGATGGCCATGGCAAGGGCCATCATGATGGCGGCGCCAAGGCCCTGAAGCCCGCGGGCAGCGATCAGCATCGGCAGCGAGGTCGCGATGCCGCACAGGCCTGAGGCAACGGTAAACAGCGCGATTCCGACCAGTAGCAGGCGTTTGCGGCCAATGAGGTCGCCGAGCCTGCCGACGCTCACGATCAGGGTCGTGATGGCGAGGAGGTAGGAGAGGACGATCCATTGCACCGCCTGAAATGACGCATTGAAGGCTTCCGCGAGGTTCGGCAAGGCAACGTTGGCGATGCTGGTGCCAAGTGAGGACAGCAATACCGATAGCGACAGACTGACGAGCGCGCCACGGACCGGGATTGCGGCTTTCGTCGGGTCCGCAATGGAAGAAACACGTTCAGTTTCGATTGTTTTCATGATGAGCCCCTGTTGTCGGCAATGCCCGCTATTGGCATGTCGAAATCGTAGAACGCTCAGTTGCATGGCGGAAGACGCAGCATTTGCACTTTAATGTTGCGTTTGACGCCATATATCGACCGGCCGCTGCTATGCTTGATTGATGTCGAAACCCGATCTGAATCTGCTTGTCACCCTCGACGTCCTGCTGGCCGAGGGCAGTGTGGCGGGGGCTGCAAGGCGACTGAGGCTGAGCCCGTCCGCGATGAGCAGGGCCTTGGCGCGGTTGCGCACGGTGACGGGCGATCCACTGCTGGTCAGAGCGGGGCGGGGTCTCGTCCCTACGCCGCGGGCGGTCGAACTGCGCGAACGGGCCAGCCAACTCGTGCAGGATGCCGAGGCAGTGCTGCGCCCGGTCGAGAAGCTCGATCTCGGGCGCCTGGTCAGAACCTTCACGCTGCGGACCAGTGAAGGCTTTGCAGAGACGTTCGGCCCGGCGCTAATCGCGCGCGTCCGCGACGAGGCGCCCGGAGTGTGCCTGCGCTTCGTGCACAAGCCCGACAAGGATGGCAGGGCCCTTCGCGACGGATTCGTCGATCTTGAAACTGGCGTGGTGGGAAAATCTGCGGCACCGGAGCTGCGTGTGCAGGCCTTGTTCAGGGACCGTTTCATCGGCGTGGTGCGTGCGGGGCACACGCTGAGTCAGGGTGAGCTCACACCGCTGCGCTATGCGAGCGCCGCGCATATTCTTGTTTCGAGGCAGGGGCTCGACAAGGGGCCGATCGATGAGGCGCTGACGGAACTTGGCCTCGAACGAGAGATTGTCACGATTGTCAGCGGCTTTTCCACTGCGCTGGCCCTGGCACGGGCTTCGGATCTGGTCGCCAGTGTCCCCGAACGCCATACCGGTGGCCTGCGCAGCGGTATGTTCAGTTTTCCCTTGCCCGTTCCGCTGCCGGAAATTTCGGTTTCAATGCTGTGGCACCCACGGCTGGATGCCGAGCCGGCACATCGGTGGTTACGTTCCTGTGTCAGGGATGTCTGTGCGGCGCTGCGCTGAATGCTTGAGTGACTGCGGACTGGCATCAAACGGCATCGAAGGCGGCCGCCGTTCTGTCGGCCGCCGGCTCGGCGCGGATCTGCGGCAGGAACTGCGGATACTCGCGCTGGATGAAGTCGAGCATCCCTTCGCGGATGCGGCAGCGCAGATCCCATGCCTTGGCCGCATCCGGTGCGCTCACCAGGGCACGCAACTGCACCGCGCGGTCGCTTGCGTCGACCACCTGCAGGAGCTGTATCCGGCTGTCCCACTCCGGGGCGAGCTTGCACAGGCGTTCGAGTTCGGTGCGCAGGGGCGCGAGCGGCATGCGGTAGTCCACCCACCAATGGACTGAGCCGATCAGTTGCGAGCTGTCACGGGTCCAGTTCTGAAAAGGGTTCTCGATGAAGTAGTTGAGCGGCACCACCAGGCGGCGCTCGTCCCACACCCGCACCACCACGTAGGTGCTGAAGATCTGCTCGATCCAGCCCCACTCCTTTTCCACGATTACCACGTCGCCGATGCGTATCGGCTGGGTCAGGGCGATCTGCAGGCCAGCCAGCAGGTTGGCCAGCACCGGGCGTGCGGCGAAACCCACCACCAGCCCGGCCACACCGGCCGAGGCCAGCATGCTGGCACCGATCTGGCGCACGGCGGGAAAGGTCATGAGCATGGCGGCGGCGCCCACCGTGACCACCAGAAACCCGGTGATGCGGGTCAGCACCCGGGTCTGGGTTCGTACCCGGCGCGCCTGGTACTCGTCCTCGATCTTGCTGCCGCGATAGTCGTCGAGCACACCGGCCCCGACGCCATGCACCGCACGCAGCGCGGTCCAAGTGAGTGCGCCGATGGTAAGCAGCACCAGAAGTTGGTGCGCCGGGCCCACGCCGGGGAGTTCGGCCGGCAGGCCTTCAAGCCCGAGCAGGGCGCCGAGCGCGAGCATGGCCCAGCGCATCGGCATGCGTGTCCCCCGCACGAAGGCCTCGCCCACCGTACTGCCACGGACGAATCGGGCCAGCGCAACGTAGATCAGGCTGTGTGTCGCCAGCGCGAGAGTCAGCGCCAGAGCCGCTGCGACCAGGCTACCCATCCAGGGACCGATGCGGCCGTCGAGCCAGGCTTCGAGTGATTGCGGGTCGGGAATGTTGAGTTCGTTCATAAGCGCCTCATGTCCTGTGGCGACAGTTTGCCGCAATGCACAAGGTAAGGGGGCGATGCGGTCAAATGGTTCCGCTGCACGCCGGGCAATCCTGGCTGTGATCCGCCACGCCGACAAATATCAGAAATCGACCGGCGCCCCCTTCCATGTACCGGGTTTCGGCCGTGCGCGACGAAGGGCAACGCCAGCCTCGCACCAGCCCTCGCAGGCGTTGCGCCCGGGCTGCCGACGGAAGAAGTTCAGCAGTCCCTTGCACTTCGCGTAGCGGTGAAAGAAACGCAGGATGAAGTCGCGTGCCGATGCGCTTGGAGGCTGTACGCTGCAGACGAGCTTGTCATCCTGCATCCCCCTGTCGGTCAGGGTCACTGCGCCCCAGGCCTTGACCCGCACGCGCGTGCCTTGCGCAAGCCTCGGCCCCAGCACCAGCGCATCGAGCAGATCGCCCTCAAGGCCCAGCAGGTCTGGCACCGAACCGTAGTTGAAGGGACATGGCAGCGGAGAGATGAAGTCGAGCTGCCCCGACGATCCGCGCTTGATGAAGCTGCCCCGCGGAATCTCGATTACCACTTCGAGCTCGGGCGGTGCGGACGCTGCCTGCTGAGTGTCGGGATCAGTTCGTCCTGGAGGGTTCATACCGCAAGTGTAGATGCGAAAACCTGACGCGCTTCCTGCCGGACGAGGATACAGGTCTGCGTGGCGGCCGGTCATGCTGATTCCGCGTCGGGTATGACCTGGCGCGCTGAGGTGAAAAAAGGGCGGGGAACCGCTTGCCGGATCCCCGCCCCTCGTGACGCTCTGCCAGTAATTGACTGGCAACTTGCCAATTTATGGTCGCCGCTACAAAACCTGTAGCGAAGGGCATAAATTGGCAGAGCCCTCCTCGATTTGCGCGGCTTCTCAGGAGGTTGCTAAGCAAAATTTGGCAGAGATGCAGGCATAAATTGACAGACGCGAAAAGGACGCCTGACTGCGTAAAAAATGTATAAAAAATAGATACTTAGAAGTATACTTTTTGTGGAAGAAATTTCAAGTTTAACCTTAGACTGTTGCGGCATCCCGATGCCTAGTTGCTGCCTCGCTCGTTGAGTTCCCTGATGAGCTTTTCTCGCGCAATCGGGTCTCGCGGAACCAACCCCCACCATGGATCGAAAACGAGTAGTGAGTTACCGCTTTGCATGGGTGACTCCGACGACGCTTGCAACACTGGCGGGACGCGCGGCTTCACTCGTGGAGGCGCTGGGCTTTGGGGTGCTGTATCCGTGGCTTCGTGGATGTGTGTTGGTTCATAGGGCTCATCTTTGACCGCGATATCCAAGTGTAACCATCGTCGGATGCCGGGGTCGAGGACAACTAGTCCCCTGAGTGTTGCAGTGGTCCAACCTGCACGTTGGCGACGGTAGGCGCTAGACAGGTCGATCTCAACGGTGGGTATCCCTGTCCGAGTGATTTCTGCGCATTTGTCATCGCCGCATCGGTGCGTCACTGTGATTTCAACGTGTAGGACGGTAGATTCCGAGCGCAGTACGACGTCTGGGCGTTGTCCGTGCCATCGTAGTTCGTCGGGTAAGAGCGCCTCCTCGTACAGCGTAGGCTCGAACTCAAGCGGGAGAAGTAGTTGACGCTCGTCGGCGAGGATTTGTTTGGCCATCCGGTGAAGCGCAGTCTCTTGCCCCGTTCCACAGCTTCGGCCGCGATGAGCAAAATGGTGAACGCGGTGAGGGCCTTTTTTGGCGATCAATGGGGCTTTACACGCTGGGCAGAAGCAGCCACAGGGGAGCCCGCGATCGACTTCCCTGATGGAGCGCATCCGCCCCTCCGAGTCCATGCCGAAATCTAGTGTGCGGTCGATCGATCTAGCCATGATCGGCCTCTGCGCGAAGTTCGTCTGAAACGATGGCGCGAAACTGATGAAACACAATCCAGTTCTGGTACTGGCCTTCCCATCGTCCTCTGTTCCGACAGATGGGCTCGACGATGGCTCGGATAGGGTCGTTGCACGGATGCCAGACAGCCATGTCACCCGATGGGAGCGGGCGTAGATGGATCGGAACACCATGAATATGCAGAATGACGACGTTCGACATGACCTTTCTCCTTGCGTGATGGGAGAGGTCAGGTTAGGTGCTCAAACCCTTGTAAATGCTGGACGCGGCCGGTATTGGAACGGTCTCCGGACGGTTCGCTGCTAGACTATTGGCATTATTTACGGGGTGTGAGAATGAGTGATCTCTCGGATGGAGCTGTTGAGACGGCTGAGCCCAGTCCTGCCGAACTTGTTCGCTACGCTGGCTGGTTTCAACGCTTCATCGATCCGGACCGGAACGCGGACTACAGGGGCGTTCCGTGGGATGTCTTCAGGGGCCTCTTGATTCAGCATTCGGCTGACTGGAAAGACGGAACCCCTGCTAACCCAGTAGCGACGAAGGAGCTCTGGTCGAGCGTCGTTGAGGGGAGGGGCGAAAGCGCAGCGGCCGTGGACGGAAGCAAGGCGCGCAAGAGACTGAATGATCACTGGTCGGAACTCGAAACGATGTTTCGCGAGCTCGTCGGGCGGTTTTCGGCGGGCGCAGTAAAAGAAGGTTTTGACGGGCTCCTGTGGCCTGTCAAAGATCGCTCGCCAGGTGGTCGCAGTGCGACGTATCGGCTGGAATGGCGTCCGGTCGGTGCGACAGTCGAACAGCCAACGCTACCAGCGACTTACAGCGAGCTTCCCTTCGTGCTGCGTTATCACGAAGACAAGTCCAGTCTTAGATTCTCGTGGCTGGGGCGGTTATTCTTTCTTCCGCTCTTTTTCAGGCGGCAAAGCGAACGGGCTGTGCGGGTGGACGGACGCAGACGGTACGTTCCTGCACTGGCCCTCGGGATGCTTGCGCTCATGACCGGGCTTTTGCTGCTACTTGCGCTTGCGACGACTACGTCTTCAGGGCTGAACTGGACGCTGATGCTGATGTCCGCTGTGTTCTACTGGGTTCTGCTTCATCCGTTGGCCCGCCTCTATGACCGAAAAGTCATTATGGCGTCGCCGCTCTTCTACCCATTCAAGGAACGTGACTGTCAGGTTGAACTTACATGGGACGACGACGCGGCCGAGAACAATCGTACGTACGGATATAACCTGAGGCTTGTCAGATACGCGGCAGAATGCCCCCTGTGCGGCGCTAAGGTTTGGGTGAATGATGGCAAGCTCGAATTTTTTGATCGTCTTGTTGGCCGGTGTACTGATGAGCCTGGGGAGCATGTGTTCAGTTTCGACCACCAGCTCCTGTCGGGCTATTGGCTACGAGCGCCGCGCCGCTAGGAGCGTTTGTACGTGTTTTGGGGCGAGCCACAGGTTGTGTGCATAGCCTCCGCCATGCGCCCTGTCCCTAGGGCGATTTGCCCCAGCAAGTGGCGTTGTTCAGGATCCTCTCATCTCTCCTGTTTAGCTAATCCCAGTGGAGTTCATTGCCCACAGGGGGCTTCGCTCTGGGCGGGTGAGGTACGAGCTTTGGCGGTCAGAGGGGGAAGAGGGGTTGATGCACTTTTGCACGCGGAAGTTAAGCGATGCTCCACGCTTAGCTCGTTCATGAGATCATAGAACAGGATTCGTAGCGACCGCGTCCGTTTATCCCAAGGTGATAAATTGCGCGTATCCTCCCCAGTGATTCAAGTCCAGGAAACACTGCGGAAGCATAGAGGCAGCATACTTTAGCGATGTAATTTATGTTTATTGATTTGTAGATTACATGTTCTGGCGGTATTGCAACGAGAGCTCGTGCAGAGGACATCAGTCAGGATATCGCGCCAACCTTAGACAAATTATAAATGAGCATTACTCAGCATTCTAAAGACTGCGAGCTTGTCATTGGCCTCGTGGCACCCATAGGGGTCAATCTAGACGATGTGAAGAATCGTCTAGATTCACTGTTTTCTCAGTTTCGCTATGAGATGAACTGGATTCACCTCAGTAACCTCTGCGAGCCATACGTCGACGGAGCCCAAGCTGAAGCTCCCTGTACCGAGCTGGAGAGGCTTGATCGGGGTATGAATAACGGGAAGAGTTGCCGGGAAAGGTTCCA